>JAILFH010000074.1 GCA_024697645.1 Prevotella sp.
ATTTTTTATACCTTTGCATTTCGATAAGGCTCAGGAAAACGCGCACTCAAAACACGTCTTACTGAAAAGGAGGAACTACGGCAATCAACATGCTGAAAGGCTATGATTGTGGGCGAATCTTATGCTTTAAAATCTTGGAAATTCAATAAAAACAACAATATAATAAAAGTAAAGTTGAATGGCAACTACTACAGAAAATATATCGAAAATAGCGATGAAATCGCCGGACGACGCTGCAGTGCAGGAACTGCGGGAATTCGGCTATGAAGGGTATGATGAAACCAAGAGAGTGTTCATCATAACGGAAGATGGAATGATGCAACTGCTGCAGGTTTTGAACAGTGTAAAACGTCGCAATAAATACCTGGAGGAGGAAATGAAGAGTCGCATACCGATGGAGTTGCTGGCTGATCAGGCCGCGAAGAATCTGCGCCGTAACCCCCAGGGAGCACGTGAGGAGTTTGCACGCACGGAGGATATGCTGTCGACCTGGTCGGCGGCTAATAACGGGGCAGGCAAAGAGGTGCTGAGACAAATGGACGAGAACTACGAGGATATTATGGAGAAGGAACGCGCACGTGAGGAACGACTGCTGCTCATTCAACGTACTGGGCAACAGATCACATTAGAGCGTGGCGACTTTCACGACCGTAGTTATACGACCGAAAATCACTTTGAATGAAGGAACGAAGAAGGAGGAAGGAGGAACGAGGAAGGAGGAACGAGATTTGAGCGGTCCCCGTTAATCGGGGAAGCGGCCTAAGCCCAAAGGGATTCAGAAGACAACCATAACAACAGAAGACAAATTAATAGATTCTGAAAATCGTGGCTGCGTTAGCACCAATCTGTGAAATCGAAAAGAAATACTAATTGTCTAACTTTCAATTTTCAACTTTCAATTTTCAACTTTGCGGAGCAACCAATCTGTGGGCAAAAAGAATAATGAGAAATTAGAAATTAGTAATGAGTAATTCGTGGCAGCGAAGATAAAACAGAAGGACATAAAAATTTAAGAGTTTTAATTGACATAAGATTAAGAACAGAAATTCCCAAAAGGACAAAAGTTGGCACAAGGCGCAGCCACCTTTCCAAAGTAACAAAATAACAAGGTAACAAAGGACCCTGAGCTTGCTCACTTTCAGAGTGTAGCGGGGAAAGTAACGTGAGTAAAGCTTGAAACTTGAAACTTGTGAACTTATGAACTTGAACTTATGTCTCTTTTCGAAACTTAAAAACTTGTGTACTTTTGTTTTAATAAACCTCAGCAGGAGAAGAGGCGCGATGTAGAGCGCCGAAAGTTGTCAAAAGTTGTAAGGGTTGTCTTTAAAAATCTATTAGTCTTCTGAATCCCTTCGGCTTACGCCGCTTCCCAATGGGAACGCTCAAATCTGCTTGAAGCGATATTTGAAGGATTTCTGGGCGAAGCCCATCCAATGCGTCCCCTTCGGCTTAGGCCGCTTCCCCGATTAACGGGGAATGCTCAAATGTCAAAAGTTGTCAAAGTTGTCTTCAAATAAATCTATTAGTCTTCTGAATCCCTTCGGCTTACGCCGCTTCCCAATGGGAACGCTCAAATCTGCTTGTAGCGATATTTGAAGGATTTCTGGGCGAAGCCCATCCAATGCGTCCCCTTCGGCTTCTTGCGCTCCGTTGGTGCTCAGGCGAACAAGTTCGGAGTCCACCTTTTCCCCAACGGGGAATGCTCAAATGTCAAAAGTTGTAAGGGTTGTCTTTAAAAATCTATTAGTCTTCTGAATCCCTTCGGCTTACGCCGCTTCCCAATGATCTGCTTGAAGCGATTATTCAAGGATTTCTACGCGAAGCGTATTCTATGCTCCACTATTAAGAGCCATTCTCAACACCTCTCAACACTTCTCAACACCTCTCAACACCTCTCAACACCTCTCAACACCTCTCAACACCTCTCAACACCTCTCAACACCTCTCAACAGAGCGAGGCTGAAACCCCTTCGGCTTACGCCGCTTCCCAATGGGAACGCTCAAATCTCAACCTCTCTCAACATTTCTCAACCTCTAATTCGCTAATTACTGAAAAGGAATCCGAGGAGGAGGCCGAGGGATAAGGTGATGCCGAAGATGAACATGTTGCGGGCAGTCATACCGAGGACACGATTCAGGGCGGCACCCTGCCCGATGTTCCTCATGGCGTTATAGACCGACGTGTGGAGGGGAACGTAGATGAGCAGCGGCAACCAGGGTGCCCAGTGATGACCGAAGAGGATGAGGGACGTGGTGAGCAGGGCGGCAACAATGCCAAGGGCAAAATAGAGCCTGCGACCATTGGCTGCTCCGATGTGGACAATCAGCGTGCGCTTACCTGCACGACGGTCGTTGTTGATGTCGCGATAGTTGTTGACGACAAGCAGCGTGTCGATGACGAGTCCGCAGGCCACAGCGACAATCCAGCACGACGGGGAGATGGTCTGCTGAACTTCGGGCATAGAGAGATAATAGGTGAGCGTAACGGGCACGAGTCCGAAGAACACGAGCACCAGCACATCGCCCATGCCCACCTGAGCAAGGGCTGTGGTATAGAGGAAACAGAACAGCACGCAGAACGCACCGACGACAATCATCGGCCAACCACCATAGATGACCAGCGGCAAGCCCACCAGACAGGCGAGGAGCGTAGTGAGCGCCATTGCGAGTTTCATGGCGCGGGGCGTCACCCACCCTTCCGTACAGGCTCGCTTCGGACCGAGACGCTCTTCGCGGTCGTTGCCCTTCAGATAGTCGAAATAGTCGTTGACGAAGTTGGCGTCGATCTGCATGATCAGCGCAAACAGCATGCAGAGCAACAGCGGCAGCCAGTTGACATGACCCGCGGACTCAGCATAGGCTAATGCCCCACCAATGAGTACAGGAACGGCTGCACCCGACAACGTCTTCGGACGAGCCGCGAGCACCCATGCCTTCGGGGAATTCTGTTTCACATCGTTTTCGTTCATAACAGGAATGATTGATTATCGTCTGACAAATTTCACCTTCTTGCCTTTCTGGGCGGGAATCTTCACCTTCGGCTCATCGAGTATCAGCACCTTGGCTCGACCTCCCTCGGGAATGGCCTCGACGGCTTCCTGCCAGGTGAGGTAGTTGCCGCGACCCTCGGCAGAAACCACATAGTCGAAATGGCGCACATGACGGCGCAGGGCGGGAATCTCCTTGGCCAAAGCATCGACGAGCAAGCCTGCGACAAGACGGGCACCATAGACATTGTAGTGGGTGTTGTCGTGACGGCCATTGGGAATCGAGGCCACCTCGCCGGGACGATACCACATGTGGAGCCGACGCGAACCCTCAATGCCGAGACTCTGCTCGAGGTCGTGGGTGATGCGATTGGCATCGATGAACGGAATGCCCAACGCTGCGGCTACCCTGCGGGGCGACAGCAAATAGTCGCCGTGGGTGTCGATGAGCGTGTCGCTATTGACGGTCTCGCCCTCATAGGAGGTGTTGCGCAGACTCTCATCGTCGACGCTCAGGTCGGTCTGCCGATAGAAATTGCGACGCACGACGGCGTTCATCAGCACGGGATGAGCCCCACGGTCGAGGGTCTCCTGAGCAAAGCGGCGCAGATTGTCGTCGAACGAACCACCAGGTACCGTGTGGCGCTTCGGATCGTCCTTCTCATCGTTGTGGCCGAACTGGATGATGACGTAGTCGCCGGGCTTCATGCGGTCGAGGACACGCTGCCAGCGGCCCTCATCGATGAAACTCTTCGACGAGCGACCATTCACCGCATGATTGTCGACATCGACATGACGGTCGAAGAACCCCTGCAGCACCATACCCCAGCCTCGCTCGGGATTGGTCTGCGGACTGGACTTGTCGGCAGCGGTGGAGTCGCCGATAATAAAAACAGTGGTCTGCTTCTTTCCCGACGAAAGCAACACCAGGAACAGGAGCAGACCAAGGATAGGATAATATTTTCTCATCATAATTTTCTCATCATAGGGGGAGAGATGAAATTATTTGCTAACCAAAGCGACGAGTTCGGCAGCATCGACGAGTTGCTGCTCACCAGAGAGCATGTTCTTCAGCGTGAACTTACCAGCGGCAATCTCGTTCTCGCCAGCAAGCGCGACAAACGGAATCTCCTTCGCGTTGGCATAGGACATCTGCTTCTTCATCTTCACCGAGTCGGGATACATCTCGGCACGAACGCCTGCAGCGCGGACCTGAGCCACAACGGGCAGACAGTAGGCCGTCTCCTTCTCACCGAAGTTGATGAAAAGCACGCGGGTGCCGTTGACGGCGTCCTTCGGATAGGCGTCGAGTTGGTTGAGCACGTCGAAGATGCGGTCGACACCGAACGAGATACCTACTCCACTGACCCCAGGCATTCCGAAGATGCCCGTGAGGTTGTCGTAGCGACCGCCGCCCGTGATGCTTCCAATCTGCACGTCGAGAGCCTTCACCTCGAAGATGGCACCGGTGTAGTAGTTCAGACCGCGAGCCAGCGTGAGGTCGAGTTCAATGGCGTTGTGGAGCGCAGCAGGGTTGCCCTCGCCAGCAGCGCCGAGCGTATGGAGGATGTAGCGAATCTCCTCGACACCCTTGAGTCCGGTCTCGCTGTCCTTGAGCACCTCGGCGATGGTCTGGAGTTTCTCCTCGTTGGTGCCCGAGAGCGAGATGATGGGCTGCAGTTTCTCTATCTGCTCGTCGGTGAGTCCGTCGGCACGCAACTCCTCGTTGACGTTGTCGATACCAATCTTGTCGAGTTTGTCGATGGCGACGGTGATGTCGACAATCTTATCGGCTGCACCAATCACCTCGGCAATGCCGCTGAGGATCTTGCGGTTGTTGATCTTGATGAGCACACGCACACCGAAACGGGTGAACACGGTGTCGATGATCTGCATGAGTTCCACCTCGTTGAGGAGCGAGTCGCTACCCACGACGTCGCCGTCGAACTGATAGAACTCACGATAGCGACCCTTCTGCGGACGGTCGGCACGCCAGACGGCCTGATACTGATAGCGCTTGAAGGGGAACTGGATTTCCTCGCGGTGCATCACGACGAAGCGGGCAAAGGGAACGGTGAGGTCGTAGCGGAGTCCCTTCTCGCACAGACGGGCGGCGAGATGGAGGGCATTGCGCTCACGGAGTTCGTCGTCGGTGACCTTCGAAAGGAAGTCGCCCGAGTTCAGGATCTTGAAAAGCAGTTTGTCGCCTTCCTCACCGTACTTGCCCATGAGGGTCTGGAGGGTTTCCATCGCAGGAGTCTCAATCTGCTGGAAGCCATAGAGCGCATAGACGTCACGGATGGTGTTGAAAATGTAGTTGCGCTTCGCCATCTCTATCGGCGAGAAGTCGCGTGTACCTTTGGGTATACTGGGTTTGTTCATATTTAAATGTTATATAGGCCCTTCGGGCCAGTTCAAAGTTCAAAGTTCAATGTTCAATGTTAATGCGCTTCGCGCGGGGCAAGGGGCAAGAGATATGCCTCGACTGCTCCAATTTTTAAACACGGATGACACAGATGTTTACGTAATTTTTAATGTCACGGATTATCGTTCACCGATGTTTGGGCTTCGCCCAAGGCCCTTCGGGCAGTTCAATGTTCAATGTTCAATGCGCTTCGCGCTAGTTCAAAGTTTAATGTTCAATGTTCAAAGTTCAATGTTCAAAGTTAGAAGACCATTTGAGTTTTTCGAAGACAACTTTGACAACTTTTGACATTTGAGCGTCCCCTGACGAGGGGAAGCGGCCTAAGCCGAAGGGGACGCATTGGATGGGCTTCGCCCAGAAATCCTTCAAATATCGCTTCGCGAGAAATCTTTTTTAATTCCGAAAAACAACGAAATGAGTCGAAAAACTCGAAAATTTTTGACCACGGATCTCGCGGATTACGCGGATATTGTTAACGAAAGGATGCCGTAAACGGCTTGGTGTCAGTTCTGCTCCGAACGACAAACGAGTTTGTCTTCGTTGCCGTCTGCCAACCACCTGTTTCATGAAACAGTTCATCCTTTCTTCTGGGACGTGTGGCAGCGGCTTTCAGCAGCAGTGAGGCGCGATATAGAGCGCCGTATATTTCTCGCGAAGCGACTTTTGAAGGATTTCTGGGCGAAGCCCATCCAATAAATCACTGGCGCGTAGCGCCTATTTCTGTTTCTTCCGTTTATTTTCGTTTTTTTCGGAATCAAATAGTTGTTCTACGTTGTTCGTGTTGTCTTTGAACTCTTGAAACTTGAAACTTGAAACTCGAAACTTGAAACTCGAAACTTTCGCTTACTTCCTGACGATAGTCTGGTCGCGGTCGGGACCGATGGAGATAATCTTGATGGGAGTCTCGAGTTGGGCCTCGAGGAAGGAGACATAGTTGCGGAAGGCCTCGGGGAACTGGTCCTCGGAGGTCATACGCGTCATGTCGGTCTTCCAGCCGGGGAGTTCCTCAAAGACAGGCTCAATGCCGTGTTCGATGTTATAGGGGAAGTCGCGGGTGAGTTCGCCGTTCTGCTTATATGCCACACAAGCCTTGATGGTGTCGAAACCGTCGAGGACGTCGCTCTTCATCATGATGAGTTCAGTGACGCCGTTCACCATAATCGCATAGCGAAGAGCCACAAGGTCAATCCAACCACAGCGACGCTCACGTCCGGTGACTGCTCCATACTCATGACCGAGGTCGCGGATGCGGGCACCCGTCTCATCGAAGAGTTCCGTGGGGAACGGACCAGCACCCACGCGGGTGCAGTAGGCTTTCATGATGCCATAGACATGACCAATCTTATTGGGACCAATGCCCAGACCGGTGCAGGCTCCAGCACAGATGGTGTTGGAAGAGGTGACGAACGGATAACTGCCGAAGTCGACGTCGAGCATCGTGCCCTGAGCGCCTTCGCACAGCACCGACTTGCCCTCGCGCAGATAGTGATTGATGACATGCTCGCTGTCGACAATCGGGAACTGCTTCATGTACTCAATGCCTTCCATCCACTTACGCTCCACATCGGTGATGTCGTAGTCGGTGAAGCCCATCGAGCGCAGCGTCGCCTCGTGACGAGCCTTGTGCTGAGCATATTTCTCCTCGAAGTTCTCAAGGATGTCGCCGACGCGAAGACCCGTGCGGCTCACCTTGTCGGTATAGGTCGGACCAATGCCCTTGCCCGTGGTTCCCACTTTGTTCTTGCCCTTGGAAGCCTCAATGGCTGCATCGAGCACACGATGGGTGGGCATGATGAGATGGGCCTTCTTCGAGATGCAGAGGCGCGAGTGCAACTCATGACCGCTGCGTTCGAGGTCGCGAGCCTCATCCATAAACAGATCGGGTGCCAGCACGACACCGTTACCGATGATGTTCACCTTACCACCCTGGAAGATGCCAGAGGGAATACTGCGCAAGACATATTTCTCGCCTTCAAACTCAAGTGTGTGGCCAGCATTCGGACCTCCCTGGAAACGAGCAATCACGTCGTAGCGCGGAGTGAGTACATCAACGACTTTTCCCTTGCCTTCATCACCCCACTGGAGTCCGAGCAGCACATCAACTTTACCTGTATTCATTATTTTTTCTTTTTGGTTGTTTTTTTCTTTGCTGAAGCCTTGCGGCGCGACATCTTGGCCTGACAACTGCTGCACACGCCATAGATGTAGAGAATGAATCCGTCCTGATGGAAGCGTCGGATTTTCGTGGAACCAATCAGTTCGACCACCTGCGGCATTCGGATCTCGTCGGAGCGCCCACACTCGGTGCAGATGCGGTGACAATGGTTGCCGTTGCGGTAGCCTGCCTCGTAGTAGGTACCGCCGGGGAGAACGTGCTTCACGACAAGACGCAGTGCGAGAAACAACTTCATGGCGTTGTAGAGCGTGGCTCTGCTCACACGGAAATTGTTTTTCAGCAGGATCTCATTCAATTCCTGAAGGGTGAAACGGCCTTTCTGGCTATAGACAGCCTCAAGAATGGCGTAGCGCTCAGGTGTCTTTCGACAACTGTTAGCCTCGAGATAATCCGTCAGCACAGCCCTTACGTGGTCCATCAATTTTTGTTCCATTCCACATTCTATTCAGAATAAGGCACAAAAATACAAAAACTTTCGGACTTTTCAGCGAAGAAAACTTATAAAAAATCTAAATGGAGTGATTTGCGGGCCATATTTTCATATTCTTCACCCAATTCGGCGAAGCGACGGACGCAATTCAAAGCCGCATGACGAACACCCGCGTGCTGACTTTGCAACGCGACCTCGACCTGATCGAGAAACTCATTGATGCCGCGCTCGTTGGGCTCCTGACCGCGACCGAACAGGCGGGAAAGGATCAGATAGGCAGCCATCTGGTGAATGTCGTCCTCGCGGGCCATCCACTCGTAAGCCAGCACGGGGGCATAGTCGAGGTGCTGGAACAGATGGAACGAGGCTATCTCGACCATTTCCTGCGAGTGAATCTGCTCCATCCAGATGTCGACGACCTCAGCGGGCATCTGGTCCTTAGGCATGAGCAGCGTAGCGAGAATTTTGCACTCGCGGATGTCCTCTTTCCAGAGGGCGATGGCGAGATCGTAGTCTCGCTCGTACTCGGTGGCCATCTGCTGAAGGTCGGGCAGACTCACGCCCCAGTTCAACTTGTAGTCGACTCCCTTCTCGCGCATCGAACGCGCCGTGACGCCGTTCATCAGAAGACGGAACGACTGCTTGATTTTCTTGACGGTCTCGTGGACTTGTTCTGCTGTCATGACGGAATGAAATTGGTCACTCGATAGTGAAATAATATGAGTGAGTAGTTAAAATGGCAAATTCTATCAATCTCTAACTCCCGAAGAAGTTTTGTGTTGGTTAGAGAAAACCGTAGTCGCGGCTGTAGCGCAACATCTGCTCCGAATAGGATTCGGAATAGTCGACATCGATGCTGACGATATGGCCGCTGTCGTCGGTGACGGGCTTCAGCCAGGGGTTGAGGAATCCCTTGTAGGGAGCCAGATTGAGTTTCCTGTAGCGCTCGAGCACCTCGTGATGCAACGTGGGGTCGATCTGCACGGCGTAGCGCTCCACCAACTGTCGGGCAGCCTCGAAGTCGCCTTCGCTCTTGATGCGCTGCACCTCAGCCAGCAACTCAGCAAAGAGAGAGCGCAGACGGGCGTAGTCGTGAATGAGCAGATAGGTCTTCCCGTTGCGACGAATCAGCGAGACGTTGCCCTTGGAATGCTCATAGGCCCAGCGGGCGATGAGGGCACGGTTGCGCATGTGGGCTTCCTCAATCTGTCGGCCCTCCTCGATTCTCACGAGTTGCGTGAGCAGACCGTTGAGCATGTAGGTGTAGTATTGCGAGCAGTAGGCCTTCCGGTCGGGAAGAAGACCGAGTTCGACGAGTTTCTCGTCGGCAATATAATAGAGTCCGAACAGGTCGGCACGCGCTTCCTCAATGGTGTTTCCGTAGGCCTTCAGCGCATCGGGGTCGACACCGGGCAGCAACTGGCCGCTTCCGTGACCGAGACACTCGTGAAGGTCGGTGTGGAGATCGTCGCAGAGGTCGCCGTAGCGGTCGATTATCTTCTGCGTGCGCTCGTCGATGACGAACTCCTCCATGAAACCATTGCCGTGAGCGGCTTTCGAATAGGCATCGGTGATGTTGGCAATCGTGATGCTCTTCGAGCCATACTGAGCGCGAATCCAGTCGGCATTGGGCAGATTGATGCCAATCGCCGTTGAGGGGTATTCGTCGCCACCGAGCATCGCCGCACAGATCACATTGGCCGTAACGCCCTTCACGACACTCTTCTTGAAACGCTTGTCGACGGGCGAGTGGTCCTCGAACCACTGGGCATTCTGACTGATGGTCTGCGTGCGCTTCGTAGCCTCCAGATCCTTATATTCAACGAGTCCTTCCCACGAGGCCTTCAGCCCCAGCGGATCGCCATAGACTTCGATGAATCCATTGATGAAATCGACTTGTCCGGAGAGTTCCTTCAGCCATTCGATTGAATATTCATCAAATACGCGTAAGTCACCTGATTTATAATACTTTACGAGCAGGGCGATTACTTTCTTCTGCTGGTCGTTTTCGGCTACTTCGCGAGCCTTCTCGAGCCAGTAGACAATCTTGCGGAGGGCGGGTCCGTAGAGCCCGTCGCAAGTCCATCGACGCTCCAGCAGAACCTCGTCGACCTTGATGAGTTTCGAGTTGAGTCCATAGGAAGGTGGGCAGTCGCCGCCCTTCGCCTTCATAGAACCGTAGAACGACTCGACCTCAGCCTGAGTGACACCTTCGTAGAAATTGCAGGCGGAGGTCAGGACCAAATCCTCGCCGTCGGCCTTGTTCACACGCTTAGGCAGCACGTCGGGATCGAACATGACGGGGAACAACTCCTTATTTATAATATCCAGCGACTCTCCCTCAGGAAGGGCAACGCCCTGCTGTTCCATTTCCCGAAGAATCGACAGCAAATCATCCTGGGAGAAGCCCGGTAGGAACTTCTCACAGCCATAGTGATGATAGATGCCATTGGAAAACCAAATGCGCTTCAAATAGACTATCAGGGCCTCAAACGCCGCAGAGGAACGATTTCCCTGATAGGAAGTGTAGATGTGCTCAAGTAATTTTCGGATTCTCAGGTTTTTAGTGCCAAACTGATCGAATGTTATATCGCGACCACAGAGCGTGGCTTCGGTCAGATAGTACACATACAACCTCTGTGCTTCAGTCAGATTTTCGAAGCCGTTCAGGCGGTAGCGTAATATCTGAATGTCAGCGAATCGTTCGCCGGCATACTGGAAGTCTTTATGCATCTTTCTTCTTAGTTGCTTTTTCCTTTGCCTTAGCCTTTGCCTTAGCCTTTTCTTCCTTAGCCTTTTCCCGGGCCTTGGCTCTAGCCTTCTTAGCGGCCAGTCGTTTTTCTTTCTTCTCTTTCTCCTTGGCTGCTTCGAGCACCTCGGGATGACGTCTCAGAAACTCCTGACGATAGTCACGAGGAGTCTTGCCCGTCATCTTGTAGAAGGCGGCATAGAACGACTGTCGGTTCGCGAATCCTACTGCATCGGAGATATCCTCCATATTCATCTTCAGGTAACGGCTATCGGTCAGCATGTTCATAGCCTCATTCACGCGGAACGAGTTCACGAACGAAGTGTAGTTCATGTGGAATTTTACATTCACTACAGCCGAGATATACCTGGTGTTAGTGCCCAAATCTTCAGCCAAACGCTTAGCGGAATACTTTTTGTCACGGAAACGCTTCTGTGTGTAGATAAGATGGTGAATGCGTTCCTCTAGATCATCCATTACTTGTGCACTAACCATGTTGCGATAAGCAGCAGTCTTCTCCTTTTTCTCAACAATATTGTATTTAGCCATAATAAAGATTGTTTAAGGAAACCCTTTTACGATTTGCAAATATACAAATTTCTTTTTTAAATTGTTCCACTTTATTGATTTTTTTTCCGAAAATTTTCCATTTTGTCCGATTTTTCCGTAAAATTATAATCATTTTTTCTGAAATTTTTACATTACAATTTTGAACTATTGCTAAATTCAGAGTGGTTGTCGAGTGTTGTCCTGAACTAAATCATGTTAAAAAAGTGGGCTTATGACGTGAATAAACTAAAAAAGCAGTAACTTTGCTCGAAATTATGTTTGAACACAGATGAAGAAACTATTGTTATTGCTCGCGTTGTCGGGAATATTCATTGCGTCTTCAGCCGAAGGACGACACACGACCGTCATCATTTCGCTCGACGGCTGCCGATGGGACTATCCGCAGTGGTACGACACACCCACTTTCGATTTCATGGCCGCCAACGGAATGGAATCAGGACTCATCCCCGCCTTTCCCTCGAAGACTTTCCCCAACCACTATACTTTGGCAACTGGCCTCTATCCCGACCATCACGGCATTGTGGCCAACATGTTTCTGGATACGGAGACGGGCGACGTGTTCTCGCTGAGCAACAAAGAGCAGAAGCACAATCCGAAATACTACGGCGGTGAGCCCATCTGGATTACAGCCAAGCGACAAGGACTTCGCACTGCTGTCTTCTACTGGCCCGGAAGCGATGTGGAGATTGCAGGACAGTATCCCGACACCTATTTTAATTATGACGAGAAGCGTCTGGGAATGACTCAGCGTATTGACGGTATTCTGACTCAACTGGCCCGACCTGAGGAGGAAAGGCCGCAGTTGATTATGGCTTATCTGGAACAACCCGATGCAAACGGTCACCGCTACGGTCCTCAGAGCAAACTCACAAGGGAGTCGGTGCTGCTGACTGACTCGCTCATCGGGCGACTCTATGCAGGACTGTGCCGAAATATGCTGAAGGACAAGGTGAATTTGCTCGTTGTCTCGGATCACGGAATGGCGTGGGTCGACAGTTGTCACGCCGTGAAACTTCGCCCGCATCTGAAGGCTGAGTGGGTTCGCGATATTCAGGGGAACATTCCTGCCTGTATCTATGCCAACGAAGGCTGCACCGATTCCATCTATGAGGCGCTGAAGGACCTCGACCACGTTCGCGTGTGGAGGAAGACCGAGGTGCCTGAATACCTTCACTACGGCAGTTCGCCAAGAATCGGCGACGTAGTGGTTCTGCCCGACATCGGCTATCTGGCCGAAGACGAGCCCTTCGAGTCGGGAGGCACTCACGGATTTGATCCCGACCTACAGGAGATGCACGCTCTATTCCGTGCGATCGGTCCCGACATTCCCCGTCTGACCCTACCCCACTTCCCCAATGTGTGCGTCTATTCGCTGCTCTGCCGTCTGCTCGGCATTGAGCCTGCGCCCAACGACGGCTACGATCCTTTGGAGGCTATTGAAAACGGAACTAAGAAAAACTAAGATAAATTATGGAAAGAACTTGGCGATGGTTTGGCAAGAACGATAAGATCACGCTTGCCATGTTGAAACAAATTGGTGTGGAAGGCATTGTCACAGCACTGCACGATGTTCCACTCGGACAAGTATGGACGCGAGAGAAGATCCGCGACCTGCGAGAATACATTGAGAGTTACGGAATGCGCTGGTCGGTGGTAGAGTCGCTTCCCGTGACGGAAACGATTAAATATGGTGGTGCCGACAGAGACCAGCAGATTGAAATCTACAAGGAGAGTCTGCGGAATCTCTCGGCCGAAGGTATTCACACCATCTGCTACAACTTCATGCCCGTACTCGACTGGGCGCGTACCGACTTGCTGCATCCAAATCCCAACGGTGCATCGAACCTGTACTTCTCCTATGCGGAGTTTGCCTATTTCGATATCTATATCCTGAAGCGCGAAGGTGCTCGTGAGGAATGGGCCAGATTCCAGTTCCCCGAGGGTGTGGGCGAAGGACGCAACGTGCTGGCTGAAGCCGACGAACTGGCGAAGACGATGACCCCTGAGAAAGACCATCAGTTGGTGGAGAATATCGTCATCAAGACGCAGGGATTCGTCAGTGGAAATTTCAAGGAAGGCGACGAGCATCCACTGGAACTCTTCCATCAACTACTCGACAACTATAAAGGAGTGGATAAGAGCAAGTTACGCGAAAACATGAAATATTTTCTCGAAGCCATTATGCCCACCTGTGAGGAGTGCGAAATGAACATGTGCGTACACCCCGACGACCCACCGATTGAGATTCTCGGACTGCCCCGAATCGTTCGTACGGCTGACGACATTCAGTGGTTCCTCGACGCTGTTCCGAACAAGCACAACGGACTGACTTTCTGTGCTGGTTCGCTCTCGGCCGGTGCCTATAACAACGTAGTGGAAATGGCGCGCAGATTTGCACCCAGAACTCATTTCGTTCATCTGCGTTCGTGCCACATCTTCCCCAACGGCGACTTCACGGAAGCAAGCCATCTGGGCGGACGTGCCGACATCATCGAACTGGCTCGCATCTTCGAGAAAGAGAATCCTCAACTCCCCATGCGCGTCGATCACGGAATGACGATGCTCGATGATGAGACGAAGGGCTACAATGCAGGCTACTCGTTCCTCGGCCGTATGTTCGCGCTGGGACAAGTGCAGGGAATCCTCGCTACTGTCGACCGCGAACTGGGCATTGAGTACACTCAGCCTGGGTTCTTCGACTAAGAGTATTTACGGGCTTTGCCCGTTGTTCAAAGTTCAAAGTTCAAGGGTTCAATGTTCAAAGTTCAAAGTTCAACGCGCTTTGCGCGGTTAAGAGTGGTTATGAACAGTTATGAACAGTTATGAACAGTTTGAATAGTAATCAAAAGGCGGGCTGAAAGCCCAGAACGCTCATAGCCCAGGGCACGCCCTGGGTAGAGAAAGGGAAGGAGACACGTCGCCCTGTAAGGGCAAAAGATTTATAATAATCAAGAATTTGAGAATTTAAGAATTTTTTCTCCTGCCGCATTTGAATTAATGAGGATTCTGCCCTCAGCAGATAAGAAAACAAAAGAAAACAAACAAAATTATTAAGAGAAAACAGTTACAATCAAAAACATTAATATGAAAAATCTATTTGACATTGAAGGAAACGTGACCGTCATCACAGGCGGCACGGGTGTTTTAGGACGCACGATTGCTAAATATCTTGCTCTCAACGGAGCAAAAGTAATCATTCTCGGACGCAAGAAGGAAGTCGGCGAGAAGATTGTGGAGAAGGTGAACGAGGCCATCAAGGCCGAACAGGCAACTGGTAGCATCGAGTTTTTGGTTACCGACGTGATGAACATCGAGATCGTCAAGCAAAACTGCGATGAAATCGTGGCGAAATACGGTCGTGTTGACACGCTGCTGAATGCAGCAGGCGGCAATATGCCCGGTGCAACGATTGGCCCCGACAAGACGTTCTTCGACCTCGACCCGAAGCATTTCTCACATGTTCTCGAACTCAATCTCACGGGTACGGTCATTCCGACTCAGATTTTCCTTCAGCCAATGGTGAAGCAAGGCAAGGGCGCTATCATCAATTTCTCATCGATGGCTGCCTATCGCCCGATGACACGCGTCTGTGGCTATGCTGCCGCTAAGGCTGGTATCTCCAATTTCACAGCCTATATGGCTACTGAGTGCGCCAAGAAATTCGGTGAGGGAATCCGCGTGAATGCTGTTGCCCCAGGTTTCTTCATCACCGAACAGAATCGCGCTCTGCTGACCAATCCCGACGGCACTCACACACAGCGCGGCAAGGACGTAATTCGTCAGACACCGTTCGGACGTATGGGAAATCCTGAGGAACTCTGCGGCACTATCCACTATCTGATGTCAGACGCTTCGCTCTTCGTTACGGGAACCGTTGCTAAAGTCGACGGCGGCTTCGACGTCTTCGCTATGTAAACTCCAAGGGGGATCTTGAATTGCTCTCGCTGCAGAACTGAGTATAACTCAGGCGGAATAAACGAATAAAGAACGTGCTGAACACGTTAAAAGATATTAATATCCGGGCTATTGGCAAAAGTCCGCTCGTTTTTTCGTACCTTTGCAGTTTGGAATATACTTTCTCCTGAAAAGAAGAATAAACAAAATAAAGAATTCAAAAAGATGAAACAGTACAAAATCGTGGACAACGTGATGGGTTGGCTCGCATTTGCCATTGCAGCCTTCGTCTATTGTTCCACCATTGAACCGACAGCCTCGTTCTGGGACTGTCCAGAGTTCATTTCTACGGGTTACAAACTGGAAGTCGGTCACCCACCCGGTGCACCATTCTTCATGCTCACTGCAAACCTCTTCTCGCAGTTCGCAAGCGACCCGTCGCAGGTAGCCCGTATGGTGAACATCATGAGTGCACTGCTCTCTGCAACCACCATTCTGTTCCTATTCTGGTCGATTACACACTTGGTGCGCAAACTCATCCTGAAGGATTGGGGAGAACTGACCACCGCGAAACTCATTGCCATCGAGGCAAGTGGTCTTGTGGGTGCTCTGATCTACACCTTCTCTGACACCTTCTGGTTCTCGGCTGTCGAGGGTGAGGTTTACGCCTATTCATCGGCCTTCACCGCGATTGTGTTCTGGCTCATCTTGAAATGGGAAGATCACGCCGACGAGCCTCATAGCGACCGTTGGCTGGTGCTCATCGCCTATATGACGGGCCTGTCTATCGGCGTTCACCTGCTGAACCTGCTCTGCATTCCCGCCATCGTGCTTGTCTATTGCTATCGCCGCTATCCGAACATCGAGACTAAAGGTTCGATATTGGCTCTGATTGTCTCGTTCGTCATCGTAGCCGCCGTGCTATATGGCGTTGTTCCCGGAATCATCACCGTTGGCGGATGGTTCGAACTGCTGTTTGTCAACGTGCTCCACATGCCGTTCAACACGGGTGAGATCATCTATATTCTCCTGCTCGTAGGCGTCGTCTGCTGGGCTATCTGGGAGACCTATCAGGAAGGCCACGACCGCCGTCAGAACATTGCGTTCCTGCTGGCGATTGCGCTGCTCGGTATTCCGTTCTACGGTTATGGCTGGTCGGCCGTTGCCATTGGCGTTATCGTTCTTGGTGTTCTGTGGTTTGTCCTCAACCGCAAGAAGACTATCGACAAGAAGGCTGTTCCCGTGATTGGAGCCCGCCTGAAGAATACCGTTCTTCTGTGCCTGCTGATGCTGATGATTGGCTATTCCAGTTATGCGCTCATCGTGATTCGTTCGTCTGCTAACCCGCCGATGGACCAGAACTCACCTGAGGACATCTTTACTTTGGGTAGTTACCTCAGCCGCGACCAATACGGCGACCGTCCCCTACTCTACGGACGTGCCTATACTTCGCAAGTCGACCTTGAGGTTGACGGCAACATGTGCAAGCCCAAGACCAACGAGGGCGCACCTATCTATAGCCGTAAGGAGAAAGCAACTCCCGATGAGAAGGACTCCTACTTCGTCGTGAGCCACAAGAACACCTATAAATATGCTCAGAACATGGTGTTCCCACGTATGCACTCAGCAAGTCACGCTCAGGCTTACGAGCAGTGGATGGGTGGTGTCGAAGGCTACAAAGTGCCCTACGACCGCTGTGGAGAAATGGTGACCGTGAAGATGCCGAACCAACTGGAGAACCTGAAGTTCTTCCTGTCTTATCAGTGTAACTTCATGTATTGGCGCTACTTCATGTGGAACTTCGCCGGACGTCAGAACGACATTCAGGGCAACGGCGAACCCGAACACGGAAACTGGATTACCGGTATCTCGTTCATCGACAACTTGCTGGTGGGCGACCAGTCGAAACTGCCCGACGACCTGAAGAACAACAAGGGTCACAACGTCTTCTACTGTCTGCCGCTCATTCTCGGTCTCATCGGTCTGTTCTGGCAAGCGTGGCGCGGACGCAGGGGGATTCGTCAGTTCTGGGTGGTCTTCTTCCTGTTCTTCATGACGGGTCTGGCCATCGTGATCTATCTGAATCAGACGCCGCTGCAGCCTCGTGAGCGCGACTATGCTTATGCTGGTTCGTTCTATGCCTACGCCATCTGGTGCGGCATTGGTGTTGCAGCCATCTATGATCTGCTGAAGAAATACCTCAAGAAGGTCAATGAGACAGCCGTTGCCGGCGTCGTTGGAGCAGCGTGTCTCTGTGTTCCTATTCAGATGGCCACACAGACGTGGGACGATCACGACCGCTCCGGTCGCTACACCTGCCGCGACTTCGGTCAGAACTACCTCATGACCTTGCAGGACGAGGGCAATCCCATCATCTTCACCAATGGCGACAACGACACATTCCCGCTCTGGTACAATCAGGACGTTGAGGGTGTTCGTCTCGACGCACGTGTCTGCAACCTCAGTTATCTTGCGACCGATTGGTACATCGACCAGATGGTGCGACCCGCCTATGAGTCTCCTTCGCTGCCCATCACGTGGTCGCGACTCGAGTACTGTTCTGGCACAAACGATTATATTGAGGTTGAGCCAATGGCAGAATCACAGTTGAAGGAATTCTATCAGCAAGATCCAGAGGCTGCCCGCGAGCAGTTTGGAGATGAGCCGTTCGAACTGAAGAACATCCTGAAGTACTGGGTTCGCTCAAAGGATGCAGACATGCATTTCATCCCCACCGATACGGTCTATTTGAACATCGACAAAGACGCTGTACGCAAGAGCGGAATGCTTATGGCGACCGACAGCATCCCCGACAAGATGATCATCTCGTTGGCGGGCAAGCGCGCGCTCTACAAGGGCGACCTGATGATGCTCGAGATGATTGCTGAAGCCAACTGGACTCGTCCTATCTATGTGGCAACGACCGTTGGTTCCGACAACTACATGAATTTGGGCGAGAACTTCATTCAGGAAGGACTTGCCAATCGCATCACTCCGTTCAGCACGTTCCGCACCGACCAGAGAGGTAGCCTCGTGCCCATCAAGGACGTCAAGAATTTCGATACGGAGAAGACATATAATAATGTCATGAACCGCTATAAGTTCGGCGGTCTCTCGCGTCCGGATCTCTATCTCGACGAGACAGTGATGCGCATGTGCTACACCCACCGTACACTGATGGCAACGCTAGCCAAGAACCTCGTCTCTGAGGGTAAGGACCAGAAGGCGCTGGCCGTACTGCAGAAGTGCGAGAAGGAGATTCCTTACTACAACGTGCCCATCAACTACCGCAGTGGTTCGTTCGATATGGCTGAGACCTATGCCCTTCTCGGCAAGAAGACTGAGGCCTTGAACATTCTTAACGAACTGTGGAAGAACGCCACTCAGTACTTCAATTATTACATGTCACTCGGCGGTTCCCGATTCATGCAGGCCAACTCCGACTGCCTCACTCAACTCTACGTCATGCAGAAAGTTGGTCAGATAACAAGTCTTGTCGACGATAAACTTGCTGACAGCATGGCCGTTCAACTCGAGAAATGCTTTGAGTTCTTTCAGAAGAGAGGCGGACAGGTGAACATGTAAAATTAGTCAGTCGCCAGTAGTGATTATTGAGCAACCTTCCAAGTGGCTCCGGTGGCTTTATCCTAAGGCAATATGGAGAATGGACCCGTTAGAACGAGCAGTCTACCTGACGTTCGACGACGGGCCCATCCCTGAGTCTACTCCATTTCTGCTCGAAACACTCGAGCATTATGGCGTGAAGGCTACTTTCTTCATGGTGGGCGACAACATTCAGAAACACCCTGATCTCTTTCGGCAAATCATTGAGGCTGGCCATCAGGTAGGCAATCACACCTATCATCATCTGGGCAGTTTCAAGCACTGGACCGCAACCTACATCATCGACACGTTCAAGGCGCAGCGGACTATCGAGAGTCTGTCGGCAAGCATTTTCTCTGAGAACGAAAATACCGAAGGAATGAATGAACTTAGAGCCAAATGCTGTTTCCGCCCAAAGGGCGAAGGCGAGAAGAACGCAATTCTGTTCCGTCCTCCTCACGGTTGGCTGCGTCATAGTGTCTATTATTGGTTGTCGAAGGAGTTTCACATCGTCATGTGGGACCTCGTTACCCGCGACTATTCCAAATGGCTGACAGCCGACGACGTGTTCAACAACGTAAAACGCTACGCTCGAAACGGTTCCATCATCACTTTCCACGACTCGCTCAAAAGTATCGACAAACTCCGCACCGCCCTGCCCCGCTCTATTGAGTGGCTACAGGAGCAAGGCTACGAGTTCAAGACATTCTGAACACACCGCATCAGTATTCAATTTCAGAGTTTTAGAATCTAAAGTTTAGCAAATTGAAACAACCCGCTATCGTCATACCCGAAGAATTGCTCAACTCTTCCGCATTCAATAACGCAGAAGAGTCCTCACAGGACATCAGGGAAAGAAAGGCCTCTCTCCTGCTTCACGCCTGTTGTGCGCCGTGTTCGTCGGCGATTGTCGAGTGGATGCTTGCACACCAACTGAAACCCACCATTTTCTATTTCAATCCCAACATCTTCCCTCGCGATGAATATAACATTCGCAAGGAGGAAAGCAAACGTCATGCGGAGAGTCTCGGGCTCGACTGGATTGATGGCGACTACGACCACGACGAATGGCTGCATGGGGTTTGTGGACTTGAGAACGAACCCGAACGGGGCCGACGTTGTGAGCAGTGTTTCTTCCTTCGGTTGAGGGCAACTGCGCTGAAGGCTCAGGAACTAGGACTCACTTGGTTCACGACAACGCTGGCCTCGTCGCGTTGGAAGAGCATTGAGCAAATCACGCGGGCTGGGCTCGCAGCCGAGAACGCTGTTCCTGGTACTCGCTTCTGGGCTCAGAACTGGCGAAAAGGCGGACTTGTTGACCGCCGCAATCAACTCCTACGCGAATACGGATTCTACAATCAGCAATATTGCGGCTGCGAGTTCAGTTTTCGGAAGAAGGACTAATCACAAAAGGAGGACTAGACTATGGACGAGCAAAAGAAGACTGAACAGAATGCTGTGTGGAATACCGAACCGAATAACGAACGGAAATCCGAACAGAATATCGAGCCGAAATCCCAACCAAATAACGATTTGAATTCTGAGCGCAATATCGAGCAGAATGCTGAATTTAATTCAAAACGAAATCCTGAGCGTAATGCTGGGGCGAATGCTGAGCGAAATGCCCAACGGAATGCTGAGCAGAATACCCGTTGGAATACTGAACGAAACTCCCGATGGAATACTGAACGAAACACTGGGGCGAAATCGGAGCGGAAAAACGAACTGAAGGCTGAACTGCTCAATTCCCGTATCTATCATGTGATGCAGGGCATCACGCAATGGATGGACCGTTACTATCTCGACGGTGTGGCGGGAATGATTCCTGGTGGAGTTGGTGATATCGTATCTGCGCTCTTTGCTGTGGTTCACGTCTATTTCTCTGCATTCCGACTGCATTCCATTCCCCTTACGCTCGCCATTCTCAACAACACCCTGCGTGATATTTTCCTCGGTCTGCTGCCCTTCTTCGTGGGCGATTTGATTGACTTCTTCCACCGAGCCAACAAACGCAACATGCAACTGATTGATGGCTTCCTCACAAACAACGAGACCGTCATCAATGAGGTGAACCGCAAGGCCACGCAGGCTGCTGTCGTGCTGGTTGCTCTCGTCATTGGAATCATCCTCATCATCTACGCCCTCATCTGGCTCACCCATACCCTCGGCACCGCACTTTTCTCATAAGTCAGACATAAATCCACCGAAGTCAGAAGAGAAACCAGTTCTTATTGCTTTTTTTTCTCCCAAGCAGCGTATATCGATGCTTGCATCATTGCGTGTTATTTTTCGCCAAAGTGAAGAGGACCGCTTTCACAAGGCTAATGAGTCAACTGGACTGATCGCTGTAGTAAATCGAATGCAAAAAAGTGGGCACATGATTTTGTGGAATGAAAATAAAATGTTACCTTTGCATTGTAATATAAAAACCTCTTTGGTGAACGAAAGAAAACCTTTATAATATAATAAACTATAAACAAGATTTTTATGAAACCAACATTGTTTCTTCTTGCTGCCGGTATGGGCAGCCGTTATGGTGGTCTGAAACAACTCGACGGGCTCGGCCCCAATGGCGAGACGATTATGGACTACAGTATCTATGACGCTATTCAGGCAGGCTTCGGCCGCATCGTGTGGGTTATCCGCAAAGACTTTGAGGAGCAGTTCCGCACACAGATTCTTGCTAAATATGAGGGTCAGGTGCCCTGCGAACTCTGCTTCCAGGCTCTCGACGCTCTGCCCGAGGGATTCAGCGTTCCTGAAGGCCGCGTGAAGCCTTGGGGTACAAACCACGCTGTGCTGATGGGTAAGGACGTGATCAAGGAGCCGTTCTGCGTCATCAACTGCGACGACTTCTATGGCCGCGACGCCTTCATGCAGATTGGTAAGTTCCTGAGCGAACTGCCTGAGGGAAGTGAGAACAAATATGCAATGGTGGGCTTCCGCTGCTGCAACACGCTGTCAGAGAACGGCTCTGTGGCTCGTGGCGTATGCGAGTTTGACAACGATCACCATCTGGTAGAGGTTGTTGAGCGCACAGAGATTATGCGTCAGGAGGACAAGGGCAACGCCATCTGCTTCAAAGATGAGCAGGGCGAATGGCAGCCGCTGGAGGAGAATGTGCCCGTATCGATGAATATGTGGGGCTTCACTCCCGACTACTTTGCACATTCTGAGGCTTACTTTAAGGAGTTCCTCAGCAACCCGAAGAACATTGAGAACCTGAAGGCCGAGTTCTTTATTCCGCTGATGGTGAGCAAGTTGATCAACGAGGGAACATCTACCGTTGAAGTGCTCGACACCACCTCGAAGTGGTTCGGTGTAACTTATGCCGCCGACCGCGAGGCTACAGTGGAACGCATCCAGAAACTCGTCGACGAGGGTGTGTATCCTAACAAACTCTTCTAATGCTGAAACCAATCCTTACTGATCAGGAAGCCGCTACCATGCAAGAACTGATAGCGGCTTCTTCGACTATTGTCGTCACCTGCCACAAGTCACCCGACGGCGACGCGCTCGGTTCGTCGCTCGCGTGGGCAAGTTATCTGCAGAGTCTCGGCAAGGAGGCCATCGTGATGGTTCCCGACGCCTATCCCGACTTTCTGCAGTGGTTGCCGAATACGGAGAAGATTGTTCGCTACGACAAACACCCTGAGAAGTGTGACTTGCTGTTGAAAATGGCCGACCTCGTCTTCTGCATGGACTACAACGAGACAGGCCGCACGGGAGTCATGAAGGATGCGCTCGACGCGGCGCCAGCGAAGAAGGTGATGATTGACCACCATCTGAATCCGCAACTCGACGGAGCACTGATTATCTCCCACCCCGAAAGCAGTTCGACTTCAGAACTGGTGTTCAGAATCGTCTGGCAGTTTGGCGCATTTGAGAAGATGGACAAACTGTGGGCTGTGGCGGTCTATTGCGGCATGATGACCGATACGGGCGGCTTCACCTATAACTCTACGCAGCCCGAAATCTACTTCATCATCGGTCAGTTGCTGACCAAGCGCATCGACAAGGACAAGATCTACCGCAAGGTCTATAACAACTACTCATCATGGGCCATCAGGCTCAGGGGCTACGTGATGTGCTACAAACTGAACGTGTTCAACGACTATCGCGCCTGCTACTTCGCCATCTCACGAAAAGATATGCAGGACTATCACTTCATCAAGGGCGACGCCGAAGGTCTCGTCAACGAACCCCTCAGAATCAAGAACATCCGTCTCTCCATCTCACTTCGTGAAGACGACCGCACACCCAATCTCATCTGGGTAAGTCTTCGCAGCGTCGACGATTTCCCATGCAACAAAATGGCGGAACGATACTTCAATGGTGGAGGCCATCTGAATGCCAGTGGAGGCCGTCTCGACTGCTCACTTGCCGAAGCAGAGCAGATCACACGCAAGGCCATACAGGAATTCAGCACGAACCCGAATCTATAAAAGATGTAAAACCTTGGTGCGTTTTCTGCCATGTTTCAAAAAAACTTTGTACCTTTGCACAATGTTCAATAAATAACAGAAAGTGAAACGAATGAGAAAGTTTTTTCTATTGACTGGCATTTTTGCTGTGCTGTTGGGTATTGCTTCCTGCAGTGACACCGTAACTTATCAAGAACAGCGCGACCGCGAAATTGCCGCCATCAATCAGTATATTGCCGATTCAGCCATCAATGTGATTTCCGAAACCACCTTCTTTGCCAACGACAGCATGACCGATGTTTCACGCAATGAGTTCGTACTCTTCGAGGCATCGGGTGTCTATATGCAGATCATCAATAAAGGCTGCGGCGAGAAGATCAAGGACGGCGAAACGGCTACCGTACTTTGCAGATTCACTGAGAGCAACCTCCTGCTGGGTGCAGACTCCATCACGCTGACCAACAAGTTCGCAATGCCCTTCAACGGCTCTGTCGTCAGCCCCACGCTGGCCGTAGAGCGCATGTCGATTACGAAGACTTCGGGCACCTACTCGGGTCTGTTCGATACGAGCAGTAGTTTCATGTATTCGTATTATAGCAGCGGAACCTCAGCCGTTGTGCTTTCGGGTTGGCTCGTTCCGTTCGCCTACATCAATCTCGGACGTCCCGCCAACGATGGCGATGAGATTGCCCACGTGAAACTCATTGTTCCCCATAAGGAAGGCCACCTCACTGCATCGCAGAACGTCATTCCCTATCTCTACGACATCACCTTTGAGCGTGGCAGATAAATCATAGAAGAATAACTCATCTGAAATTCATCAAATATTATGACTCTTATTAAGTCTATTTCAGGTATCCGCGGTACAATTGGCGGACCTGCTGGTGACACCCTGAACCCACTTGACATCGTAAAGTTCACTTCGGCCTATGCTACGTTCATTCGTCGCTCGGCCAAGTCGCAGAACAACCGCATCGTCGTAGGACGCGACGCTCGCATCTCTGGCGAAATGGTCAAGAATGTAGTCTGCGGCACGCTGATGGGCATGGGTTACGACGTAGTAAATATTGGGCTTGCAACGACACCGACCACAGAGTTGGCCGTTCGCTGGCTCGAGGCCGACGGTGGTATCATCATCACCGCTTCGCATAATCCCCGTCATTGGAATGCGCTTAAACTTCTCAACAACGAGGGAGAGTTCCTCAACAAGGCTGAGGGCGAGGAAGTTCTGGCCATCGCCGAGGCTGAGGATTTCTGTTTTGCCGATGTCGACCACATGGGCCACTACTGCGAGGACAACACCATCAATCGTCGCCACATCGAAAGCGTGCTGGCGCTTGAACTGGTGGATGCAGAGGCCGTGAAGAAGGCTGGATTCCGCGTTGTCGTCGACAGCATCAACTCCGTTGGCGGCATCATTCTGCCCGACCTGCTGAAGGCGCTGGGCGTAGAGGCTAAGTTCCTCAACGGTGAAGCCAATGGCGACTTTGCCCATAATCCCGAGCCCCTAAAGCAGAACCTCGGCGGCATCATGGACGAACTGAAGAATGGCAACTACGACATGGGTATCGTCGTTGATCCCGATGTCGACCGTCTGGCATTCATTCAGGAAGACGGCGAGATGTTCGGCGAGGAATACACGCTGGTGTCAGTTGCCGACTACGTGCTCTCCCACACTCCTGGCAATACGGTTTCGAACCTTTCGTCAACACGTGCACTGCGCGATGTGACGGAGTGTCGTGGTGGTAAGTATTGCGCCTCTGCCGTTGGCGAAGTGAATGTTACCACGCTGATAAAGGAGGTTGGCGCAGTGATTGGTGGCGAAGGCAACGGTGGTGTCATCTATCCCGCTTCCCACTATGGTCGCGACGCACTCGTGGGCATTGCCCTCTTCCTCACTCAACTGGCTCAGAAGGGCGTGAAAGTCAGCGAACTGCGCAAGACCTATCCGAACTACTTCATGGCGAAGAACCGCATCGACTTGCAGCCGACCACCAATGTCGACGCTATTCTTGAGAAAGTGAAGGAACTCTACAAGAATGAACAGGTGAACGACATCGACGGTGTGAAAATCGACTTTGCCGACCGCTGGGTTCATCTGCGTAAGTCGAACACCGAGCCCATCATTCGCGTCTATAGCGAAGCCCCCACTGCTGAGGAAGCCGACGCACTGGGCAAGCAACTGATGAAGGTTGTCTACGACATGCAGTAAAATTACAAGTTACAGATTACAATTGACAAATCACAAACAACTGGTGACAGTTGACAAGTAACAAGTCACAAACAAAAGTCACAATCTACAAGTGGCTGCAATGGGGGCAACAATAGTTGCCCCCAAGTTGTTTATGTTTCATTTATGTTGTATAACGATGTGCCACAACCTCAAAAGTTGTCTTTTGTAGTCAAGGTTGTCTTTAAATAACCCAGATAGTCTTCTGAGTCCCCTTTCAGATAGAAGTGGGATGAGTTCCGCCGTTGGCGGCCGTTAGAAAACATAAAAAAACATAAAAAAACAGTTAAAAACAATGGCGCTTTGCGCCAGATATTACGCTAACGCGACAAAAGAAAACCACAGATCAAACGAGGCAGAGTTATAAGTAATTAAAAAACGGGCTGAAGGCCTCACTGCAGTTGGAATTCGCTGCCTCGCATTCCCCTCCTCCGGGGAGGAGGGGTGGAGTAAGCGAAGCGCACGGGGGGTGGTAGCGAACCATTCTGAACCATTCATAACTATTCTGAACCATTCTTAACCACGCGAAGCGTCTTGTCGCCCTGTAAGGGCAAAAGATTTTTATCAAGAATTAGAGAATTTAAGAATTTTCCTGTGGCATTGAATTAATAAGAATTTGAGAATTGGCGCTCTATATCGCGCCTCACAACTGCGTGAGCGCCAATCTGTGAAATCAGTAATAAATCGAAATAAAAAATATGAGAAAATCTGTGTAATCTGTGGGAAAAAAATAATGAGTAATTAGAAATAAGTAATGAGTGATTCGTGGCTGCGACCTACCAATGTAACATTCGAATGGAAATTTGAAAACGGAAATTGGAGAATTCGAGGGTGCGAAGATAAAACAGAAGGACATAAAAATTTAGGAGTTTTAATTGACATAAGATTAAGAACAGAAATTCCCATAAAGACAAAAGTTTCGCCTTACGGCAGACACCTTATGATGCTTTTGAAACTTATGTACTTGAACTTATGTCTCTTTTCGAAACTTAAAAACTTGTGTACTTTTGTTTTAATAAACCTCAGCAGGCGAGGCGCGATATAGAGCGCCGAAAGTTGTCAAAAGTTGTCAGAGTTGTCTTCTAGAGCCCCTTCGGCTTAGGCCTCTTCCCCGATTAACAGGGAACGCTCAAACCTCTCTCCACTAAAAAACAAGAGCCTCCGGATCATCTGACCCAGAGGCTCTCTTTTTGTATAATCGCGAAACGAACTTAATCGTTGGGCTTCAGATTCGTTGCATTCAGCATAGCGGCAACTTCCTCGTTGATGCGCTGAGCAAACTCTTCCATCTTCATGGTCTTCTGCTCACCACCACCCTGCTTACGCATAGCGACGAGACCTTCGGCTGCTTCCTGCTCACCCACAATCACCATGTAGGGAACACGCTTCAGTTCGTTGTCACGAATCTTGCGGCCAATCTTCTCGTTGCGGTCGTCGAGAGTTGCACGTACGCCCTGCTCCTTGAGATAGTCGCTGACGCGCTGAGCATAGTCGTTGTACTTCTCCGAAATCGGCAGAATAGCCACCTGCTCGGGAGTGAGCCACAGTGGGAAGTGACCTGCAGTGTGCTCAATCAGTACGGCTGTGAAACGCTCCATCGAACCGAAAGGTGCGCGGTGAACCATCACAGGAGTCTGCTTGGAGTTGTCCTCTGCAGTATATTCGAGGTGGAAGCGCTGAGGCAGGTTGTAGTCTACCTGAATCGTTCCCAACTGCCAACGGCGACCGATAGCGTCTCTTACCATGAAGTCGAGTTTCGGACCGTAGAATGCAGCCTCTCCATATTCAATCTTAGCGTCGAGGCCCTTCTCCTTACAAGCGTCGATGATAGCCTGCTCCGACTCAGCCCATACCTCGTCAGAACCGATGTACTTCTGCTTGTCCTTCGGGTCGCGAAGTGAGATCTGTGCCTCTACATTCTCGAACTGGAAGATAGAGAACACTGCCTTGATGATGTCCATCACGCGCATGAACTCACCCTTCACCTGATCAGCACGACAGAAGATGTGGGCATCGTCCTGAGTGAACGAACGTACGCGGGTCAGACCGTGAAGTTCGCCCGACTTCTCATAGCGATAAACCGTACCGAACTCAGCGATGCGCAGAGGCAGATCCTTATACGAACGGGGCTTCCACGCGAAGATCTCGCAGTGGTGAGGACAGTTCATCGGCTTCAGCATATACTCCTCGCCCTCCTCAGGTGTAGTGATTGGGCGGAAGGCGTCCTTCGAGTAGTGAGCATAGTGTCCACTGGTCACATAGAGGTTCTTACCACCGATGTGCGGAGTGATCACCTCCTGATAACCGAAGTTCTTCTGAATCTTGCGAAGCATGTCCTGCAGACGAAGACGCAGGTCGGTGCCCTTCGGCAGCCAGATGGGAAGACCCTTACCTACGCGGTCGCTGAACATGAAGAGTTCCATCTCCTTACCAATCTTACGATGGTCGCGCTTCTTGGCTTCCTCGAGCATCACGAGATACTCATCGAGCAACTTCTTCTTCGGGAACGAAACACCATAGAGGCGCTGCATCTGCTCGCGCTCGGCATCACCGCGCCAGAAGGCACCAGCGACGCTTGTCAGTTTCACGGCCTTGATCAGACCCGTCGAAACGAGGTGCGGACCGCGGCAGAGGTCAGTGAATGAACCCTGTGTGTATGTTGAAATTGTCCCATCCTCGAGGTCCTGCTCAATGTGCTCGCACTTATAGGTCTGACCGTCAGCACCAAATTCCTTGAGAGCATCGGCCTTGGGCACTTCGCGGCGCACAACCGGCTCATCCTTGCGGGCGAGTTCCAGCATCTTGGCCTCAATCTGTGGGAAATCACTCTCTTTGATCATCTCACCGTTAGGCAACAGCACGTCGTAGAAGAAGCCATTGTCTACAGCAGGGCCGAAGCCGAACTGAATGCCAGGATAGAGTTCCTTCAATGACTCAGCCAACAAGTGGGCAGAAGTGTGCCAGAATGTGTGCTTACCTTCATCATCGTCGAACTTGTAGAGGGCGATGGTGGCGTCAGCCTGAATAGGACGGTTGAGTTCAACTGTCTCACCATTTACGGCGCAAGATACAACGTTGCGTGCGAGAGCCGGTGAGATGCTCTCGGCGATTTGAAAACCAGTTACACCCTGCTCATACGAACGAACAGAGCCGTCTGGGAATGTGATGTTTACCATATACAAAATAGTTGTTTAAATTAAAATCGACCGCAAAGTTAGCAAGAATTTATGAAATACATACAACTTAATTGGATTTTATTTCACTATACGTTAAAAAAGTTTAAGCCACCGAAAATAAATCGCTAAACAGTATTCAGATTCGCAAAAACTTGTTACCTTTGCACTCGCTTTTACGGAATGGTTCCGTAGCTCAACTGAATAGAGCATCTGACTACGGATCAGAAGGTTGTGGGTTTGAATCCCGCCGGAATCACTTCTTCGATGAAAGCAAACAAAACAATACGGATTGGTTCCGTAGCTCAACTGAATAGAGCATCTGACTACGGATCAGAAGGTTGTGGGTTTGAATCCCGCCGGAATCACAAAAAGGACACTTCGCAAGGGTGTCCTTTTTTGTTGTATATGGATTCATCATTGCTCTGTTGAGAAAGGTTGAGAGATGTTGAGAATGGCTCTTAATAGTGGAGCATAAAATACGCTTCGCGTAGAAATCCTTGAATAATCGCTACGCGAGAAATCTTCGGCGCTCTAATCGCGCCTCTGAAATCAAATCAAAAAGCGGGCTGAAGGTCTAGGCAAGGCGAAGATTGATAATCTTAGACGCCGCCTAAGTGGTGCAGTTCTCGGCTCCTTCAAGACTGGCGAAGCCCAAGTCGATGCAGAAGGCGCTAAGAACAAAGGGGGTAGAACAAGCTCACAGCCCAGGGCAACGCCCTGGGTATAGTGCAATAACAACAAATATTCGCCCTACAGGGGCAAAAGATTATTATAATCAAGAATTTGAGAATTTAAGAATTTTTCTTCCTGCTGCTGATGAATTAATGAGAATTAGAGAATCGGCGCTCGATGTCGCTACTTGAACCTACAGCGAACAAATCTGTGAAATCGAAAAATCTGTGTTCATCTGTGTAATCTGTGGGCAAAAGAAAAAAATCAGTGATTTAAAAATCCGTGTTATTTAAAACTTAAGAAAAATCCGTATCATCCGTGGTTAAAATTTGGAACCACAAAAGCATATCTCTTGTCCCTTGCCCCTTGCTCCTTGCCCCTTTAAAGCTAATGTCTGAACTCCTCCACTTCTGAACTCCTGAACTCCTGACAATCAAAAAGAGAAGCCATCCTGACTTCTCCTCTCTGCGGAAGGTGAGGGATTCAAACCCCCGATACCCGAAAGGGGTATACCGGATTTCGAGTCCAGCGCGATCGATCACTCTGCCAACCTTCCTTTTCGATTTTGCGACTGCAAAAGTACAAATAATTTTCGTATGCTCCAAATAAATCTGTGAGATTTTTTAAAAAGTTATGGTAATTGCAACTGAACATTTCCGTATACAGGGAATTTTTCGTATATTTGCATCCTGAAATATCATACGAATATGAAAACTACAACTATTCTTCTCGCTGCCCTGACATTCTCTACTACTGTCTCGGCGCAAATCGACGAGACAAAGCAGCACGACGGCCGTTCCCGACTTTCGTGTACGAGTATCATGGTGGGCAAAGATGCTTCGACCGATGGCTCAGTCATCACATCGCACACGTGCGACAGTTGGTACAGAACGTGGATGCGAATGGTTCCTGCGAAGAACTACGAACGCGACACCATCACCGCCATCTACGAAGGCCGCATGCACACGCAGTCGGCCGACGACAGCACCAAGATGTACAGGAAGGGAGTCATCCCGCAGGCTCGCCACACGTTCCGCTATCTCGATACCGCCTACCCTTGTCTCAACGAGAAGCAACTCGCTATGGGCGAGACGACCATCTCCGGTCGCGACACACTCCAGAACAAGAAGGGAATGTTCATGATTGAGGAACTCGCCCGCATCGCGTTAGAGCGTTGCTCCACTGCCCGCGAGGCCATTCGGCTCATGGGCGACCTCGTCAAGGACTACGGCTACGGCGACAGCGGCGAATGCCTCACTATTGCCGACAAGAACGAAGTTTGGATTTTCGAAGTCTTCGGCGAAGGACCCGATAAGATTGGTGGCGTCTGGGCTGCCGTACGCATTCCCGACGACGAGATTGCCGTATCGGCTAACATCTCGCGCATCTCCTCGCTCAACCTAAAGGACAAGGATCACTATATGGCTTCGAAGAACGTCTTCGATGTGGCGAAGCGTCTGAAGTTGTGGGACGGAAAGGAACCGTTCAGTTTCTGGAAGGTCTATAGCGGCGGCAACTACTTCGACGAGCCGAAGAACTACAGCGTTCGCGAACATTTCATTATGAATGCACTTGCGCCTTCGCTTTGTCTGAGCGACACCATCGAGAACCTCCCGCTGAGCGTCAAGCCCGACAAGAAGGTAAGTCCCGCGCAAGTGATGCAACTGTTAGGAAGTTACTACGAGGGAACCGACAAGAACCTCAGTTTTCGCCATAAGATTCCCAACCCCAAGCGGAAGGGCAAGGACGGCAAGATCAACGAGGAAGAACCCGACAGCATCGTGTCGCCATTCTCCAACCCCTGGATGCGACCCGACGAGATCAATATGTATTATGCGATGGGCGACTCCGTGATGAAGAACATCCGAACCGTCAGCGTTCCCTGGTGCGCCTATAGCACCGTCATCCAACTCCGCTCGTGGCTCCCCGACGAGGTTGGCGGTGTCGCCTGGATCTGTCTCGACAACCCCGGCGAGAGTCCCCGCTTCCCCATCTTCAGCGGCTGCACCGAACTGCCCCGCATGCTGCAGATCTGTGGTCAGCACACCGACCGCGAGGACGCTGCCCTCTGGCACTACCGCAAGGCAAACCGCCTCGCCACCGTTCGCTGGGGAACCTATCGCAAGACCCTTGAGCCCCTTCGCGACTACTTCATAGAGAAAGGTCAGCGCGAACTCCCGTTTGTGGAGCAGTCGTGGCAGAAACTCCAGAGCGAGTCACCCGAACAAGCCCAGCAGATGCTCAACGGCTACACCGCCGACTTCTTCGGCGCCACCATCCTGCAGTGGGACGAGATGGCCCGCAAACTCTGGCGACAGACTTGGGCAGGATTCTAATCAGTTCCCGATTCCGTTTAATTGGATCGCACAAAAATCTATCAAATATCGCTACAAGCAGATTTGAGCATTCCCCAATGGGGGGAGTATCAATACGCCTGTTCGTGGACACCCTTGACGGCACGGCCACTGGGGTCGTTCATGTTGCGGAAGGCCTCGTCCCATTCGAGGGCGATAGCGGTGGAGCAAGCGACACTCGCCTCGCTGGGCACACTGCGCGCGGCGGAATCACTGGGGAAATGCTCAGCGAAGATGCTGCGGTAATAGTATTCCTCCTTGTTCTTGGGCGGATTGATGGGGAAACGCTCAGCAGCATGCTCCATCTGCTCATCGGAGACTGCCTGAGACGTCATCTCCTTCAGCGTGTCAATCCACGAATAGCCCACTCCATCGGAGAACTGCTCCTTCTGTCGCCAAGCAACCTCCTCGGGCAGCATATCGGCAAAGGCGTATCTGACAATGCGCTTCTCCATCGTATGGCCCGGGCACATCTTCGCCTCGGGATTGGTACGCATGGCGACATCGAGGAACTCCTTGTCGAGGAACGGAACGCGACCCTCTACACCCCATGCCGACAGGCTCTTGTTGGCACGCAGACAGTCGTAGAGGTAGAGTTTCGAGAGTTTCCGAACGGTCTCCTCGTGGAACGCCTGAGCCGACGGGGCCTTATGAAAATAGAGATAGCCGCCGAAGATCTCATCGGCACCCTCGCCCGAGAGCACCATCTTGATGCCCATCGACTTGATGACACGGGCAAGCAGATACATCGGCGTGGACGCACGAACGGTGGTGACGTCGTAGGTCTCAATGAAATAGATGACGTCGCGAATCGCGTCGAGACCCTCCTGAATCGTATAGTTAATTTCGTGATGAACCGTACCGATATGGTCGGCGACGAGTTTCGCCTTCGCCAAGTCGGGCGCACCTTTCAGACCGACTGCAAACGAGTGGAGACGCGGCCAGTAGGCCTTGGTCTGACTGTTGTCCTCGATGCGCATCTCAGAGAATTTCTCGGCAATTGCGGAAATCACCGAAGAGTCGAGTCCGCCACTGAGCAGCACGCCATAGGGCACATCCGACATCAACTGGCGTCGGACTGAATCCTCGAGTGCATCATGAATGCTCGTGACGCTTGCCTCGTTGTCCTTCACGTTGGCAAACTCCATCCAGTCGCGCTGATAGTAGCACTTCATGCCCGGAGTGCGGCTCGAATAATAATGGCCCGGGAGAAACGGCTCATACTGCTCACACTGACCCTCGAGCGCCTTGAGTTCGGAGGCGACATAGACCGTTCCGTCAGCATCGTAGCCAATATACAGCGGAATCACACCAATCGGGTCGCGGGCAATCAGAAACTCATCGCGCTCCTCATCGTAGAGCACGAAGGCGAAGATTCCACTGAGGTCCTCGAGGAAATCGATGCCTTTCTCACGGTAGAGCGCAAGAATCACCTCGCAGTCGCTACCCGTCTGAAAGTCGTACTGACCCGCATATCGCCTGCGAATGTCCTGATGGTTATAGATCTCTCCATTCACTGCCAACACCTGTTTCCTATCAGGTGAGAACAGCGGCTGACCACCTGACTCGGGGTCGACAATGCTCAGGCGCTCATGGGCGAGAATGGCCGACCCTCCACAATAGATTCCACTCCAGTCGGGACCGCGATGACGAATCTTCTGACTCATGCGCAATGCCTTCTCACGCAACTCCTGCGTCTGTTCCCTGACGTTTAAAATTGATACAATTCCACACATAACAGTTTATTTTTTAGATCATTGAATTCATCGAAAAGTCTCCCCCACCCTCCCGGCGGGAGAGACGTAGATACTTGGCTGAAATTAAGGTTGCAGGCTAAAACCAAAGACCAAGTAGGCTTTCTGTGCACAGGGGTTCGCAACCAACTGTCCGAAGACGGGGATGCTGAACGAATCGGTCACCCTGATCTCCTTCACGGCCTTCAGCGCGAGATTGGTCACTGCAAAGCCGTCGGCAGCGTAGGTGGTTGTGGCAAACGGCACGACACCAGCGGTTGCAGTCCACTTAACGCCTGCGAGTTGGAATGGAACCGCCGCCTCCAGATAACTGCTGTAGGCGCGTTCGCCGTCGTTGTTGACTCCGTCGTTGCCCGCAAAGTTGGTGAACCACTGGAGCGCGACAGGACCGAAGTCGTAGCCGATGTTTGCCTCAAAGACATGATTCGTTCCGTGTGCATCATATTTGAAATAACGACCGCGCTCATCGAGTCCCGCGCTAAACCAATAGTCGGTCACTCCGATGTTCAGGCCGCCGAGACCATAGGCAAGGGTGAGGTCGAACTCCTTCACGTCGTCGGGATTGGTCACCCCGTAACTACCCCAGGCGGTCAGCGACAAGCCCTTATAGCCGAGGCCCAAGGTTGGCTGCACTGCAGCACTACCCAGATCAAGGCCGCGCCAGATGTACTGATTCACAAAATCGGCCGAAACCGTTGTCTCTATCTTATCTTCTTCCTGTGCAAGGGCGGTTGTACTGAGAACCAAACCCATTGCTAATAATGCTATTGTTTTCATTATTTATATTTTGAATTTAAGTCTCGGATGTTTCACATCCGCGCCTTCTTTTTAGAAGTTCAGGAGTGCAGAAGTGCAGGAGTTCAGACATTAGTCTTGACTGCTCCAATTTTTAAACACGGATGAGCGTTCCCATTGGGAAGCGGCCTAAGCCGAAGGGTTTCCGAAGACTATTTGAGCCTTTAGAAGACAACCCTTACAACTTTTGACAACTTTCGGCGCTCTACATCGCGCCTTTCCTACTGCTGCAAGTCTGCCACGAATTACTCATTACTCATTTATCATTACTCATTATTTTTTGCCCACAGATTACACAGATTTTCTCAGATTTTTTTTATTTTTCTGATTTACTACTGATTTCACAGATTGGTTGCTGTGTAAGTGTCTGCCACGTATTCCCCTCCTCCGGGGAGGAGGGGAGTTTGTGGGTGCGACTTTCAGCAGCAGTGAGGCGCGATATAGAGCGCCAATTCTCGATTATTATAAAACAGAAGGACAGAAATAATTAAGAGTTTTAATTGACATAAGATTAAGAACAAAAATCCTAAAAGGACAAAAGTTTGGCCACCTTGTGTTGCTTTTTGAATCTTATGTACTTGAATTTATGTCTCTTTTCAATACTTAAAAACTTGTGTACTTATGTTTTAAATAAATCAGCAGGCGAAACTCCTGAACTCCTGAAATCCTAAAGAGAAGCAAAACTCCTGAACTCCTGAACTCCTGAACTCCTTTAATATATATATGCTTAGTTATAGCAACTCTCACCATGCTCATAGATGTCGAGACCCTCTTCTTCGATTCGGTCGTTGACACGCAGCCCATGCAGATACTTGATGCCGTAGAACAGAGCGAAGCCAGTTGCTGCAGCCCAGAGGTCGATGGCAAGAATACCCAGACACTGAGCGCCGAAGAAGCCCCAGCCGAAACCATAGAAGGCACCGTTGGTCGTTGAGAGCAGACCCGTCAGCAGCGTGCCGAGAATACCGCAGACACCATGAACGCTGGCTGCACCCACAGGATCGTCGATGTGGAGACGATGGTCGATGAACTCAATCGAATAGACCAAGACGACACCGCAAATCAATCCGATGACGACAGCGCCCATCGGCGAAACGAGGTCGCATCCTGCCGTGATACCCACAAGACCAGCCAGAACGCCGTTGAGCGTCAGCGAGAGCGAGGGCTTGCCGTACTTCAGCCACGTGACGAACATCGTGGCCATTCCGCCTGCTGCAGCGGCCAAGTTGGTGGTCAGGAAGACGTGAGAGATGGCAATGCGATTGACTTCTCCGCTTGCTGCCAACTGACTTCCGGGGTTGAAACCGAACCAACCCATCCACAGGATGAACACGCCCAGAGCGGCGAGCGAGAGGTTGTGACCAGGAATAGCCCGACTCTTTCCGTCGCGGCCGTATTTGCCCAGACGGGGACCGAGCGCCATCGCGCCAATCAGTCCTAACACACCGCCTACGCTATGCACTATCGCCGAACCCGCAAAATCGTGGAACACATCGCCGAAAGTCGTCATCATGAAACTATCGGCTGCACCGTTCGAGAGCCAGCCTCCGCCCCAGGTCCAGTGGCCTTCAACGGGATAGATGATGAGCGAGATGAACATGCTGTAGACGAGATACATCGAGAACTTCGTGCGCTCAGCCATAGCACCGCTGACGATGGTAGCGGAAGTGGCACAGAACACCGTCTCGAACATCAGGAAGCCTTCGACGGGCAGATCGCCCTTATAGAAAGACAGATCGCCCCAGTTGGGAGCGCCGATGAAGCCTGCCCCATCGCTTCCGAACATGAATCCGAAGCCGACGAAGAAGAAAAGCAGTGAGCCGAACATGAAGTCGACAAGGTTTTTCATCAGGATGTTTGCAGTGTTCTTGCTACGAGTGAATCCAGCCTCACACAGTGCAAAACCGGGCTGCATCCAGAACACGAGCATAGCAGCGAGCAACATCCATACAGTATCAAGTGATAATCCTATTTCGTTCATAATCATTGTGTTTTTGTGTTAATACGTTATCCTATTTCTTATCTCTCAAAACGATGTCACCATTCTCGCCTGTGCGGATAGACCACGTGTCGAGCATCTCGCTGACGAAGATGCGACCGTCGCCAATCTCACCCGTATGGGCCACCCGAAGAATGACCTTCACGGTGGGATCCACAAACTGGTCGCGGCAGATAATCGTCAGGGCCACGCGCTCAATGACATCCGTTGAATACTGAACTCCACGATAAATGCGCTCCTCGCGACTCTGACCAATTCCGTGAACATTGTGATACTCAAACCAGTCGATGTCCGACTGCAACAATGCCTCTTTCACATCCTCAAACTTAGTTTTCCGGATAATTGCTTCAATCCTTTTCATTCTTTTTACCTTTTAATTAATACTAATACCTCTTGGCCAAAGAGTTGTTCTGAAAAACTTTATCGTGTGCAAAATTACGACAATTCGAAAAGATTCGACCTAAGAATATTTGAATTTAATCTACAAAAACTTGCACAAGTAACAATCTGAAAGTATCAAGGTTGTTTTCGTTATAATCCGAAAGTAATATGTCGTAATCAAATTACAAAGTGACACTCAATCGCAAATATTAGAATAAAATGCGAGGCAAATGCGCAGTTTTGGTGACATTTTGCGCTAACTTTGCATCCGAAACAAACAAAATGTTAGAATTGGCAACATTCTGGGAAATCATCTTTATGAGGTTTATATCCATTAGCGGGCTGTAAGAATCGTAGTTTTCCCGAAAGAATTTGCCAACAGACGAACGAAAAGGAATAAAAAGATTTAACGAAGGATAATATGACAAAAACTGAAATTGAAACAGAGCAGGCTGGACTTTACCAAAGCAGTTATGAGCACGACGCTTGTGGCGTTGCAATGATCGTGAACATTCACGGCAACAAGAGCCACGAACTCGTTGACAGCGCGCTGCGCGTACTGGAAAACATGCGACATCGCGGAGCGGAAGTTGGTAAGGACGGCGACGGAGCAGGCATCATGCTCCAGATTCCACATGAGTTTATTCTACTTCAGGGCATTCCCGTACCGGAGAAAGGAAAATACGGCACGGGTCTGATGTTTCTGCCGAAGGAAGAGAAGGTGCAGCAGGAGATTCTGAGCATCATGATTGAGGAAATCGAACGCGAGGGACTGCAACTCATGCACCTCCGTACGGTTCCCACCAATCCTGAGTGCCTGGGCGAAGCCGCCCTCGGCACCGAGCCCGACATCAAGCAGGTGTTCATCACGGGCATCAGCGACGACAAGATTGAATCATTCGCGCGAACCTTATATATCATTCGCAAGAAGATTGAGCGCCGCGTCAGCCACAAGGACTTCTACATCTGCTCACTGAGCAACACAAACATCATATATAAAGGAATGCTGTCGTCGATGCAGGTAAGGCAGTATTTCCCCGATCTGACGAATCCCTACTTCACGAGTGGACTCGCGCTGGTGCATTCGCGCTTCAGCACGAACACCTTCCCCACTTGGTCGCTGGCGCAGCCGTTCCGTCTGCTTGCCCACAACGGTGAGATCAACACCATCCGAGGCAATCGCGGATGGATGAAGGCGCGTGAGAGCGTGCTTTCGAGCGAGGCCTTAGGCGACGCGCGGGAGATCTCGCCCATCGTGCAGCCGGGAATGTCGGACTCCGCAAGTCTCGACAACGTGCTGGAGTTCTTCGTGATGTCGGGCTTGTCGCTGCCTCACGCCATGAGCGTGCTCGTGCCTGAGAGTTTCAACGACAAGAACCCCATCTCGGAAGACCTGAAGGCGTTCTACGAATATCACTCCATTCTCATGGAGCCCTGGGACGGCCCCGCCGCGCTCCTGTTCAGCGACGGTCGGTTTGCAGGTGGAATGCTCGACCGCAACGGTCTGCGTCCTGCCCGCTACACGATTACGAAGAACGACATGATGGTCGTTGCGTCGGAAGTGGGCGTGATGGACTTCGACCCGACTGAAATCGCGGAGAAGGGCCGCCTGCAGCCAGGAAAGATTCTGCTCATCGACACGCAGGAAGGCAGAATCTACTACGACGGCGAGATCAAGCAGAAACTCTCTGTGGAGCATCCCTATCGCCAGTGGCTGAGCACCAACCGAATCCAGTTGGAGAACCTGAAGTCGGGTCGTCATGTGGAGAACGGAGTCGACAACCTCCTGCAGAAGGAAATCATGTTCGGCTATGGGGCTGAGGACGTCGATACGACGATTGTCCCGATGGCTGTCAACGGTCAGGAGCCGACTGCCTCGATGGGCAACGACACTCCGCTCGCCGTGCTGAGCAGTCAGCCGCAGATATTCTTCAACTACTTCCGTCAGCAGTTCGCTCAGGTGACGAATCCCGCCATCGACTCCATTCGCGAGGAGTTGGTCATGAGTCTCACCGAATATATCGGACGCGTGGGTACGGGCATTCTGAGTCCCGACGAGACCAACTGCAAGATGGTGCGGCTGCCCCACCCGATTCTGAACAACACGCAACTGGACATTCTCTGCAACATTCGCTATAAGGGCTTCCACACCATCAAACTCCCGATTCTGTTTGATGCGGCAAAGGGAGCCGACGGCCTTCGCGTCGCCCTGGACAACTTGTGTCACGAGGCCGAGAACTCCGTCGATAAGGGCTACAACTACATCATCCTCTCCGACCGCGACGTCGACGAGAAGCATGTGGCAATCCCGAGTCTGCTGGCCGTTTCGGCGGTTCATCACTATCTGATGAATGTCGGAAAACGCGTACAGACGGCGCTGATTGTGGAAAGCGGTGAGATTCGCGAGACGATGCACGCCGCTCTGCTGCTGGGCTATGGAGCAAGCGCGCTGTGCCCCTATATGGCATTCGCGATTCTCGACAATCTCGTCAAGAAACACAAGATACAGGAAGACTACCACACGGCCGAGAAGAACTACATCAAGGCCGTGAGGAAGGGTCTCTTCAAGATTATGGCGAAGATGGGCATCTCGACCATCCGCTCCTATCGCGGTGCGAAGATCTTCGAGAGCATCGGACTCAGCGAGAGTCTGCTGAAGACCTATTTCGGCACGAATATAAGCACGATTGGCGGCATCGGTCTGGAGAAGATTGCAGCCGACGCCATCGCAATGCACGACCAAGCGTTCGCGAAAAGCGATGCAGCGATACTGCCGAATCTGGGTCAGTTCCACTGGCGCAAGGACGGAATCCGTCACGCTTGGAATCCCGAGACCATCGCCACGCTCCAACTCGCGACCCGCACGGGAAACTACGCGAAGTTCAAGGAGTTCACCCGACTGGTTGACGAGAAGGAATCGCCCATCTTCATCCGCGACTTCCTCGGATTCAGGAACAATCCCATCAGCATCGACGAGGTGGAACCCGTTGAGGAAATCGTCAGCCATTTCGTTGCTGGCGCAATGTCGTTCGGCGCGCTTTCGAAGGAGGCCCACGAGGCCATCTGTCTCGCAATGAACAAACTCGGAGGCCGCTCCAACACGGGCGAGGGAGGCGAAGACGCTGAGCGATTCCATTCGACCTACGACGGCATCAGCCTGAACAGCAAGACGAAGCAGGTGGCCTCTGGTCGATTCGGCGTGACGACCTCCTACTTGATTAATGCGGAGGAAATTCAGATCAAGGTCGCCCAGGGCGCGAAGCCCGGTGAAGGCGGCCAACTGCCAGGATTCAAGGTGAACGAGGTGATTGCGAAGACGCGCCACAGCATTCCGGGCATCAGCCTGATCTCTCCTCCCCCTCATCACGACATCTACAGCATTGAGGACTTGGCTCAACTCATCTTCGACCTGAAGAACGTCAATCCGAAGGCAGCCGTCTCGGTGAAACTCGTTGCCGAGAGTGGTGTGGGAACGATAGCCGCTGGCGTGGCCAAGGCGAAGGCCGACCTGATTGTCATCTCGGGCGCTGAGGGAGGAACGGGCGCATCACCTGCGTCCTCGATGCGATTTGCGGGCATCTCGCCAGAGATTGGTCTGAGCGAGACCCAGCAGACACTCGTCAGGAACGGACTCCGCTCACAGGTCAGGCTACAGGTCGACGGTCAGTTGAAGACGGGTCGCGACGTGGTGCTGATGGCCCTGCTCGGTGCCGAGGAATTTGGCTTCGGCACGGGTGTGCTCATCGTGCTCGGCTGCGTGATGATGCGCAAATGTAATCTGAACACCTGCCCCATGGGCGTTGCTACGCAGAACCCCGAACTGCGCAAGCACTTCATGGGACGCTACGAATATCTCGTGAACTATTTCACGTTCCTCGCTCAGGAGGTGCGCGAATATCTTGCCCAGTTGGGCTACCGACATCTGAGCGACATCATTGGCCGCACGGATCTCATCGAGACCAAGCTCTCGGTGCTCGACTTTGGCCGACTCCTCCACCAGGAAGAGGGCGTTCAGCACTTCACGGGCGACGTCAGCAAGCCGAATGTTCCGCTCGGCATGCACGACAGTCTGCTCGACGAGCAGATGATAGCCGCAACCACTCAGGCCATAGACCATCAGGAGGAGGTGGCGCTGGACTACGCCATTCGCAACACTTGCCGCTCGGTGGGCGCTATGCTCTCGGGTGTGATTGCGGAGAAATATGGCGAGCAGGGACTGCCCGAGAACACGATCAGCGTGCGCTTCAAGGGGTCGGCGGGTCAGTCGTTTGGCGCATTCCTCATGAAGGGCGTCACCTTCAAACTCGAAGGCGAGACCAACGACTACTTCGCCAAGGGTCTCTGCGGCGGACGGATTGCGATTCTGCCCCCGACGAGGAGCCATTTCGCAGCTGAGGACAACATCATCGCGGGCAACACGGGCCTCTACGGCGCTACCTCAGGCGAGATCTACATCAACGGTAAGGTTGGCGAGCGCTTCGGCGTGCGCAACTCTGGAGCCATCGCCGTCATCGAGGGCGCTGGCGACCATTGCTGCGAATACATGACCGGCGGACGCGTTGTCGTACTGGGCAAGACGGGGCGCAACTTCGCCGCAGGTATGTCGGGCGGCGTAGCCTACGTCTGGGACAAGGACCACACGTTCGACTATTTCTGCAATATGGATATGGTCGAGATCAATCTCGTCGAGGACACCGTGAGCCGCAAGGAACTACACGAACTCATTCGGCAGCACTATCTCTACACGGGTTCGAAACTCGCCCGCACGATGCTCGACGACTGGCAGCACTACGTGGACGACTTCATCCAGGTGGTTCCGATTGAGTACAAACGCGTACTCCAGGAAGAGCAAATGAACAAATTAAGACAGAAAATAGCAGACATGCAAAGAGACTATTGATTATGGGAAATCCGAAAGCATTTTTAGAGATACACCGCCAGGAGGCTGGTTATCGACCGATTCACGATAGAATTCACGATTTCGGTGAGGTTGAGCAGACGCTGAACACTCGCGAGCGCAAGTTGCAGGCAAGTCGCTGTATGGATTGCGGCGTACCCTTCTGCCACTGGGCTTGTCCGCTGGGCAACAAACCGCCTGAATGGAACGACGCGCTGTATAAGGGTGAGTGGGAGAAAGCCTATCATCTGCTCAGCGCCACCAATCCCTTCCCCGAGTTCACGGGCCGTATCTGTCCCGCGCTCTGCGAGAAGGCTTGCATCCTCAACCTGATTGAGCACGAGCCCACAACGAACCGCGAGGACGAGTGCGCCATCACCGAGGCCGCCTTCCGCGAGGGCTACATCAAGGTTCATCAGCCCGAGCGCAACGGCAAGCGAGTGGCGGTGATTGGTGCGGGTCCTGCGGGACTGGCAGCAGCCAACGAACTCAATCTGATGGGCTACAGCGTGACGGTGTTTGAGAAGAATGAAGCCAGTGGCGGACTGTTGCGATATGGTATTCCCAACTTCAAACTGAACAAGGCGATTATCGACCGCCGCATGAGTCTGCTCGAGCAGGAAGGCATTGAGTTCCGCTATGGTGAGGCCGTCGAGTGCGATGCTGTGTTCGCAAGTCAGTACGATGCGGTCGTCATCGCCACAGGCACTCCCACTGCCCGCGACCTTCGGATTCCCGGACGCGACCTCAGTGGTGTTCATTTCGCATTAGAACTGCTCTCTCAGCAGAACAGAGTGTTGGCAGGAATGGAGTTTTCGAAAGACCAACGCATCACGGCCAAGGGCAAGGATGTACTCGTGATTGGCGGTGGCGACACGGGAAGCGACTGCATCGGAACTGCCCATCGTCAGGGCTGCAAGAGCGTCACTCAGATTGAGATTATGCCGAAGCCCGTCGAGGGTCCCGTTGACCCCAAGAACCCGTGGCCGAACTTCCCGCGTACGCTCAAGACTACGAGTAGCCACGAGGAAGGCTGCACGCGCCGCTGGAACATTAACTCGCTCGAGTTTCTCGGCAAAGACGGTAAACTCACGGGTGTGAAGGTGCAGGAAATTGACTGGGAACCCAATCCCGAAGGCGGTCGTCCGCTGATGGTGGAGAAGGGCAAGCCGGAGATCATCAAGGCCGAACTCGTGCTGTTGGCAATGGGCTTTCTGAAACCTGAGCATCCACAGTATCCCGACAATGTGTTCGTCTGCGGCGATGCGGCCAATGGTGCCTCGCTCGTGGTGAGGGCAATGGCAAGCGGCATTCAGACCGCCAGGAAGATTGATTCTTATCTCAAATAAAAGAAATTCGGACTGAAAGGAAGACTGAGTATTATCTCAAATTAAACATCATTAATTGAAGTTAGTTTAAACTTAAAGCCAAAAAATAGAGAACATTCAGACTGCAAGGAAGATTGGGATTTTTCTCAAATAGAAAACATTCAATAAAGTTATATTAAACATAAAACCAAACTTGATTATGGAAGCATTAAGATTTCAGGTTGTCGGCGAGGCGTTCAAGAAGAAGCCGCTCGACGTAAAAACACCCAGTGAGAGACCTTGTGAGTATTTCGGACGCAAAGTCTTTAACCGCGAGAAGATGTATAAATATCTGCCGAAGGATATTTATGAGAAGATGATCGACGTGATGGACAACGGAGCCCAACTCGACCGCACGGTGGCCGACGGCGTTGCTGCTGGCATGAAGCAGTGGGCTACGGAGAATGGCGTCACTCACTATACACACTGGTTCCAGCCCCTGACGGAGGGAACGGCCGAGAAGCACGACTCTTTCATCGAGCACGACGGCAAGGGCGGAATGGTAGAGGAGTTCACGGGTAAGTTGCTCGTGCAGCAGGAACCCGACGCGTCTTCGTTCCCCTCTGGCGGTATCCGCTCTACCTTCGAGGCACGCGGCTATTCGGCTTGGGACCCCACGTCGCCCGTGTTCATCATCGACGATACACTCTGTATTCCTACGGTCTTCATCTCCTATAGCGGTGAGGCACTCGACTACAAGGCTCCCCTGCTGCGCGCGCTTCATGCTGTGAACGTCGCTGCGACCGACGTCTGCCACTATTTCGACCCAACGGTGAAGAAGGTGACGAGCAACCTCGGATGGGAACAGGAATATTTCCTCGTCGACGAAGGACTCTTCGCCGCTCGTCCCGACTTGCTGCTGACGGGTAGAACGCTGATGGGTCACGACAGCGCGAAGAACCAGCAGATGGAAGACCACTATTTTGGTTCTATCCCCGAGCGCGTCTCTGCCTTCATGAAGGAACTCGAGATTGTAGCCCTCGAACTGGGTGTTCCCTGTAAGACTCGCCACAATGAGGTTGCGCCGAACCAGTTTGAACTTGCTCCTATCTTCGAAGATACGAACCTCGCTGTGGACCACAACATGCTGCTGATGTCGGTGATGAAGCGAGTTGCCCGCAAGCATGGATTCCGCGTGCTGCTTCACGAGAAGCCATTTGCCGGTATCAACGGTAGCGGTAAGCACAACAACTGGAGCCTTTCCACCGACAACGGCATTCTGCTGCACGCCCCGGGAAAGACGCCTGAGCAGAACCTTCGTTTCGCTGTGTTCATCGTTGAGACACTCATGGGTGTCTATCGCCACAATGGTTTGCTGAAGGCAAGTATCATGTCGGCCACCAATGCCCATCGTCTGGGTGCCAACGAGGCTCCTCCCGCCATCATCTCGTCGTTCCTCGGCAAGCAGGTGTCGGAACTTCTCAACCACATCGAGATGGCCGACAGGGAAGACATTCTGTCGATGGTCGGCAAGCAGGGACTGAAGATGGACATCCCCTCGATTCCCGAACTGCTCATCGACAACACCGACCGAAATCGCACATCGCCCTTCGCGTTCACGGGTAACCGTTTCGAGTTCCGTGCCGTAGGTAGTGAGGCCAACTGCGCCAGTGCGATGATTGCGCTCAACAGTGCCGTTGCAGAAGCGCTCGTCGACTTCAAGAAGCGTGTCGACGCCCGTATTCCCGCATTGGAGAAGGAACTTGCTGGCACAGGCCATACGGCTACGTTCCATGCGATTATCGATGTGCTCCGCGAAGACATCAAGACCTGTAAGCCAATTCGCTTCGACGGTAATGGCTACAGCGACGAATGGGTTGTGGAAGCAGAGAAGCGCGGACTGGACATCGAGAAGTCGTGTCCGAGAATTTTCGAGCGCTATCTTGATCCCGAAAGCATTCAGATGTTCGAGAGTCTCGGTGTGATGACGAAGACCGAACTGGAGGCTCGCAACGAGGTGAAATGGGAAACCTACACGAAGAAAATCCAGATTGAGGCTCGTGTGCTGGGCGACCTCTCGATGAACCACATCATTCCCGTGGCCACTCACTATCAGACGCAGTTGCTGAAGAATGTGGAGAATATGGCGGAGGTGTTCCCGAAGGACAAGGCCAACAAACTCTCTGCTCGCAACGTGACGATTATTGAGGAGATTGCCGAGCGCATTTCCAATATCGAGCGACTCGTTGAGGAACTCGTCAGTGCCCGCAAAATCGCCAATAAGATTGAGAGTGAGCATGCGAAGTCACTTGCCTATCACGACAATGTGGAACCGAAACTCGACGAGATTCGCTATCAGATTGACAAACTGGAGTTGATCATCGACGACTCACTCTGGCCCTTACCCAAGTATCGCGAACTCCTGTTCATACGCTAATCCGTTTTCTTTGGAAAACAAGACTACGAGCCGACGAGTCTATAAGCCGACAAGACTTTTAGATCCGTTGACTCGTAGCCTCGTTGTCTCATTGACTTTTAGACTAGTAGGCTCGTTGACTCATAGTCTCAGTGACTTTTAGAATAGTAGTCTCGTAGCCTCGTTGACTTGTTGGCTCATAGCCTCGTTGACTTGTTGGCTCATAGTCTCGTTGACTTGTTGGCTCGTTGACTTGTTAGTTCGTTGACTTGTTAGTTCGTTAACACGTAGCCTCGTTGACCCCCAAAATAGAGATTTAGAACATTTTGAAAGTTTCATTACCAGATTAATTCAGCCTGCACGCGTGAGCATTATCGTTGTGGTAAACACGTAGAATTAATCTGAACGGGCGGCCGATGCGTGATGCACCAGCCGCCTTACTTGTTAGTTAAAGTCCAATCGTAATATTAAATGTCTTCAGTTAAGATTCTGTTGAGGTTCCGCCGTCGGCGGCAGTTTCCAAAGTAACAAACTAACAAGGTAACAAAGTAACATTACTGGACAAGTTCCGCCGGCGGCGGCTTTAAGAAAACAGTTAAAAACCAAAGAAAACATAAGAAAACATTTGGCGCAGCGCGCCAAGAAGGTTGACATGAGAAAACCGCAGAGCAAATGAGACACCGAGGCAGCCACGAATAAAAAAACAGGGAAACTACTGAGGAGCAAGTTTCCCTGTCGTTAATAGTATTTTTTGCAGAGGGTTCCGAACTGATTTTTGAATTAGTCTAAATCGAATCAGTCAGTAAATCGAATCAGTCAGTAAATCGAATTAGTCAGTAAATCGAATTAGTCAGTAAATCGAATTAGTCCAAATCGAATTAGTCTGAGAGGAATCAGTCAGAGATCTGCGATGGGGGTTAGCCACCGAAGTTATCGTACATGATGGACTCGGGCTCTACGCCGAGGGAATCGAGCATGCCGACAACGGCATTCGACATCGGACCAGGACCGCACATGTAGTACTCTACATCCTCAGGAGCCTCGTGGTCCTTCAGATAGGTGTTGAACATCACCTGATGGACGAAGCCCGGAGTGTACTTCACGCCTGCTGCGTCGGCAGCGGGATCGGGACGGTCGAGGGCGAGATGGAAGTGGAAGTTGGGATACTCCTTCTCGAGTCCGAGGAAGTCGTTGAGATAGAACACTTCGTTCAGGGCGCGTGCGCCATAGAAATAGTGCATCTCGCGATCGGTAGTATGGAGCGTCTTGGTCATGTGCATAATCTGCGCACGCAGCGGAGCCATACCAGCACCACCACCTACCCAGATCATCTCCTTCTTGGAGTCGAAATGAGGATGGAAGTCGCCGAACGGTCCACTCATGATGACCTTGTCGCCTGGCTTCAGCGAGAAGATGTAACTCGACGCGATACCCGGATTGACCTCCATGAAACCACTGCGGTCGGGCTTGAACGGAGGAGTTGCAATACGGACGGTGAGCATGAACACATCGCCCTCAGCGGGATAGTTGGCCATCGAGTAAGCGCGGATAGTCGGCTCGGGATTCTTACACTTCAGATCGAACATCTTGAACTTCTCCCACGAAGGAACATACTCTGGAGTGATGAGATCGCGGTCGTAGTCGTTGTAGTCGATGCAGTCGAATGCAGGAATCTTAATCTGAGCATAAGATCCAGGAATGAAGTCCATGTGCTCGCCCGGAGGCAGTTGCACCTTGAACTCCTTGATGAATGTTGCGACATTTCTATTCGAGATGACGGTACACTCATACTCCTTCACACCGAGAATAGACTCATCGATATGAATGCTGAGGTCGCCCTTCACCTTGCACTGACAACCGAGACGCCAGTGGTCCTTGATTTCCTTACGCGTAAAATGGGGCTTCTCAGAATCGAGGATCTCTCCCCCACCCTCAAGCACCTGCACCTTGCACTGTCCGCAGGAAGCCTTACCGCCACAGGCAGAAGGCAGGAAGATGCCGTTCTCATTGAGCGTAGACATCAGGTTGTTGCCTTGTTCAACAGAGAGCGTACGGTCGCCATTGACTACAATATTCACATTTCCCGAGGGCGAGAGATACTTCTTCGCCACAAGCAGGATGACTACCAGAAGGAGTATAACGATGAGGAATACTCCAATGCTATATGCTATAAACTGTGCCATACGTCTTTAAATATTAAGTCCACTGAAGCACATCATAGCCATAGCCATGAGGCCTACTGTAATGAAAGTAATTCCGAGTCCCTGCAACGGCTTCGGCACGTCGCAGTACTGCATTTTCTCACGAATAGCACCGAGAAGCACGATGGCAAGCGTCCAGCCCAGACCTGAACCGACGGCATAGACTATCGCATCCCAGAAGGAAGTGATGGCCTGTGTGTTGGTCGGGTCGAGCAGAATGCGCTGCTGCATGAAGAGCGAAGCACCCATGATGGCGCAGTTCACGGCAATCAGCGGCAGGAAGATACCCAACGCAGCATAGAGCGAAGGCGAGTATTTCTCGACGACCATCTCAACGAGTTGGACGATACCGGCGATGACCGCAATGAAAAGAATGAACGAGAGATAACTCAGATCGACCCCTTCAACGAGGCAGTCGGGACCCAGCACCTTTGTTTGCAACAGATAGTCGACGGGCACCGTGACCAGCAACACGAACGTGACAGCCATACCGAGGCCCAGCGAAGTCTTGACGGTCTTCGAAACGGCAAGGTAGGAACACATGCCGAGGAAGAACGCGAAGATCATGTTGTCGACAAATATCGAACGGAAGAATAGACTTATTGCGTGTTCCATAACTTATTTCTCCTTATAAAAATATGCACGATGAACCCAAATAACACAGCCAACAAGGATGAGCGCCATAGCAGGCATTGTCATCATACCGTTGTTGATATAGCCCGCATCGTAGACTCCCTGAGGAAGAATCTGGAAGCCGAGGAGCGAACCGCGACCAAAGAACTCACGGAAAGCACCGACGATGACGAGAATCATCGCATAACCGAGACCATTGCCGACACCATCGAGGAACGAGGGCCAGGGCTTGTTCTGCATAGCGAATGCCTCGAGGCGGCCCATCAGAATACAGTTGGTGATAATCAAGCCGACATAGACCGAAAGTTGGACGCTGACGTCATAGACATAAGCCTTCAGAATCTGCGAAACGATAGTCACCAGAGCAGCAACCACAACCAGTTGCACCACGATACGGATGCGGTTGGGAATGGTCTTGCGAATCAGAGAAATGATCACGTTGGCAAATGCCGTAATCACCGTCACAGCGAGTCCCATCACGATGGCGGGCTTCAACTGCGAAGTGACGGCCAAGGCCGAACAGATACCCAATACCTGTACGAGAATCGGGTGGTCGAGGTTCAACGGATTGGTCAGAGCCTCTTTATTTTGTTTGCTTAATAATGCCATAACTTATTCCTCCTCAGTTTTAGTTTCTGTGGCAGTTGCAGCGGAATCCTTGGCGCACTCGACCTTTCCGAAGAGTTCGCAAGCGCGCTTCTGGGCATCCTTCAGACCTGCCTTCAACATATCATTCACACCATTGGAAGTGAGCGTAGCACCCGTGACGCAGTCGACCTGCGTAGTGGGATCGTCGACTTTCTTCACGACGGAAAGGGCAACCTCGCTGCCTTCAGAACCGTCGACATAGACCTTCTTGTCGATGAACTTCTCCTGCCAAGCCTTAGAGTCCTTGATTTCGGCTCCCAGACCTGCAGTCTCGCCCTCGTGATTGAAGTAGGCGCCATAGACAGTGGGTGTCTCATCACCATGAATGGAGATGAAGCCGCTGATGCCGCCCCAGAGTCCCATGCCCTTGAGGGAAACTACGAGAATCTTCTCACCGTTGATCTCGCAAGAATAGAACTTCTGACCGTCCCTCTCGCCCTCTTCCTTCACGACCTCAGCATACTTGGCCTCAGCCTCAGCGCCGTCAAGGTCGCGAATGTTGAGCGAATAAAGAATCTGCTTCTTCTGGTCGAGCGCCACATTGGCATCCTGCATCGGTTTCAGAGCCTTGAAGATGAAGGCCAGCAGGAACGCAACGATGACGACGAGAATCGCACTATATATAATAATGTACGAATTCGAATTTGTATTCAACTTACTCATTTTGTACCTCCTCTCTTCATACGTTTCGAAATGTTGCGTTCAACTACACAGTGGTCGATGAGCGGAGCAATCATGTTGCCGAAGAAGATGGCCAGCATCATGCCTTCGGGATAGCCTGGATTCATGACACGAATGATCACTGCAAGCGCACCGATGATGAAGCCATAGATGTACTTACCTGTCTCTGTGCGGGCAGAGGTGACGGGATCGGTAGCCATGAAGACTGCACCGAAGCAGAAGCCGCCGAGCACGAGATGCTCGTACCAATGGATGGGAGTCATGCCGAGTTGGTCGAAAAGGCAAGCCATCAGGCCACCACCGACGAAGACGCTCAACATGGTCTTCCAAGAGGCAATGCCCATACCGAGAAGCAGGATTGCACCGAGGGCAATAGCGATGACCGAGGTCTCACCGATACTTCCAGGAATAAATCCAAAGATCATATCGGAAAGAGAAGCGGTGACGTCGGCTCCCTGACCAATCTGGCCAAGCGGCGTTGCTGCCGTATAGCCATCGGGCAATGTGTTTCCGAGACCGAAGATGCTGTTCTGGGCCACCCAAATGGTGTCGCCCGTCATCTTCGAGGGATAGGAGAAGAACAGGAACATACGTGCGGCAATGGCGACGTTGAATATGTTCATACCCGTTCCACCAAAGATTTCCTTAGCGAAGATCACTGCGAAGGCGCAAGCCAAAGCGAGCATCCACAGCGGACAGCCGATTGGCAGGATGAGCGGAATGATGATACCGCTGACGAGATAGCCTTCCTGAATCTCCTCACCCTTCCATTGTGCCCAGATGAACTCAATGCCGAGACCGACAATGTAACTCACCAGAATCTTGGGCAGCACAGCGAGAAAACCATAGAAGAAGACTTCCAGGAATGAGGCAGAGGCGAGCGTGCCTGCAGCCAGATAGTTCTGATAGCCCACATTATACATACCAAAGAGCATGGCTGGCATCAGGGCGACGACCACCATCGACATGATGCGCTTCGAGTCGATGGCGTCGTGGATATGGGCACCGCTCTCCGCCGTCTTGTTCGGAACGAAGAGGAAGGTCTCAAATCCATCGAACACACTCTTGAGGGCATGCAGTTTGCCGTCCTCCTCGAAGTGGGGCTTGATGTTATTCAAATATTTTCTTAATGCGTTCATAAGGATATTTTCGATTTTTCCATTTACGATTTACAATACAGACTACGCATTCTCCTTACGCAGGGTGTTGAGCCCCTCGCGAACAATCTTCTGCAACTCGAGTTTCGAAGAGTCGACGAACTCGGCAAGAGCGAAGTCCTCGGGAGATACCTCATAGATACCGAGTTGCTCCTGACGGTCGATGTCGCCAGTGATGATGGCCTTGATGAGATATTCAGGATAGATATCCATCGGCAGCACCTTGTCGTACTCACCACTCATGATCATGTGGCGCTCACCACCCTTCACGCGAGCGTCGAGCACATAGCGCTTGCTGGGCATGAGCCAGGAGAGATAACTGCGATTGACGGAGAAATGCTTCGTGCGAGGCATGATCCAGCCGAGCATCTCGTGATTGTCATCGCCTTCAGGAATGACACAGACCTCTGAGGTGTGAGCACCGAGGAATCCTTCGAGAGAGTCTTTGCGACCCGTCAGCGGATTGCCGTTGATGATGCGTACGTGTTCGTTCTTCGCCAGACGGCCCTCGAGCAGAGTGCTCAGAGGAGTACCCACCAGCGTGTCGACATAAGCGGGATTGCTCACCTCACTGCCTGCAACGGCTACGGTGCGGGTCAGGTCGACGTGGCCTGTGAGGAACAGGCGGCCGAAGAAGATGACTGCCGTAGGATCGACCGTCCAGACGACTTCGCCCTTGTTGACGGGGTCAATGTGATTCACCTGAACGCCGACATTTCCAGCGGGACAACGTCCGTCGAAGACATAGATATCGACGTCCTTCGCCTTGTGCAACACCTCGTTAGACTGGAGCAAGCCAATACCGAGATTGGTCTTGGCAATCTTCGAGAGCGCGGTAAGTCCTGCCTGGAACGCTTCCTCATTGCCCTGCAACTCATACTCGAACCTACCTGCAAGCGGCATGTCGCGAAGAGCCGAAACGAAGATGGCCTTCGGGGTTGTGTCGGGTTTGGTCGCAATGGCGTAAGGCAACTGATTGATGTAACCAAAGAGGCCAGCATCAAGGAGCGACTTTTTCACTTCATCGCCCGAAAGCGCAGCAACATCTTTCTTGCCAAATTCTGCATACTCCTGCTCAGCATCGGCTTTCACCTTCACGCAGAGCACCTTTCGTCTATCGCCACGAACTACGGCCGTCACCTCACCACTCACTGGCGAGGCAAACCGAACCTCGGGGCAGTTCTTGTCGACAAACAAAGCATCGCCGGCCTTCACATGATCGCCTTCGCGTACTACCACCTTCGGAACAAGACCCGTGAAATCATCGGGCTGAAGCGCATATTCAGCACATTTTCCAACACAGGTCTTTGTCTCAATGGCAATACCCTCCAGATTAATGTCTAAGCCTTTGCGTAACTTAATTAGATTTGCCATAATTAAAAAAATATTTATTTAAGATTATAATCTCTAAAAAACGTTGCAAATTTAGCAAAAAAACATGAGAAAGAGCACAAAAGTCAGAGTTTTATTTCGTCTTCAAAGAAAATTAATGTAAATTTGCGGCTGAATTGAAGCATTTGAGAAGAATCGTCAGCGGTATACTCTGGACTTTGGTCGGGTTGTATGCGGCAGTTGTTGTACTGTTACATGTTCCTACGGTACAACAGTTTGTTGGTGACAAGACCGCTCAGGTAGTGGTCGACAAACTGGGGACTGACGTGAAGGTTGGACGCGTGAATCTCGGATTCCTGAACCGAATCATCATCGACGACGTGCAGATCAAGGACCAACAGGGCAACCCGATGCTCAATGCCGCCCGCCTCTCGGCGAAACTCGATATGCTCGCGCTGACGCAAGGACGTATCGTCATCACTTCCGCACAGTTGTTCGGACTCCGCGCTGCATTGTACCAGACTGCTCCCGACAGCGATTTCAATTTCCAGTTTGCACTTGACTCACTGGCTTCGAAGGACACAACAAGCCACACCCCACTCGACCTGAAGATTTCCTCGCTGATCATTCGGCGAGGCGAGGTGAAATTCGACAAACGCTTTGTGGCGCCTGTCTCGGGAAAATTCTCACCTGACCATATTCACGCGACCGACATCAGTGCCCACGTGATGCTCAATGCGCTACAGGACGACTCGCTGAACCTGAACGTGAAGCGACTGTCGATGAAGGAGGCATCGGGTCTCGAACTGAAGAATCTGCAACTGAAAGCCACAGCCAACAGGCAGCATGCAGAGTTGCAGGACTTCACACTCGAACTGCCCAATTCGGCAATTAACATCGACGAACTGACCGCAACCTATCGACATGAGAACGGGAAGTTCCTACCCGCCACATTGCTGTTTGAAGGGGCAATAGAACCATCGACCATAACTCTCTCTGACATAGGGAGTTTGGTGCCAACGCTTAAAGAAAGAGATCAACAACTTTCGCTGGCCTCTTCCTTCTCCGGAACGAGTACGAGTGTGAGGATCAACGAACTGAAGATCGCGTCGTCGGACAACGGAGTGAACCTTCATGCCGATGGCTCCATCAGCGACTGGCAGGCACGCCCGAGATGGAACGCTAACATCCATGAGTTTAACATCAGCAACGACGGACTGCGTCTTGTTGAGGAGAGTCTGCCCAAGAACACGACCCTTCCGGAGGAACTCACGCGACTGGGCAACATCTCATTCCTCGGCACAGTGGGTGGCATGAGCAGCGATGCGGCCATCAAGGGATTGCTTAACACCGATGCGGGGCAGGCAAAGATTGCACTGGGCAAGAGCGGACAGGCGTTCACGGGACACATTACGACCGATGGCGTCAACCTGAAGCAGATTCTCGACAACGACAAACTGGGGCTTCTCGTCACAAATATCGACATCGACGGACAACTGTCGAAGTCGGGCGCACCGAGTTTCAAGGCGAAGGGCGAAATCGCTCGTATCGACTACAACGACTATACCTATAAGAATATCAACATCGACGGATCGTATCAGGGCAACGCGTTCGACGGAAAACTGAATATCGACGACCCGAACGTGGAACTGGCGCTCAACGGTCGTCTCAGCACGAACACAAAGATGCCTGCGGCAAATGTTGTGGCTGAAGTGAAACACCTGAAACCCGCTGCACTCGGAATCAGCGACAGATGGGGAGACTCGTCGTTCGACTTCAACATCGAGGCCGACCTGAAAGGCAGCAATCTCAGGGCAATCAACGGTACTGCCGACATTAACGACTTCCTGATGTACTCTGATGACAATACGCTGTCAATCAAGAATTTATCATTGGTTTCTGAAAGTAATGGTCGAAACGGCAAACTATCCGTCGACAGCGACTTCGGACACGTTGATCTTGAGGGTGCATACGACTATACGACGATTGCGCAGAGCCTGACGAATCTGATTGGCAAGCGGCTTCCCACCCTACCCGGATTGCCGAAGTTGAAGACGACGCCTCACAACAATTTCGCCATCAAGGCCAATCTTGATGACAGCGGCTGGCTGGAACAACTGTTCGACATTCCCCTCACGCTGCATCAGCCTTTGCAACTCGATGCCCATATCACCGACGACAACAATCAGATATTGGTGAATGCGTCGATGCCTGATTTCAGTTACGACGGCAAACATTATCAGAATGTCAACGTGAACGTCAGTTCGCCTTCGGACACGCTGAAGACCTACGCGACCGTTACCCGAGTGTCTGACAACGGCAACAGTCTGTCACTGGTGCTGAATGCTGACGCAGCGAACAACCATCTCGCTACGAACATTCAGTTCAACAACAAGTCGAATCAACCGATGAAGGGCGAACTGAATGCTGATGCCCAGTTCTTCCAAACTAGTGACCATCAAGACGCTGCTCACGTGGACATTCACACGTCGGAGGTGATGATTGGCGATACAATCTGGAACATCGAACCCGGAACTATCGTCTATAGCAAGAACGACCTCACCATTGACCACCTTGCCGTGAAACACGGGAAGCAGCACATCATCATCGACGGACGCGGAACACATACGGAAAACGACACACTCGTGGCAGAACTGAAGGAAGTCGACGTGAAATACATCCTCGACTTGGTGAATTTCCATTCGGTCGAATTCAACGGTCAGGCTACAGGTAAAGCCTATATCACGAAACTTTTCGACAAGCCTGAGGCCGAGACACGACTCAAGGTGAACAACTTCCGCTTCCAAGACGGACGAATGGGCGTTCTGAACGCGCATGCGTGGCTCAACAACGAACTTCGCCAGATCGACATTGACGCCGTCGCGAATGATACGGGATGGGGATTCAGCGGCGAAAACGGACTCGACGGAGCGACACTCTCCTACACAACCATCAACGGACACGTCTCCCCCTGGCGCAACGACATTGAACTTCTCATCGGTGCCCACAACTCACGTGCTGAATTCCTGGAGAGTTTCTGCGGTAGTTTCATGGACAACGTCAATGTTTATCTCAATGGCGACCTTCGCCTCTACGGACCACTGAAGCAAATCAATCTCACGGGTGATGCCGTTGCCAACGGAACGCTGGACATCACGAGCCTAAACACCAGTTACACGCTCCGGAACGACAGCATTCATCTCATTCCCAACGAGATTATGTTCCAGCGCGACACCATCTACGATGCTTTTGAACACATTGGAATCGTGAATGGTGCGCTTCATCACCATGATCTGAAGAATCTCAGTTATGATATAGGTATTGAGGCACAGAATCTGCTGGCTTACGATTTCCGCGACTTCGGCGACGATACGTTCTGCGGAACTGTCTATGGCACAGGCGATTGCATGATTAGCGGACGAAGCGGTGAAGTCAATATCGACATCAACGTAACGCCTGAGGAAGGTTCGGAGATTCGGTACAACGTGTCGAGTCCTGACGCCATTTCGTCGGGAGAGTTCATCACGTGGAACGACCGCAACGCGGTGCCTCTGAATTTGGAGGAAGGCGAACAGCCTAAGCCCGCTCCTGCTCAGACGGAGGATAATTCTACGTCGGATCTCCATTTGAATTTCGTGATCAATGCGAATCAGAAGGCAACATTGAAACTCATTATGGATCAGACCACTGGCGACTATATCGCGCTGAATGGCGACGGTGTGATTCGCGCTACCTATTATAATAAGGGTTCATTCGATATGTTCGGAAACTACAGCGTCGATCACGGAACCTACAAACTGACCATTCAGAATGTCATCAAGAAAGAATTTCAGTTCCAGCCCGGTGGCACGATTGTCTTCGGTGGTGATCCCTTCGAGTCGGCCATCAATCTGAAGGCTGTCTATACGGTTGCGGGCGTTCCCCTATCCGACCTGAACATCGGACGTTCCTTCACGTCGAACAACATCCGAGTGAACTGTCTGATGAACATCACGGGAACCGCGGGAGCGCCTCGGGTTGAGTTCGACTTAGATATGCCGACCATCGGAACTGACGCGAAGCAGATGATCTTCTCGCTTATCAATTCGGAAGAGGAGATGAATCAGCAAGTGCTCTATCTGCTGGCTGTGGGGCGTTTCTACAATCAGGGAACCAACAATGCACCCGTGGAAGGAGCCGTGCAGCAAAGTCAGACGTCGCTGGCGATGCAGAGTCTCATCAGTGGTACCATCTCGCAGCAGTTGAACAATATTCTTTCGACGGTGGTGAAGAATCAGAACTGGAACTTCGGAGCAAGTATCAATACGGGCGACCAGGGTTTCTACAATGCGGAATACGAGGGACTGCTGAGTGGACGTCTGCTCAACAACCGACTGCTCATCAACGGACAATTCGGCTATCGCGACAATCCGAATGCCACAACGTCGTTCATTGGTGATTTCGACCTCCGCTATTTACTTCGCCCCAATGGCTCACTGGCTATCAAGGTCTACAACCAGACAAACGACCGCTACTTCACGAAAAACTCCCTCACCACGCAGGGTATTGGACTGATCATCAAACACGACTTCTCTTCGCTGAGCGATTTGCTGAAACTGAAACGCTCCCCTTCTCCAGTCGTTACTCCGACCCGAGAAGACACCACAATCGTTGTTCCAAGCGAGGTAAGCGATACGACGAAGACTGGAGGGGATAAGGAAGAGTAAGGTTATTATTTAAGTATTTGCTGATTTGCAGAAATGAGCAACACGACCAAGACCGAAGTCAAAACGCAAGAATAAATCAGCAGTAAAGATTATTACTTATCCCCCTGACTTCCTCGACTTTTGTCGCAATTTGGCCAAAAACTAATCTGATGGCATTCACTGCTCTAAAAGTTGTCCCCTGTCCCTTGCCCCTCAATTTCTAAGAACTTCAATTTTCAGCCCCCTCTAATACATATTAAAACACATTCCCTGATTCTTTTTAAATTAAATATATTAAACTATATTTTATCATTTTAGTTAAAATCTACAAATTTATGGGAATTATTTAACATTCCAGGGACATCATTTTAAGATTTTGTCTATCTTTGCAACCATGAAGAAGAAAACCATTTGGACCATAGCGATTATCATGGGTGTCTCGTTCCTCGCTTTGCTCTACCTTCAACTGCAATACATCCGAGAGATGGCTGATATGAAGAAGGAGCAGTTCGACGAATCGGTGAACAGAGCGCTCTATCAGGCCAGCCGCGATCTGGAACTGAACGAAACATTGCGCTATCTGGAGAAAGATGTGAACGAAACCGAACGACGTGCATTCAGCGTAGACTCGGTCGGCACACGCTCAGGACATCCCGATGGTACTTTACAGCAGAGTCATCAATACTCAGTAGTGGGCAAAGACGGAACCATCTATTCCACCTTCATGCTCAAGACCATTGAGAAGAAGCCATCGCAACTGCCAAAGGCAATGATCCTGCATACTGACAAGAATGCCATTTCGGAAGCCAACAAGTCGATGCAGGAAATTCTGAGAAACCGATACGTCTATCAGAAAGCCCTTCTCGACGAGGTGGTCTACTCGATTCTCTATTCGGCCAGCGACAAGCCGCTGAAGGAGCGCATCAACTTCAAGATGCTCGACCAGAACCTGAATGAGCAGTTGAAGAACAACGGTATCAACATCCCCTACCACTTCGTAGTGCTGACACAGGACGGTCGCGAGGTCTATCGCTGCTCCGACTACACTGAGGACGGTGAGGAATACAGTTATTCGCAGGTGCTTTTCCGTAACGACCCGCAGTCGAAGACTGGTGTGGTGAGGATTCATTTCCCCGACATGAACTCCTACATCTACTCCTCTGTGAGATTCATGGTTCCGAGCATCATCTTCACCATCGTGCTGCTCATCACGTTCGTCATTACGCTTGTCCTGATATTCCGCCAGAAGCGCTATTCAGAGATTAAGAACGACTTCATCAACAATATGACGCACGAGTTGAAGACGCCTATCGCCAGCATCTCGCTTGCTGCTCAGATGATGAACGACGACAGCGTAACGAAGAGCGAGACCCTGCAGAAACATCTCGGTACAGTGATCAACGACGAGTCGAAACGTCTGAGATTCCTCGTTGAGAAAGTGCTTCAGATGTCGATGTTCGACAAACAGACGGCCACCTTTAATAAAAAAGAACTCGATCTGAACGAAATGGTGGAGAACATCGCCAACACGTTCTCACTGCGAGTGGAGCATACGGGCGGCAAGATATATACGCAGATTGAGGCGGTAGACTCAGCAATCTATGTTGACGAAGTGCACTTCCAGAATGCCCTTAACAACCTGATTGACAACGCAGTGAAATATCGCAAGCCCGATCAGCCCATCGATATCTACATTAGGACCTGGAACGACGAAGAGAATCTCTATTGCTCCATTCGTGACACGGGTATCGGCATTCGCAAGGAGAACCTGAAGAAGGTGTTCGACAAGTTCTATAGAGTCCACACAGGCAATGTTCACGACGTGAAGGGATTCGGTCTCGGACTGGCCTACGTGAAGAAGATTGTAGATCTGCACAATGGCGAACTCCGCGTGGAAAGTGAATACGGTAAGGGCACAACCTTCACCATCAAACTTCCAACGATAGAAGAATAGACAAAAGAATAATATAAAACAATAGTAATAAAACCCATCGCCTGCCATCATCCTCCCACAAACCGGCAGGCACTCTCCTCCCCCAAGAGGAGCAGCGGGAGGGCTTAAGAATATGGATGACAAACTGAAAATCTTGTTGTGCGAAGACGACGAAAACCTCGGAATGCTGCTTCGCGAGTATCTTCAGGCCAAAGGCTATGCTGTTGAACTCTGTGTCGACGGTGAGGCTGGTTTCAAGGCTTTCATGAAGACCAAGTATGACATTTGCGTTCTCGACGTGATGATGCCGAAGAAGGATGGATTCACCCTTGCACAGGAGATTCGTCAGGCTAATGCTGAGATGCCTGTAATCTTCCTTACTGCCAAGACACAGAAAGAAGACATCGTTGAAGGCTTCAAGATTGGCGCCGACGACTACATCACCAAACCCTTCTCAATGGAGGAACTCGTATTCCGTATTGAAGCCATTCTCCGTCGCGTTCGTGGAAAGAAGACCAAGGAGAGCACGCTCTATCACATTGGTCGCTTCACCTTCGATACGCAGAAGCAACTGCTGACCATCGGCGACAAGCAGACCAAACTCACCACTAAGGAAAACGAGTTGCTGGCCCTGCTCTGCTCACACGCCAACGAGATCCTGCAGCGTGATTTTGCCCTGAAGACCATCTGGATTGATGATAACTATTTCAATGCACGTTCGATGGATGTTTACATCACCAAACTGCGTAAGCACTTGAAGGACGACGACCAGATTGAAATCATCAACATTCACGGTAAGGGTTACAAACTCATCACACCTGAGGAAATCTAATCACTGTTGAGTAAGCGACTGAATAGCACAGTTGAATAATTGACTGAAGATCAAAGTTGAGTAATCGACTGATTATCGCAATTGAGCAACTGACTAAATAAATGATGCGGGAATCCTGCTACTGCAGAACTCCCGCATTGTTTTTTATACATGAAGAACTTCGTTTGAGAACGAGCATAATAAATGTTTTATTGAAGGCCACCAAAAGTTGAGAAATAAACTTCGGCGGACGTCAATAGCCCACAAATCGGTTTTCCTCAATAATTGCTCTCGCGCTTCGTTTTCCAAACGTAACCAATCGTTCCCGCGAGCACGAGCAAAAAACCGAGAAGCAGAATGCTATTGTAGCGAGAAAGTCTGGTCAGAAAAGACAGCAACAAAACCGCTACCCCCACATAAACCATTGGCAAACCGACTATTTTCCTAAGTATTTTCTTCATATAATCTAATTTATCACCTATTATGATGCAAAATTACGAAAAAAATTTGGATAGTTGAAGAAAAAGTAGTAATTTTGCACCGCATTTTGCGAAGATGGGTCAAAGAAGATCAATCCAACAGGTGCAAATAACTTTATTAAACAACATTTATTAATTTCACAAAGTAGTATGAATCAATACGAAACCGTTTTCATTTTGACTCCCGTTTTGTCTGATGATCAGATGAAGGAAACGGTCGCTAAATTCAAGAAGATTCTCACTGACAATGGTGCAGAGATCGTGAATGAGGAGACCTGGGGATTGAAGAAGATGGCTTATGCTATCCAGAAGAAATCGACAGGTTTCTACTGTCTGCTGGAGTTCAAGGCTGAGCCTACTATTGTTGACAAACTCGAGACCGGCTTCCGCCGCGACGAGAAGGTAATTCGTTTTATCACTGTTAAAGAAGACAAGCACATGGTGGCCTACTCTGAGAAGCGCCGCGCAAAACTTGGCAAAAAAGAAGAGGAGGCTTAAATTATGGCAGAACAATCAGAAATCCGTTATCTTACTGCTCCTTCTATCGACACTAAGAAGAAGAAGTATTGCCGCTTCAAGAAGAGCGGAATCAAGTATATTGACTACAAGGATCCCGAATTCCTGAAGAAGTTCCTCAACGAGCAGGGTAAGATTCTTCCCCGCCGCATCACCGGAACCTCTCTGAAGTATCAGCGCCGTGTGGCTCAGGCCGTTAAGCGTGCCCGCCATATCGCTCTGCTTCCATACGTAACCGATTTGATGAAATAAAAAGAGGAGGAAACAGAATGGAAATTATACTGAAAGAAGATATTATCGGTCTGGGTTACAAGAACGATATCGTGAATGTGAAGAGCGGCTATGGCCGTAACTATCTCATCCCCACTGGCAAGGCTGTGATCGCTTCTCCTTCTGCAAAGAAGGTGCTCGCTGAGAATCTGCGTCAGCAGGCTCACAAACTCGCTGTTCTGAAGCAGAACGCTGAGGACAAGGCTAAGGCATTCGAGGGCGTTGCTCTGGAGATTGCCGCTAAGGTTAGCAGCACTGGTCAACTCTACGGTTCAGTAGGCGCCGCTCAGGTTGTTGCCGCTCTGGCCGAGAAGGGTATTGAGGTTGATCGTAAGATTGTGACAATGCGCGATGCTAAGCAGATTGGCGACTACGAGGCAGTTGTTCACTTCCACAAGGAAGTTGAGGTTAAGGTGCCTGTAAAGGTTGTTGCTGAGAACGCTGAGGAACTCGCTGCTGCCGCTGCCGCTGCTGCAGAAGAGGCTGCTCCCGTTGTTGAGGAAGCCGTTGAAGAAGAGGCTCCCGAGATGGAAGAGGCTGAGGTCGCTACTGAGGAAGAGGCTCCCGCTGCTGAGTAAAATAACAATTTTGAATATAGATCCCGATTATCTTTTAAGAGGTAGTCGGGATTTTTTTATTGCCCTTTATTTATATTGCCGAAAATTCATATAACAACTGCAGAAGTTCTTGGTAGTAGATAAATCGCAAACACAAAAAAACAACAGCAGAGATTCTTGGTTGCGGACAAATAGGCAAACACAAAAAACAACAGCAAAGATTCTTGGTTGTAAAATTAACGTGAGTTCGACGAATTCAAAATATTGCAAGCTGGTTATCTATAGTTCTTTCGCAAGCGATGTTTGGTTTCTTAGGGAAGAAGCAATAAGCAGCCAGCGCTCCAAGCATATTTACGACAAAATTATCGAATGATCTAT
>JAILFH010000077.1 GCA_024697645.1 Prevotella sp.
GATCTTGTCCAGGCGCTCGTCACGCTTGATTACCTCAAGGATGCGCGATGATGCGTTCTCCAGCAGCTCCGTCTCACGGTCATTCAGTCCCTCGTCCTCAACAATCTCAGCGACATCGGTATCCAGCCAGTTGTTGGTCAGTCCCACCTCGGGCACGCGGCGGCTGTAGAACAGGGGTACCGTGGAGCCGTCCTCGATGGCCTGGGCAAAGTTGTATTCCGACACATAGTCGCCGAACCACTGATTGGTCAGTCGCTTGCTGCCGAGCAGCGGTGTGCCGGTGAAAGCGATGTAGTTGGCATTGGGCAGTCCCGTGTGCATGTTCTCGGCCAACTGCTTATACTGCGTGCGGTGGGCTTCATCCACGAGCACAAAGATATCGTCCCTATCTGACAGCAGCGGGTATTTCTTGGTCTTGTCGTATTGGAATTTGTGTATCAGCGTGAACACCATCGGCTTGTTGCCTTTCAGGAAATCGCGCAATTGAGCAGCGTTCTTGGGCTGGCATTCCTCCTTGTCGCCGATGACCTCGGTGCGGACAAAGGTCTTGTGTATCTGTGTATCCAAATCCTCACGGTCGGTAATTACCAGGAACGTGAAGTTGCCGTGCAGTTTGCGCCTCACTTTCCTCACGAACATCACCATCGAGTAGCTCTTGCCTGAGCCCTGCGTGTGCCAGAACACACCCAGCTTGCCGTTCAGTTCCTTACGACGTTTGGCACTTTCCATCAGGTTATTCACGCCCAGATACTGGTGGTTCTTGGCGATGATCTTGGTGCGCTTGTTGTCAAAGAAGATGAAGTTCTCAAGATAGTCCAACAGTCGCTCCTTGCGGAACAGACCATCTATCAAGAACTCAATAGAAGTACCATGCTCGGCAATCTGCTCGCGGTCCAGCCTCTCCTTCTCGTCATTCACGCGCAGCCACTCAAAGAAAAACTCGTAGCCGGCGTTCCATGCGCCGAGTTTGGTCTGCAATCCATTGGACAGCACACAGATCTGGTTCAGGGCGAACACGTTGGGGATGTCCTTGCGATAGGACACCAGGTTCTTGTTGTAGGATTCCTCGACCTTCACTGTTGAGTTTTTCAACTCGATGAAGACGACGGGCAGACCATTCACAAACAGCAGCACATCGGGGCGGCGGTAGCGGAAGTGGCCCTTGATCCACATCTGATTCACGCAGTGGTAGTCGTTGTTGCCAGGATTGTCAAAGTCGATGAGCTTCACGATGTCGAAGTCCTCACGGTGCTGGTTACGCGTCTTGACCTTGATGCCGTTGCGCAGCTGGTTATAGAACTTATAGTTGGTGTCCACCATATCGGTGCCGGTGTAGTCCTTGCGGTACTCACGGACGATGCCGTCAAGCGTCTCCGGGTCAATCTGCGGATTGATGCGGCGCAGTGCCGTTGAGAACACCTCGGGCAGGATGCACTCCGACGCGCTGGCACGCCCCGTCGGGCTCACATCGTCCTGTGCGTCCACACTGGGATCGCACTCGATGCGCGTCCAGCCATACTCCGGCTGCGATAATCGGTTACATATCGCCTGTTCTATGTCGTCTTCACTGATGAATGATTTCATAATCGTAGAACGTTTTAATGTACTTCAAGTTTTGCTGACATCAAGCGCGGAAGGAGCAGGTCGCGCTGACGAGATAAAATATCGTTCTGCCGTTGTAAATATGAAATCTCTTTATGAATGGCGGCAAATCGACTAGTAGCTTTTTCCATTAAGTCCTTATCAGGTACAATCAACTTTATTCTATTTATATCCTTAGGATATACGTGTGGCTGTGCTGCGCCTCTTTGGAAATTGCTTATTATGTTGCGCATGTTGTTCAACAACTCATATACATAATAAATGTTAGGAGTGGTTGTCTCTTCAATAAAGGAACAATCAGCTGCCCAGATATCAGAATAATGTATACCAATGTAACCCGCATTTGCCCCAGAAGAGCTCATGGTTACAGATACACCTGTTACATTTGCCTCATTGTGATAACCAGAAGCTTCGAGCCCGGCAGAGATAACAGGAATGTTCCCATCTCTCATTTTATCTGATGTAATGTTTTTTCCCCTTTTAAACTCGCAAATAGCGGACAGTTGTGAGTTACACCATCCTTTGGGCAAGCCGTTTTCAAATTCGGCGTTTTCGTGGCCGGGGAAGCGGAAGCGGACGAACCACTCCTTATAGATGTTCTCGGCCATCTGCTCTAACAGACGAATCCTGCGAGTGTTGTTCTCGATCAGGTTGTCATAGGCAGATAGAATCGAGGCAATGCGACGCTGAATTTCCATTGAATGTTTTGGTATGTTGAACTTACCAAATACCTTTGCGTTCATTCCCGGTTGAGCAGAACCCCCTATATAGTTATTCACAAAACCATAATATGATTGTGACTTTAGAACATACTTCATGAACAAAGGTAGTACCTTGCTTCTGTCAACAACAAATCTTATAAGATATGAGGCATAGACAGTGTCCTTTATCCCTTTTTCCACAACATAGTTATAACCAGTTGTTGCACCTGTACGCGCAATCAATATATCGCCCTCCTTTACTAAATACTTGGGCACTTGCTTATCAGAAATATTACAAAATGGAACTGTGTCGAAGTTCACATAGTAAGGAACAATATCAGTTATTCGAAGATATCTATATTTCCCCCCAACAGTCGAGGTTTCTGTAGCTGTATACCCATATTGGGTATTGATAGTTACGTCCTTAAATCTTATGTAATCGATCTGGCCCATTCTTATTAAAATAATTCCTTCAAATTTTGCTCTATCTCAGCCTGTAAAGCAAGCGCCTCGCCGTTGAGTTGCGATAAGTCACTCTGTAATCCACGCATGGTATCGGCAAACTCCTGTTCGGTCATGCCGTCGTCCTCAATGACCACGCCCACATAGCGACCGGCGTTAAGGGAATAGTCCTGGTCACGGATGCCGTCCTCGCCGTCGAGCTTGGCCACTTTGCACAGGCCGATTACATCCTGGTACTTGCCCTCGGGCCAACGCTCCAACAACCAGTCCACCTGATCCTGCTTGCCCTCGGCCTTGTATTCCTCCACCAGCGCCCAGAAACTGTCGCTGTCGCCCTCATAGAGGCGGGTGATGATGCCCAGGTTCTTGATTTGCTCGTCGCTGAACTTGCGATGGGCGCGATCGACCTGGGTGAAGATGTTGCGGGCATCGATAAAGAGTATCTCGTCCCGGTTGGGGCGCTGCTTGTTGAAGAACCACAGTGTGGCTGGCAGCGTC
>JAILFH010000095.1 GCA_024697645.1 Prevotella sp.
GGACAATTGTGTGATGATGCTCTCCATGAGAAAAAGAGAAAAAGGGGAAAAGTTTGAATTAGCAAAATTGCTATTCACAAGAGGATACCTTGCCCTGCCAGCCTGCAAAACATGAAATATGGACAAGGCTGCCTCCTTTGCAGGCACAGTCTTGCTGCATCCCCTTTTTCTATCTTTTATTTAGTTAAGGAACTTGCGGATGCGTTCAATCACGTAGTTCCGTTCGTTGGGCATCTGCGTGTAGAAGTTGATGTAGGGAATCTCCAACTTCTCTGCATACATTCTCGCAATCAGATACTTCACGTTTAAATCATGGCTATGACCGTTGCCGAGCATGACTACAGCCTTTGCTTTGCCGTCAGCTTCGAGCACAAAGGAGTAGGGCTGTCCCCACTCTGCCTTGTAGGCTTGGGTTGGGCGAGTCGTATAGAGCTGGGCTTCGTCGTTGGCGAATCCAACCAGATCCGTTACGGGCACATTCTCGCGAATGGTGTATGACGAGAAATTATTCAGCAGGATGTCCCTGAAAAACGATTCCCACTCAGCAGGTGTTCTCTCCACAGTCCGCGGAAAATGGTACTGTGATGGGGGCGTTTGTCGCGTTTCCCGCCTTTCGTTGTAATAGTCTAAATCGTCCTTGCCAGAACCAAATAGCTTCAATAAGATTTTTAATAGATTCATAGTTTTTCTTTTTTATTGTCTTCTTTATTTTATCACGAAGATCTGAAAGTATGTAAAAGTCTTTACTTGTAGAAGTTCTTTTCAAATGCAGTGAATTCGTCTTGTTTCAGGACGATGCGCTTCCACCAGGCTTTCAGGAAGCCGAAGCCGTAGCCCATGAGTTGGACAAAGGCGGCGGGCACAGAGAGCAGTCCCACCCAGAGGCTGCAGTTCTTGATGGAGGAGTCGATGAAGATGATGAGTGCGTAAAGCAGTATCGGCGATAGGGCAATGGCTGCAACGATGAGTCCGACGTATGTCTTTCCGACATGAGTTGCGGCAAGTCCGATATCGCTGCTTGTCTGTGTAGCCGAAATCCATCCGACAAGGGCAAAGATTAAGGCAATGAGCGCTACGAGCGCCAACAGGAGAACACCCACCGTGAACACCATCGGAAGCATGTGGACAAGTTTCATCGTTCCAGGGTGGCGCTTTTCGAGGTTGATGCGTGCTATACCCGAGTTGAACACCTGTCGGTAGAACTTCCGGAAGTCGGTGCGGCGCTTGTGCCAGACCCATGCATCGGGCAGCAGACGAGGTCGATAGCCTGCCTCGCAGATGCGATAACTGAAATCGATGTCCTCACCGAATCGCATCTTCGTGAAACCTCCGAGTTCCATGTAGACATCGCGGCGAATTCCCATGTTGAACGAGCGGGGGTAGAACTTGTCGAGTTTGGCCTTGCCTCCGCGAATGCCACCTGTGGTGAAGAACGACGTCATCGAGTAGGAGATGGCCTTCTGAATGGGGGTGAACGACGGATGCGAACTGTCGGGACCGCCCCAGGCAACAAGTTCGTCATCGATACCTTTGTCGACAGCCTTCAGATAGCCTTCGGGCAGCACGACATCACTGTCGAGCACTATCAGCCATTCGCCCTGAGCGCGCTCGGCACCATAGTTGCGACTCTGTCCCGGGCCACTGTTTGGCTTCATGAAATACTTCAGGTCGAGTTGCTTTTCGTACTTGCGGCAGACTTCCTCACAAAGCACTTGTGAGCCATCTTCCACAATGACGACTTCGAAATCTTTTACTTCCTGCTGACAAAGGCTTGCCAGAAGTTCGTCAACTTCGTCGGGACGGTTATAGACGGGAACGATAATTGAGTATTTCATGATAGGTGGTGATAGAAAATGTTACAACGATAAAAGGCTGATAGTTGATTCAGTGAAAGGCTCACGGGTGATGCACATTATAATATAATTATCGAGTGATTCACATTATTTAATTATAAGGTATAGACTGTGCCTCACGGGTGGCTGTAGCCGAAAAGAGAAAAAGGTCGAAAGGCTCCTTCCCCACGAATCAGTGACAGTGAAGAAAGAGCGCTTCAACCTTATTCAGTCTTGCTTTGATTACTCCTTAACGCGCTGCAGATAACTGCCGTCGCGGGTGTCAACGAGCACGAGTTCGCCCTCGTCAATGAACAGAGGCACGCGAATCTCAACGCCAGTCTCAAGCGTAGCGGGCTTCAGGGTGTTTGTAGCGGTGTCACCCTTGATACCGGGCTCTGAATGAGTCACGCGCAGCGTGGTCTTAACAGGCATCTCGGCATAGAGAATGGTATTGGTGTCGGCATCGCTGACAACTTCTACCACGTCGCCTTCCTTCATGTAGTCAACACCAGTGATGAGGTCTTTCGCGATGGGAATCTGGTCGAAGGTCTCCTGGTTCATGAAGATGTAGTCCTCGCCTTCCATATAGAGATACTGGTAGGCGCGACGCTCTACGCGCACGTCCTCGAGCGACTCACCAATGTTGAAGCGCTTCTCGAGTACGCGACCGCTGACAACGTCCTTCAGCGTAGTGCGCATAATGGTGTTACCCTTGCCCGGCTTCACGTGAAGGAAGTCGATGCAGAAATACAATTTGCCATCCATGCGGATGCAAGTTCCTTTCTTGATGTCTTGTGATTTGATCATGCTTGTCTAATATCTAAAATTATCGTATGAAATTCGGATTTATTCCCCAAAAGCGCTGCAAAGTTACAAATAAAATATAAAAAATCGCAGTTTTTTTGCTTAAAATTCGCATAATTCTTTGTTATTTCGAAAATTATGTGTACTTTTGCACCCCAAAGCGTGAAATTATAACAAAATAAAACGATAATAGAACAATGAAAAGAACATTTCAGCCCCACAACCGTCGCCGCGTGAACAAGCATGGTTTCCGCGAGCGCATGTCAACGAAGAATGGTCGTCGCGTGCTGGCTTCTCGCCGCGCCAAAGGCCGCAAGAAGTTATCAGTATCTGATGAGAATCACGGAAAATAATTCCGAGGAAGCATGACGACGAAAAGGCAGCAGGGGTTTTCGACCTTTGCTGCCTTTTGTTATGATAGAAACATAGACGGCGAATAAAAAACTTGTTCTGACGTAAAAATGACCACATAATTTTGTGTTGTCCTTATTTTTTAATAACTTTGCAAGTTGAAACCAAGTTATTTTCAGAACATGACAACATCAGAGTTTTTCGGAAAATTCAAGAGCGGCTACCTCTGGGGCAACCTGTTGGCAATGGCAGCGGTTGTGGCGCTATTGGTGCTGGGCGTGAAATACGGTCTCAAGGCTTACACCCATCACGGCGAGAGTCTTGTGGTGCCTAGTGTGAAGCACAAAGCCTACAAGGACGCCGAGCGCATACTCGACGACCTGGGTCTGGTGGTGGTTGTCTCAGATACGGGCTACGTGAAGACCTTGCCGCCGAACGTCGTGTTGGAGCAGTCGATTGAGTCAGGCGAGCACGTGAAGTCGGGCCGCATCATCTATCTGACCGTGAACGCTTCGAAGACTCCCACGATTACGCTCCCCGATATCATCGACAATAGTTCGCTTCGCGAGGCGATGGCAAAACTCTCGTCGATGGGATTCAAGTTGGGAATGCCGCAGTTCATTCCGGGTGAGAGAGACTGGGTCTATGCTGTGCTGGTGAATGGAAAGAATGTGGCAACGGGCGACAAGATTTCCGTCGAGGACTCGCTCATCATTCAGGTGGGTAACGGTATGCGCGATGCTAACGATTCCGTGAATTATATCGACCCCATCTATCCTGAAGAGGAAGAGTCCGACGAGTTCGATGAGTTTGAGACCGTTGAGCCCGAACAGCCTGCTGAGCAGCAGACGCAGCAGTCCACGCAGCAGTCGACGACTACAGAGTAATTAGTAATGAGCGAGGAATATATAGACGAGATTGAGCAACAGGAACTCTACGAGCATTTCCGTTTTGTTGTGGATCCTGGTCAGGCGCCTTTGCGTGTGGATAAGTATATGCTGGAGAAGATGCAGCATTCTTCCCGTAATCGCATTCAGAAGGCTGCCGATGCTGGTTTTGTCCATGTGAACGACCGACCCGTGAAGAGCAACTATAAGGTTCGTCCGGGCGATGTCGTTACGCTGATGCTCGACCGTCCACGACACGACTCTACGATTGAGGCGGAGGATATTCCCCTGGAAGTCGTCTATGAAGATTCCGACCTGATGGTCATCAACAAGCCTGCAGGCTTAGTGGTTCATCCCGGTGCGGGCAATTTTCATGGGACACTCATCAATGCGATTGCTTGGCACTTGAAGGATGACCCGCGATTCGACGCCAACGACCCTGAGGTGGGACTTGTCCATCGCATCGACAAGGACACGAGTGGTCTGCTTGTTGTAGCAAAGACACCCGAGGCGAAGTCGAAACTCGGATTGCAGTTCTTCAATCACGATACTCACCGCTCCTATCTGGCACTCGTCTGGTGCAACTTCACAGAGGACGAAGGCCGCATTGAAGGTAACATCGGTCGCGACCCGAAAGACCGCTTGCGCATGATGGTGTTCCCGCCTGATTCGGAGATTGGCAAACCTGCAGTCACTCATTGGCGAGTGGTGGAGCGTTTCGGTTATACGACATTGGTGGAATGCAGACTCGAGACGGGTCGAACCCATCAGATTCGTGCTCACATGAAGCATATCGGTCATCCCCTGTTCTGCGATGAGCGTTATGGCGGAACGGAGATACTCCGAGGTCAGCGCAGCAGCACCTATAAGGCATTCATCCAGAATTGCTTCGCCGTCTGCCCGCGTCAGGTGCTTCACGCTCAGACACTCGGTTTCCGTCACCCTTCCACGGGGCAGCAGATGGACTTCACGTCGCCGCTGCCTGACGATATGCAGCAGTTATTGGAGAAATGGCGCGCCTACATTCATGGTACGACCGCCGACACATTCTCCGAATGATTCATTCCCGAACAAGTTTTAAAAACAACGACTCGTTTGAATAAATACAATAATTTGCAACCCATTAAAATACTATAATAGAACAATGAAAAGAACTATTGCCATCGTCTGCGGTGGCGACTCCTCAGAACACGATGTGTCCCTGCGTTCGGCTCAGGGATTGTATTCCTTCTTCGACCACGACCGTTACAACATCTACGTCGTCGACGTGAAGGGAACCGATTGGAATGTGAATCTGCCTGATGGTACTTCGGCAAAAATCGACAAGAACGATTTCTCGTTCAAACTCGACGGCAAGACCATTTGGTTCGACTATGCCTATATCACCATTCATGGAACACCGGGCGAGAATGGCATCATGCAGGGATTCTTCGACCTGATGCACATTCCTTATTCTACGAGTTCTGTGCTTGTTGAGGCGCTCACGTTTGAGAAGTTCGCCCTGAACAAATACCTCAGCGCCTATGGCGTGAATGTGGCTGACAGCATTCTGCTGCGTCGCGGCGAGGAAAATAAATATACCGAAGAAGAGATTGAAGAGCGCATCGGAATGCCTTGTTTTGTGAAGCCGGCTGCCGATGGTTCGAGTTTCGGTGTATCGAAGGTGAAGAATGCCGACCAACTTGCTCCTGCTCTCCGAAATGCATTCATGGAATGCGAGGAGGTGATGATTGAGTCTTTTCTGCAGGGAACGGAAGTCACTGTCGGCTGTTACAAGACAAAGGAGAAGTCGGTAGTGTTCCCCGTGACGGAAGTGGTCACTTCCAACGAGTTCTTCGACTACGATGCGAAGTACAACGGTCAGGTGCAGGAAATCACTCCGGCTCGCATCTCGCCCGAACTCACTGCAGCCCTGCAGGCCGAGACGTCACGCATCTACGACATTCTGCATTGCAACGGCATTATCCGCATCGACTATATCGTCACCAAGAATGCTGACGGCTCTGACCGCATCAATATGCTCGAGGTGAACACCACTCCTGGTATGACTGCGACCAGTTTCATTCCGCAGCAGGTGCGCGCAGCAGGTCTCGACATCAAGGACGTGCTCACCGAGATTGTTGAAAACCAGTTCTAAACCCCATAACCATTCACTATGTTTGACGAGATACGGCCCTACGAGGCGGGCGAAATGAAACAGGCGTTCGAAGAACTGCTCAACGACAGACAGTTCAACGCAGTGTTGAAAGGATTTGCTCCGTGGTTGCCAAAGTCAGTCCGAAAGGGACTGCTGCGGCTGGCGTTCACGGGGGTGAAGACTCCCTTGCAGTTCCAATTGCGATTCATGAAGCCGGTCGTGAACTATATCATTCGCAAACATACTGATGGCTGCACCTTTGACGACAATTCTCTCAAGGCTGTCTCGTCACAGTTGAAAGATGGCGGCGAAAAAGGCTCTGCCGCAGGGGAAGAGACGCCGCGCTATACGTTTATTTCAAACCATCGCGATATTGTGCTCGACTCGGCTTTTCTGAGCGTTCTGCTCATCAAGGCAGGTCATCCTACGACAGTAGAGATTGGTATTGGCGACAATCTGCTCATCTATCCCTGGATTAAGCGATTGGTGCGCATGAACAAGGCATTCACCGTTCGGCGCTCGTTGACGCCTCGTGCTATGCTTGAGTCGAGTCAACTCATGAGCCGCTATATCCATCATGCTGTGAATGAGAAGCACGAGAATATTTGGATTGCTCAGCGTGAGGGGCGTGCGAAGGACAGTGACGACCGCACGCAGGATGCTGTGCTGAAGATGCTGGCTATGGGAGGTGAAGGTTCGCAGGCCGATAAACTTCGCGACCTGAATATCGTGCCGCTGACCATTAGTTACGAGTTTGACCCCTGCGACTATCTGAAGGCACAGGAGTTTCAGCAGAAGCGCGACAATCCCGCCTTCAAGAAGAGTCGTCAGGATGATCTCGACAATATGCGGACGGGTATCTTCGGCTATAAGGGACGTGTTCACTATCATTGCGGAAAGCCCATTAATGAATGGATTGACGAACTTGCCTCACTGCCCAAGACGGAGTTCTTCACGGCTCTCAGCGAACGAATGGACACTGAGATTCATGCGGGCTATCGTCTTTATCCCAACAACTATATTGCCCTCGACCTGTTGAATGGCAACACCGAACAGGCAGACCATTATACTGCTGCCGACAAACAGCGTTTCGAGGACTATCTCTCCAGCCAATTGGCGAAGATTTCTCTGCCCAATAAGGATGATGAGTTCCTTCGCGAGCGTATGCTCACGATGTACGCAAATCCGCTTCGCAATTACTTAAAAGCAACTACTGCATGAAGAACTGGATTCTGATGTTGACCGCAATCGCACTGGCTGCCTGTACCTCTGAGAATTATGATTCGGGTGACGGCAAATATAGTTACATGCGTGCCGATTTCGTTGATGCCCATTTCGCTGCAGAGAAGGTTGCCGACTATGTGCTGACCGATGATGGCGAGCGCATCGCCTTTTCTGAGCCATTTGAAGTGAGTTGGGGCAGTAAGGCCGATACGCTCTATCGTGCCTTGCTCTATTATGACTGCCAGCCTGACAATTACAAGCCAATCAGCCTGAAGTATGTCTATGTTCTCTGGCCCAAGGAAGGTGCTTCCATTAAGAATCCTGCATTTGACCCAGTTGAGTTTGAAAGTGCTTGGCTTAGCAAATGTCAGCGTACAGATTTGTCTACAATTCTCTCTGAAGGCAGGCAGGAGGAGAAAATCACCTATTATCTGAACGTCTCTTTCCTCGTGAAAACGGGTCAGCCCGACGATGAGAAAGCGCGTCAGACGATTGGTATCATGGGCGATGAAACCAGTGATGGTTCCTTCCGCCTCACGTTGCTTCATGATCAAGGCGCCATTCCCGAGTATTACAGCAATAGGGCATATGTCAGTATTCCATTGACTGACTCGCAACTTGCCAAACCTCTTTCTCTCATCATCAATACCTACGATGGTTTGGTGGAGAAGGAGTTCTCTCTATAAGTTTTGCAGAAATTCGCAAAACACCTACCGTCCTACCATAACCCCTCGCAAACGCCCTCTGGGAAAGGGTTTGAGGTATGGTAGGTCTTTCATCAAGACCTACCATACACCTACCATAGACCTACCATAAAACAAGCAATCAGAAACACTGCCGAACAAGAGTAAACTCCCACCCAGTAATTTTCTAAACCTCTGATTATCAATAATTTCAACATCTCTCTCTCCTTCTTTACATGTTTACCCTTTTACCTTTTTACTTTTAAATAACGTGAGTTCGACGAATTCAAAATATTGCAAGCTGGTTATCTATAGTTCTTTCGCAAGCGATGTTTGGTTTCTTAGGGAAGAAGCAATAAGCAGCCAATGCTCCAAGCATATTTACGACAAAATTGTCGAATGATCTATGCCTGGAGTGCTCTACCTGTGCTATATTCTTCAGCTCGTCGTTAATCGTTTCAATGATGGCCCTTTTCCTGGTAAGCAACCTGTCAGATATGCTCATGATGGCCCCCTTCATGTTGCTTTTCAGTTTTGTGATCAGCTGAATGCCGTCAACAAACAGGCGCTGG
>JAILFH010000021.1 GCA_024697645.1 Prevotella sp.
CAGCAATCCTTCCACAGACCCCTATCTGAAAGAGTTCAACGATGCAGGCTCTCGCATTGGCAATTTCTTCTACAATGATGTAGTCGTTGCTTCTTCGCGTCAGAGCAGTCAGGGTGGCGGCTATCGCAGTCTGCCTGAGAGCGTCATAGAGGCTCAGCCCGTAAGTGATGCCTTCACCTTCAGACTTGAGAAGGTTGTCAATGATGATGGTCAGAGTCTCATTCAGAATGTCAATCATCTCCGTGTCGTTGCCTTACTCATCGACAAGAATACAGATGCCATTGTCAATGCCAGCGAGACCAAGGTTGAATTGCCTACAGGCATCCAACTCGAGGAGACCGACACAATGTCGGGCCAGACTATACAGGCCGTTTATGACCTCAATGGTCGCAAACTCAATTCGCTCCGCCGTGGTATTAACATTGTCCGTTATGCGAATGGCAAGGTCCGTGTAGTTAGTCTGCCATAGAGGACTTTTTCCTAATGCTGTTCATTGAGAATAGCCGATACGGAAACAATTCTTTGATAATTCAATCGTAGTGTCCTGCTTTTAGCGGGGCACTATTTTTTTTCAATAGTGTCAATATACAATACTCGCGCATCTTGTTAGAAGTTCACATAAATAGATTTTTTCCCACTTACTTTTGCTTACATTTGTTCGGCTAAACTGAAATTATTTTCCAGTTCAAAACTCATATTGTCTTTATCTTATTTAAAGTATGTTGCCGGACCTTCAAAAGGATTACTCCCGACCTTGAAAAGCAATGCTCTGGATTCAAGAGAGCAATGCTCTATACACTAAAGAGCATTGCTTTAGATGATGCAAAGACGTGCTTTAGAGGGTAGAAAGGCATGCTTTATATAGGTCAGAAGATTGATTCTACAATCCTTTATGATTATTTTTCGTTTAACACCTACCGTCCTACCATAACCCATCGCAAATGCCCTCCAGCAAAGGGTTTAGGCTATGGTAGGTCTTAGGAGAAGACCTACCATACACCTACCATAGACCTACCATAGGGCAATAGAGAAAAGCACGAACTAACAAAGAGGATTCTTTTTGTGACAATCTTCTTAACTCTCTGATTCTCAGTCTATTCCGCCCTCTGTTATTTCCTCTTTTACTTTTTTCTCTTTTTACTTTTTTCCTTTTGAATATGGTAGGTCTATGGTAGGTGTTGGGCAAACACCTACCACGCCTTCAGCCCTTTATTCATCGGCATTTGCGAGGGGTTATGGTAGGATGGTAGGTCTTGTTTGATAAAAAGTTATTTCTTATGGTTTTAGTGGTAATTCTGTTTGTTCGTTTCCCCCGTTAAATTCTTCAAATTGTCTGCACTTCAGAGGTTTTTTCTGCCCATTTAACAAAATTTAGTCGGCAGGAGTTGATATTTAGGAAGATATTGTTTAATTTTGTATAATTATAAACTTTTCCTTCATAACAATCTAATAATCTAAGAAGATGTTGGTAAGAACATTTTGTGCTGCGGTGAATGGTTTGGAGGTGACAACCGTTACGATTGAGGTGAGCCAAACTATTGGTGTGATGTATCATTTTACGGGTCTTGGCGATATGGCTGTGCGTGAGGGACGAAATCGCATTGCAGCCGCCTTGCAACATGTTGGCTACAAGTTTCCACATGGCGACATTACTGTGAATATGGCACCCGCTGACTTACGGAAGGAAGGTTCTTCGTTCGACTTGCCATTGGCTGTGGCTCTGTTGGCATCGAATGGCAGTATTGAGTGTCCTGATTTGGAGAAGTATATGCTCGTTGGTGAATTGAGTCTGGATGGAAAACTGCAACCCGTAAAAGGAGCGCTGCCCATTGCCATTCGTGCTCGCAAAGAGCAGTTCAAGGGGCTCATCGTGCCACAACAGAATGTGCGTGAAGCGGCGGTTGTGAATAATCTCAACGTCTATGGAATGGAGTCTCTGACAGACGTCATTAATTTCCTTACTGGTCGCCAGCATTTTGACCCAGTGGTTGTGGATACACGACGTGAGTTCTACGAGCAGCAAACCCATTTCGACCTTGATTTTGCTGATGTTCGCGGACAGGAGGCAGCCAAGCGTGCACTGGAGGTTGCGGCCGCTGGCGGACATAACCTAATTATGGTTGGAAGCCCTGGTTCCGGTAAGTCGATGATGGCCAAGCGACTGCCAAGTATTCTGCCTCCTTTGTCATTGGCAGAAAGTCTCGAGACAACCCAGATTCATTCCATTGCTGGCAAACTTGGTCGTAATGCTACCCTCATTTCGCAGCGTCCCTTTCGTGCTCCCCATCACACCATCAGCGAAGTAGCACTCGTTGGCGGTGGAACATCCCCACAACCTGGTGAGATTAGTCTTGCCCATAATGGCGTTTTGTTTTGTGATGAGTTAACTGAATTCAATAAACAGACGCTAGAGGTGCTGCGCCAACCTCTTGAAGACCGCAAGATTACCATTTCGAGAGCAAAATATACGTTGGAACTTCCTTGCTCGTTCATGTTCGTAGCCTCGTGTAATCCCTGCCCATGTGGCTACTATGGCGACCCCACTCATCTCTGTGTCTGCACGCCTGGGCAGCGTTCTCGCTATATGTCGAAGATTTCAGGACCATTGATGGACCGTATAGATATTCAGATTGAGATAACGCCTGTTCCTTTCAAGGACATTTCGAAGGCAGCGCAGGGAGAACCTTCTGCGGCAATTCGCGAGCGTGTCGTAGCAGCACGACAGATTCAGGAGGAGCGTTTCCGCGAACACAAGGGTATTCACTGTAATGCGCAGATGAATGAGCGGCTCGTCCATCAGTATGCTGAACCCGATGAGGCGGGAATCTCTATGTTGCGTATGGCGATGGAGCGGCTGAGTCTTTCGGCTCGTGCCTATAGCCGCATTCTGAAAGTAGCCCGTACTATTGCCGACTTGGAAGGCTCGGAGAAAGTGCAGAGCCACCACATTGCCGAAGCCATTGGCTATCGCCAGTTGGATCGTGGCGACTGGGCAGAGCGAGGGGCATAATCGAAAGTTTTTGTATAATTCTCCAGAGAAATTCTTTTTTATCAGTGTATCATTGCTCGAAACTATCTCAACACAATTAATTATCGTAAATATTTTGGATTATCATTTCTTCTTCGTAATTTTGCAAGATATAGTCAAATCCGAAGATAAACCTTCAATATAATAAGACGTAATCCTGTCATATTACCAGATTCAGATGGTGATGTTGTTGTGCTGCGGGGAGAGAAGGGAATAGTTTCTATTCTTGTAGAATTATGAGTCAAGAAGATAGTATTCAAAAGAGAATTGTCTGGGTGGACCAGTTGCGTGCTGTTTGCATACTACTGATCCTATGGTTTCATACTGACGTTTACTATACGGGCAGTGAGACGATTCCCTATGGGCTCTATGTAACGAATGCTCTGACGATATTCTATTTCATTTCTGGTTACCTCTTTTTCAGCCAGCGTCCTTTCTCGTTGAGGCATAAATTGAACTCGATAGTCCGCGGGATGGTGGTTCCTTATTTCTTTTTCACGCTGTTGTTGGCTATTCCTAAAGCGCTGGTGCGTCATTACGCTTTGACTGACGTGCTACTAAATATCCTCACGGGGCAGGAATCGTGGTTCGTTGCATCGTTGATTATAGCGGAGTTGGTATTTGCAGGAGTGCTATATCTTCGGCAGCGGTGGATTTTCCACTTACTCCCCATTGTCGCACTCGCATTAGTTTGGCTCCCATGCCATGCAGACTGCTTTACGGGTCCAGACATTTGGCATTACAGAAGCGCACTCTTGGCTCTTCCTTTCCTCTATCTGGGTTATCAGTATCATCAATACGAGTCATATTTCCAGCCACTTCGGCGTCCTATGCCATTGGCTGTGCTTTTGTTGCTTGCAATTGTGAGCAAAGTCTATGTGATGTCGGCTGGTATTAAGATGATTATAGCCCCAGTTGTGGTCAGCAACTACTTGGTGTTCCTGATAGACTCCATCTGCATTATTCTACTCGCGGTTGGTGTGGCGAAATGGTTACCCTCTGTATCGTGGTTACGTTGGATAGGAAGCCACACGTTGGTATATTATTTCTTCTGTGGTGCCGTTCCTACATTTGTAGCGATGCTGCTACCACCCTATCAGGGGCCTTATCTAATGACGGTTCTACCCTTCTTAGTAGTCTGTCTTCTCACTTCTGCTATTGTCAACGTCAGTTATCGTTTTCTTCCCTATGTGCTTCAAAGACATTAAGAATTGAGGGAAGAAAAATTTGGAAGATGCTCCAAAAAAGGTCAATATTTCTTTAAATTAGCGCAATTTCATAAGGTAGAGAGTGGAGTTTGGGGAATATTTTGTAATTTTGCACAGAAAATGAAAAAACTATATATAGAAACCTATGGCTGTCAGATGAATGTCGCCGATTCAGAAGTGGTGGCATCGGTGATGCAGATGGCTGATTATGACTCTTGTGAGTCTGTGGACGATGCCGACGCGGTGTTTCTCAATACTTGTTCGGTGCGTGAGAATGCAGAGAATAAGATTTATCACCGTCTGGCTGAACTGAATGCACTACGAAAGAAAAAGGGCAAACTGATAATAGGTGTGCTGGGCTGTATGGCTGAGCGTGTGAAGGAAGATCTCATCGAGCATCATCATGCAGATCTCGTGGCAGGTCCTGATGCCTATCTGAATCTGCCTGACCTTATCTCACAGGTGGAGTTGGGGCAGAAGGCAATGAATATTGAACTCTCTACTACGGAGACTTATCGCGATGTGGTTCCTCGTCGAATTGCGGGCAATCGCATTTCGGGTTTCGTGAGTATTATGAGAGGATGCAATAACTTCTGTCACTATTGTATTGTTCCTTACACGCGAGGAAGGGAACGTAGTCGCGATGTTGAGAGCATCCTCCGAGAAGTACGCGACCTGAAGGAGCGTGGCTATAAGGAAGTGACGCTGCTGGGGCAGAACGTGAACTCTTATAGATGGGATTCGAAGAAGAATGCTGAAACGGTTGGCGAGGATAATCACGACACCAATACAACTACCGACTTTGCCGAGAAGGAAGGTGATAGCAATGGAGTAGTAGACTTCCCGCAGTTGCTACGACTGGTGGCCCACGAGGCAAGCCCGATGAGGGTACGTTTTACGACGAGTCATCCGAAGGACATGAGCGATGAGACACTCCACGTGATTGCAGAGGAGAAGAACGTCTGCAAGCAGATTCATCTGCCTGTTCAGTCGGGTTCGGATAAGATTCTGAAGTTGATGAACCGTAAATATACGAGAGAGTGGTATATGGGACGCGTGGAAGCCATTCGACGGATTATTCCCGATTGTGGATTGTCGACTGATATCTTCGTGGGCTATCACGATGAGACGGAGGAAGACCACCAACTGTCGCTCTCGTTGATGCGGGAAGTGGGCTACGACTCTGCGTTTATGTTCAAGTATTCGGAACGCCCAGGCACATATGCTTCAAAGCATCTGCCCGACAACGTATCGGAGGAAGAGAAGATTCGTCGCCTGAACGAACTTATCCAATTGCAGACAGAGATGTCGGCACTTGCCAACAAGAAAGATGAAGGCAAGGTGTTTGAAGTTCTTGTCGAAGGTTACTCAAAGCGCTCACGCGAACAACTCTGCGGTCGAACCGAACAGGGCAAGATGGTGGTGTTCGACAAGGGCAACCATCATCCTGGCGAGTTGGTGAATGTGCGTATAACGCGCAGTACATCTGCCACGTTGTTTGGAGATGAAGAGTGAAAATGAAATTTGGAATTTACCTTCAATAAAGGCTTAGGTTTCTTAACCTTGTATTAACAAAGCGAAGTATATATAGATGAAAGAATTCCTGCAAGTGCTGCGGCGATTTGTGCCGCCTTACAAGAAATATCTCATACTGTCGGTGGTATTCAATATTCTGTCGGCAGTACTCAACATCTTTTCGTTTGCTGCCCTCATTCCTATCCTGCAAATTCTATTTCAGACAGGTGATGCTGAGGCTGCAACGGCAATGATGCCTTGGGATTGGAACAACCTGCAGGAAGTGCTGATGAACAACTTGAACTACTTCGTGAACGGAATCATTGCCGACTACGGGCAGACCACAGCGATGCTTTTCATCGGGCTGTTCCTCGTAGTTACTACGTTCCTGAAGACAGGTGCTTACTTCGTGGCATCAGCATCTATTGCACCTATCCGAACGGGCGTAGTGCGCGATATTCGTAATCAACTTTATTGCAAAATCAACTCATTGCCGCTGGGCTTTTTCAGCGAGGAACGCAAGGGCGACATCATTGCCCGAATGAGCGGTGACGTGCAGGAGGTGGAATCGAGCATCATGGCTTCATTGGAGATGTTGTTCAAGAATCCGATTCTCATCATCGTCTATTTCTCAACCTTGTTGTTTGTCTCATGGCAACTGACGCTCTTCACCATCATATTCGTGCCCATCTTTGGTTGGTTCATGGGAATGGTGGGACGTAAGTTGAAGCAGAAGAGCGTGAAGGCACAGGCGCTTTGGAGCGACACGATGAGTCAGGTGGAAGAGACTTTAGGCGGCCTGCGTATCATCAAGGCATTCTGTGCCGAGAAGAAGATGAACGACCGCTTTGGTCGCATCAATTCCGCTTATCGCAACGATATCATGCGGGTGAACATTCGTCAGGCGTTGGCTCATCCCATGTCGGAGTTCCTGGGAACAGTGATGATTGTGATTGTGCTGTGGTTTGGTGGTACATTGGTGCTACACGGAAATGTCATCACGGGTCCGACTTTCATTTATTATATGGTCATCCTTTATAGCATCATCCAGCCGCTGAAGGAAATTTCGAAGGTTGGATATGTGATTCCAAAGGGTATGGCGTCGATGGAGCGTATCAACAAGATTCTGGATGCGGAGAACACCATCAAGGAGTCTGCAAATCCGAAGTCTATCGCAGCCTTTGAGCACCAGATAGAGTTCCGACACGTTTCGTTCAGATATGGTGAGCAGTGGGTGCTGAAAGATATTAATCTCGTGATTCCCAAAGGCAAGACAATTGCACTGGTGGGACAGAGTGGTAGTGGAAAATCAACGCTGGTAGACTTGATTCCACGCTACTACGACGTGCAGGAAGGTGAGGTTCTTATCGATGGCATCAATGTGAAGGAACTGGGCATCTACGACTTGCGACAACTTATTGGTAATGTGAATCAGGAGGCAATCCTTTTTAACGATTCGTTCCGCAATAATATCTCGTTTGGTGTTGACAATGCCACTGACGAACAGATTGTCGAGGCGGCAAAGATTGCCAATGCCTATGACTTTATCATGCAGTCGGAACAAGGTTTTGAGACCAATATTGGCGACCGCGGAGGCAGACTTTCTGGTGGCCAGCGTCAGCGTGTTTCAATCGCCCGCGCCATTCTGAAGAATCCGCCCATCCTGATTCTCGATGAGGCTACGTCCGCACTTGATACTGAGAGCGAACGCCTTGTACAAGACGCTTTGGAGCGACTGATGAAGACTCGCACAACGGTGGCCATTGCACATCGCTTGTCGACTATTAAGAATGCCGATGAGATATGCGTGTTGCATGAGGGCCAGATTGTGGAGCGTGGAACCCATGATGAACTGCTTAGCATCGATGGCTATTATAAGAAACTGCACGACATGCAGCAAGTATAGTTGAAAGGAGAATGCCGCATTGTTCCGTCGTTGCTGTCCTGACGGAGTTTTTATGGTTCAGGGGCAATGATTACGATGAAGGACAATGGCTGCAAAAAATAATCTGAAATAAGCATGGCACAAATGAATAGCAAAACTACACAGGCTTCCAGTCAATGGTCGCAGCGGCTTTTCCGACTGCCCTTGGTGGCTGTTGTGTGGGATTTGCTTCTTGCCTATCTGGTCTATTTCATGGCTCGTGTCGCTTTTGTGTTGGAGAACTGGAGTCTCTTTAGCCAGGATATGACTTCAGGCTATCTGATGGAGTTGATGCGAGGAGGATTGCTCTTCGATACTTCTGCCATTCTCTACACGAATGTACTATGGGTAGTAATGGTTCTTCTGCCCCTGCATCTGAAGGAGAATCGCATTTGGATGCGTATCTGCAAATGGGTATTCATTGTGATAAACACGTTAGCATTGGCGCTCAATCTCTGCGATGCTGTCTATTTCCCTTTCAGCATGCGGCGAACCACGACCACAGTCTTCCACGAATTTCAGAACGAGTCGAACCTGGGTAGCATCTTCCTGCATGAAGCAGTGGCGCATTGGTATTTCTTCCTATTGGCAGCCTTGGTCGTATGGGCCCTTTGGCGACTCTACCGACAGCCGACAACACCGACGAAGCCTCGTCTGCGCTACTATCTCTTGATGCTGTTGTCGTTGCTTATCTTCGCTCCTTTCTGCATTGCTGGAATGCGAGGAGGATGGACAAGACAAGTGCGCCCCATCACAATATCAAATGCCAATGCCTATTGTAAACGTCCGACCGATGTGGGTATTGTGCTGAATACTCCCTTCTCGCTCCTGCGTACCATCGGAAAGAACAATTTCGAGGTGCCCGACTATTATCAGCAGAATGAGTTGGAAACCATCTATAGTCCCTTACACATGCCCGCCGACTCGGTGGTGATGAAACGCAAGAATGTGGTGGTGCTCATCGTTGAGAGTTTTGGTCGTGAATATATTGGTGCGCTCAACACAACACTGGAAAATGGTAACTATCGGGGTTACACGCCGTTTGCAGATTCGCTCATTGCCCGCAGCGCCACCTTCTCGCATAGTTATTGCAACGGGCGCAAGAGCATCGACGGCATGCCTTCGATTCTTTCGGCTATACCGATGTTTGTGGAGCCGTTCTTCCTTTCACCCTATTCGGTAAATGACCTGTCTGGCTTAGCGGGCTGTCTGGGGCATAAGGGCTACGCAACGGCATTCTTCCATGGGGCAGCACGAGGTTCGATGGGATTTCTCGCATTTGCCCGAACCACAGGCTTTGCCGACTATTTCGGGCGTGAGGACTATGAGGCTGAAACGCCACAGAAGGGCAATGACTATGGAGTCTGGGGCATCGATGACGAGCCTTTCCTGCAATATTTCTGTCGGAAGATGACGACGATGAAGGAGCCTTTCATGACTGCACTCTTCACCCTTTCGAGTCATCACCCTTTCGTGGTGCCTGAAGCGTATCGCGACGTTTACAAGGAGGAAGGACTACCCATCCACAAGGTCATCCGCTACACAGACCATGCGCTGCAACTCTTCTTTGAGGAGGCGCAGCGGCAGCCTTGGTTCCGCAATACAATCTTCGTGCTGACAAGCGACCACACAAACCAGAGCGATCATCCTGAATATCAGACTGATTTGGGAGGTTTCAGTTCGCCAATCATCATCTACGACCCATCGGGAGAAATTGCTCCTGGTATGCGTGAAGCCATTGCCCAGCAGACTGACATCATGCCAACGATTCTTGCTCATTTAGGTTATGACGAACCCTATGTCGCCTTCGGTGTCGACCTATTGAATACGCCCGCCGACAGCACTTGGGCTGTGAACTACACCAATGGCATCTATCAGTATGTGAAATATGGCCACATCATGCAGTTCGACGGGAAGAAGACCACTGCAGTCTATTCTCTCGCTGACAGTCTGATGACTCATAATCTGGTTGGGAAAGTGTCTCAGCAGGCACAGATGGAACGTGAACTGAAAGCAATCATCCAGCAGTATATGGAGCGAATGACTCAGAATCGGCTGATAGCATCGCCCCAATAACCATTCAACAAAACAAACTCTCTATCATGCAGAAAATTGTCTATTATATTGTCTACGCCTTTTGGTACTTACTCTCGCTCCTGCCTTTCTGGGTGCACTATATATTCTCCGACTTGCTCTATCCACTCGTTTATTATGTGATACGCTATCGTCGGCCTATCGTGCGTAAGAACATCGAGGGGAGTTTTCCTGAGAAGAGCGAGAAGGAACTGCGGTCAATCGAGCGACAGTTCTACCATTTCTTCTGCGATTATGTGGTGGAGAGTGTAAAGTTCATGACCATCAGCAAGAAGCAGATGTGTCGCAGAATGAAGTTCAGGAATATGGCTGAAATCAATAAGTATATTGATAGCGGGCGTTCGTGTGCCATCTATCTGGGGCACTATTGTAACTGGGAGTGGGTGACGAGTCTCACCTATTGGCTGAGTTCGAAGGGCTTGTGCGGTGAGTTGTACCGGCCTTTGGAAAATCCAGTTTTCGACCGTTTGTTCCTTCATATGCGCCAGCGCTCGGGCTCGGTGTGCATTCCTATGAACGAATCACTTCGTCGTCTGGCTACGTATCGCCGCGAGGGGCAGACTTTGGCAATAGGATATATCAGCGATCAGGTGCCCAACTGGAGTAACATACATCTTTGGACTACCTTCATGAATCATGAGGAGACGCCCGTCTTTACGGGAACCGAGCGCATTGTCAAGAGTCTTGACCATCCTGTGTTCTATCTGGATATGCATCGTGAGCGCCGAGGACACTATGTGGGAGAATTCAAACTGATGACAGATCATCCAAAGGACACAGAAGAATTTGCCCTGACGAAACAATATCTGTCACTGCTTGAGACGACTATTCGCCGCCAACCCGCTTTCTGGCTGTGGAGTCACAACCGTTGGAAGCGTACGCGTGAAGAGTTCGACAGACGATATTATTACGACGAGAATGGTAAGGTGATACGGCGTCACGAACCGAAGGCTTAAAATGTGCAGCAATCGTTGAAAGTAGTAATAAACAAAGACGTTTTGTACTTATGAACAAAAGGAAAATCTACTATATGCTCAACAACGGCAAGAACTTCAAACTGAAGTACTATGCCCAGAACTATATCCGTCTGGCAACGCCGAAGGTGTTGTTCCGCAAACGGCTGAAGAGCGTACTCGATAAGGCTGCCAAGCGCGATGACTACGAATATATCCAGCAACGTGTTGACTACTGCAATCGTCTCACGATTGATGGTTTCGACCGCAAGCAGTGGGAGACGAAGGCAGTTGCTTTGTCTCAGCAGCCGATGACTCGTCAGAAGGTCTATTTCTTCGATAGTTTCGAATATTCACGATGGTTTCCGCAAGATCTGCGCTGGGTGCTGTTGCCGGGCGACGTGAACTACATTGCTGATGTTCCGTCGATAGTGAAGAGTCGTCCGATTGAAGGCGACAATGCCAACTCAGTGTTGCTGAATATGGATAAGGTGCGCCATTTCCTGTTTGTCAACGACAAGAAACCTTGGCGCGAGAAGCGCGATGTGGCCATCTTCCGAGGGGATTTAGGTAGTCGTAAGGCAAATCGCGATGTGTTTATGGAGCGTTGGTTTGGTGACCCGATGATTGATGCGGGAATGACCAATAACGAGGGCCGACCTGAATGGAAACGGGAGAAACTGACCATTGGAGAGCATCTGGATTATAAGTTCATCATGTCGCTCGAAGGTCATGATGTCGCGTCGAACCTGAAGTGGGTGATGTCGTCGAATTCTATTGCTGTCAGCCCACGACTTACTTGTGAGACTTGGTTTATGGAAGGACAGTTGAAACCCAATTATCATTATATCGAAGTAAAGGACGATTTCTCCGACCTTACTGACCGCATGCAGTATTATATTGAACATCCTGATGAGGCTGAGGCCATCATTGAGCATGCTCACGAATGGGTAGCGCAGTTTCAGGATGCACGCCGTGAGCGCATCATCTCGTTGCTTGTCCTGCAGAAATATTTTAATACAACAAACCCAAAGCCATGAAGCACTATCTGTTTTTTGCCACACTTCACTATGCCTATAGCATTCTGCGTCCGCTTGAAGAGGAAATCTGGCGACGCGGTGATGATGTCGCATGGTTCATAGAAGACAGTTGTCCAGTTGATTTGCTGCCTGGAGAGCGCCAGTTGAAGACTATTGAGGAAGTCTTGGAATATAATCCTTTGGCAGTTTTTGCTCCAGGCAATTACATCTATCATTTCTTCCCGGGCGTGAAGGTTGCAGTGTTTCATGGCTATCCGATGAAGAAGCGCATCGAGAAAATCGACGACCACTTCACGATTCGTGGTTGGTTTGATATCTATTGTACGCAAGGACCTACTTCGACGCCCTATTTTGAGGAACTTGCTTCCAAGCACGGATTCTTCCGCATCTATGAGACGGGTTGGTGCAAGATGGACCCGTTCTTCGACCCTGCTTTGCCGCCAGAACCGAAGCGTGAGCAGCCTGTAATTCTCTATTCTCCTACGTTCACACGTGGAATTTCGTCGGCTTGGGATTTGCTTCCCACTATCGAACAACTTGCCGTAGAGAAACCCTGGAGGTGGATAATTACTTTCCATCCGAAACTCGACGACCCACAACTCATCAGTGACTATGAGGAAATGGCCGCACGCCATGAAAACGTCCTATTTACAAGGGTCAATAAAGGTTTGGAGACATTCCGCCAAACCGATGTGATGCTTTGCGACTCATCGAGCATCACGCTGGAATATATGATGCTTGGAAAGCCCGTTGTGACATTCCGCAACACCCATCCGGGCCCTCATCTCCTTGATGTGCGCGAAAAGGAACTCGTGGGGCCTGCTATCGAGAAGGCACTCACGCATCCTGCAGAACTGATGGAGGCGATTGAACACTATACGGCTCAGCACGAAGCCCATCGCGATGGTCATAACTCAGCCCGAGTACTTGATGCAGTCGACGATTTCGTAGCAAACTACCAAGGAAAATTGCGCCGCAAACCTCTGAATTTGTTCCGTAAACTCAAACTGCGCTGCAAACTAAACTATTGGAAACTTTCCAAAGTTTGAGCGTTCCCCGTCAATCGGGGAAGCGGCGTAAGCCGAAGGGGCTTCAGTGAAGAACTGTTGAGTTCCGCCTTTGGCGGCTTTAAAAACAAGAAAAAACAAAAGATTTGAGCGTTCCCGTTGGGAAGCGGCCTAAGCCAAAGGGGACGAATAAGACAACGGAAATAATCGGAAAACACGGATATTTATATTGATTGGGCATTGGGATAGCCCTTGGGCTAGAAATCCATCAAATATCGCTTCGCGAGAAATATATGGCGCTCTATATCGCGCCTTATTACACTTGGAATTCGCACCCACGTATTCCCCTCCTCCGGGGAGGAGGGGTGGAGCGAAGCGAGGGGTGGAAGCGGCGTAAGCCGAAGGGGCTTCAGTGAAGAACTGTTGAGTTCCGCCTTTGGCGGCTTTAAGAAAACAAGAAAAAACAGAAGAAAACATAAAAAAACATTGGCGCGTTGCGCCAAGTATTACGCTAACTCGATATAAAAAACCGTAAACCAAACGAGGCTGAGAACAAGCAAGTCGCACCCACGAATTCCCCTCCTCCCGGGAGGCCAAGACAAGGCGACGATTGAGTATCGTCGGTGAAGGCTTGGGGTGCAGTTCTCGGCTGCTGCAAGACTGGCGAAGCCCAAGTCGAAGCAGAAGACGCTAAGAACAAAGGGGGCAAGGTGGAGCGAAGCGAGGGGTGGTAGCGGTGTAATCAAAAAGCGGGCTGAAGGCCCAACTCGCTCACAGCCCAGGGCAGCGCCCTGGGTTTATAGATGAACAACAAATCATCGCCCTACAGGGGCAAAAGATTTATTATTTCAAGAATTAGAGACTGTGATTTGTGATTTGGAACTCGCCCGTCCTCGTATCTGTTATCTGTGATTTGTAATTTGTCACTTGGATTTTTGTTTCCTGCTATTTGTGAATTGTCACTTGTGATTTGTTATCTGTTTTTGCTATTTGTGAATTGTGAATTGTTATTTGTAATTTGTTCTCTGTACTAGGTGCTTCATCGGGTGTCCTCCCCACTGACTATCTCCTGCATAGATGAATCCAACTGACCGATAGAGACGCTCACCCGCGGGATTACCTTTGTCGACGAGAAGGCCGACCTGAGGAATTCCCATTTCTGCTGCACGTTCAGCAGTGGCTCGCAATAGGCGGGAAGCAATGCCTTGTCGGCGATATTCAGGAAGTACAGCCAGAGAGTCCAAGTAGAGTTCGCCAGCCTGTGTCTCGTCGTCAATATTGGAATGATCTGCATGAAGAAATTGCTTGGCACTCTCAATGAATGCTCGTCGTAGTCCATGAAGTTGAGCCCCATCATAGGCGGTTGCAATGCCGACAACCTTTGCTCTTTCGTCTATTTGACTTCCTTCACTGCCTTTGGTCTTCGTCTCTTCAGTCGACTTATTCCCTTCAATAGCCACAGCAACAAGTGTGTTCCTCCAACTGTATTGCGAATCGTCGCGTTCTACAAGATGCGTCATCATTTCTCGGAAATCATCGAGGCCGTGACCCTCGCCGCAGAAATGCAGGCAGCAATCATTGGTCATTGCCATCATGATCAGACGGGCAATTTCTGCTGCCTGATTGCGATTGGCTTTGCGAATTTCTATTTGTGAATTCATTATTAAAGATTAGGAGTGAAGCATCATGTTTTATGGCAAAAGAAATGGAGGTTTTCGATAAAAATTCCCCATTTCATCGAGGTTTTTTCGCAAAACTGCTTCCAATTGACGGTTTCAACAGGGAGGAAAACGTTGCGTTGCAATCTCCTTACTCGAGTTCGTCAATCAGCGTTTGCAGTTGTTGGAAAAACAGTCCGATGTGGTAGCCGTCAATGAATCGGTGGTTTGCACAAATGGTCATATTCAATTGCCAGCGACCTTCGCGCAGGACGTATTTGCCCCAGTTCACACGAGGAATTGCGTCATCGGGATTTTCCATTCCCGGGTTGCAGATTGCAGTTGTGTCGAGATTGGGAATGCAAGTACTGTAAACCACGTTCTCGATGTCGCCCATTCCTCCAAAGAGAGTAGTTTGCTGGGCAATGGCAGCAGAGGTCGCTTCGACATATTCCCGCAATGTTCCCTCAAGAGCACCCGTGTAGAATCGGAAAACTTCCTCCTCGGGTCGCTTATGGGTGAAATTTGTGTGGATTTTGTCATAGAGAACCACTTGCCCATCTTTGACTCTAAGTCTGAAATTCTCAATGCCGTTCATGGCTTCCGTCACCAGATAGACCAGCGAGAGATAGAACGAACAGTTATTCTCTCGCTTGAATCTCAGCAGATGGGTCACGTCGATGTTTGCAGCCACACTATAGTGAGGTAACTTCAGTTGCGAGAAATGTTCATAGATCTCCCGTCGTTCCCAATGTTGGGTGTCAAAAATCTGATAATCGTTATTCATCATAAATATAGAAACCAGCCTCTGAAGGATGGTCGAGTACGAGTGAATCAGGATTCTCTTTTGTCAGCAGCCACGCCATCCAGATGTCGCCAGCAGCCGCAGCAATGAAGAATATTCCCCACAGAAGAAGTGGAAAACTACCGATGAAAAGGGCAATTATTGCTGGAATCACACCAAGAACGAAGCAAGGCATAAGGCAAGCGAGTTGGTAGGGACGAATGTGCATCGGCTCGTCACAGTGGCAATAGGGTGTGAGGTATTTCCAGATGACTCCGAAACTGATGCTCTTCCAGCCGCGCTTTGCGTAGAACGACCAAGTGATTCCGTGAATCACCTCATGAACAACAATGCCCAAAACCATTGCCACAAGGGCCACAACCCAGGTTATTCCGTTGCCAAGCAAGTCTCCGATGGGGCGTTTCCCGTGCCAGATAAGGAAGAAAGGAACTATCAATGCCACACTTGCCACAACCATAATGATAATGGCAAAATAATTTGCCTTCAACAAATCAATAGCCACTTTCCGCCTGCGACGTCCTTCAAATTCCTCGCTGACAGTATCGGGTGCCAGCAGTTCTTTTTCTTTTTGCTCCTCCATAGTTTTTTTGTTAATGATGTGCAAAAGTAATATTTTTTCTTCTAATATCGTCCATTTATCTCAAAAACTGCGAATTTCACGGCATTCTTTTTTTGATAAGACAAGTTGATGTTTTGGTTTCAATGAAATAGAGCAATCCTCTTGACTTATGATACGAAACCTCATGACTCACGATACGAAACTTCTTGACTCAAGATATGAAACCTCTTGACCAACGAGAAATATACCGCGCTCTATATCGCGCCTTATTGCAGATAGAATTCGCTGCCTCGTTTGGTCAGCGGTTTTTTTATGTCGCTTTAGCGTAATACCTGGCGCAACGCGCCAATGTTTTTTTATGTTTTCTTTTGTTTTTTCTTGTTTTCTAAAGGCCGCCAACGGCGGAACTCAGCAGTTAGCGCGCGAATAGAGGAACAAATCGATGCATGCGAGTTCCTTTTCTGCTTCATTCCTTTTCTGCTTCACTCCTTTTCTGCTTTATTCCTTTTCTGCTTCACTCCTTTTCTGCTTTATCCCTTTTCTGCTTCACTCCTTGAATAGTCGCTGGGCAAACATCGAGAGGTAGATACGCCAGTTTCGCCACAGATGACCGCCATCGTTCTCGTAGTATTCGTAGGGATAGCCTTTGGAGTCGAGATACTGGCGAAGTTCCTTGTTCATTTGCAAGAGGAAGTCTTCCTTGCCAATCGCAATCCAGTAGAGTTTGGGCTTTGAGGCAAAGAGACGGGCCAACTGAGCGTCAATCTTGTCAGAATCCCTGTTCATACGAGCCGCAGCCGACTGCAATCCGTAATAGTCGAACGTCTCGGGGTAGAGACGCGAGATTCCAAACGTATGTCCACCGCCCATAGAAAGACCCGTCACTGCACGAGCCGAGCGCTTGCGAATGGTTCTGTAGTTGTTGTCGACAAAGTTCACGATGTCCATGAAACTCTCTTCCATCGAAGCCTTTGCACCTCTATCGCGGAAGGCGTTGCCGTCGGGGGTATACATCCCTTCGTGCCACCAGCCTGGGGCAGCATTGCAAGTGGGATTGCCATTGGGCATCACCACAATCATCGGAACCGCTTTTCCTTCAGCGATTAGATTGTCCATGATTTGCGAAGCACGACCAAGGTCGCCCCAAGCCGTCTCGTCGCCACCGTGTCCATGCAGCAGATACATCACTGGGAAGCGTTTCTTCCCGTCGTAGGCAGCAGGCAGATAGACGGTCATTCGGCGCTGCTGGCCAAGAGTCGGACTGTTGTACCAGACGCGCGAGAGGGTTCCGTGAGGCACATTGTTCACCTGATAGAGATGTCCCTTGTCGCTATTGCCTTTCGTCACGATGAAGATGTTGCTCAGCGTCGAGATATCTCGATTCACATAACTGTTGGCAGGATCGATGATTCTTTGTCCGTCGACCGAGAAACTGTAGGAATAGAGTTCGGGATTGAGAGGCTTTGTTGTCACGGTCCACACGCCGTTCTCCTGTTTGGTCATCGGAAGCGTCTGCCATTTGATTTCCTCAAAATCTCCCGTCACGCTCACCTTTTCGGCAGTCGGGTCGAAGAAGTTGAAGGTCACTGACCCGTCCTGATTGATGACGGGCGATTTCACGTTAGGACGTTGTCCCAAAGCCTGTTGCGCGTAACAGCCAACGGCCATCAGACAACAGCAAATCATGATAAATAGTCGTTTCATAGGTTTTTGTAAAGTTGGTTTTCAATATTTATGATACATTTCTCTGCAAATATACAAATAATCTCGATAGAATGGGCGATTTTTGAAAAAGAAATATTAATTTTGTACATTATTTTTTGAATTGACGCAATGAAAAGAATTCTGCTATTTGCCCTTGTGCTGACGCTCAGCACGTTTTGTAGAGCCCAAAGTTATCAGCCCGAATCTGCTCCCAGTTTGGAGTTTGTGATGCAACTGCGCGTCACCATCGGAAAACCCTTCACGCTGGGCGACACTCCTCATGGTCGCCGAAATGTGATTCCCATTACGGGTGGAACTTTTCAGGGACCTTCCCTGAAGGGAACGATTCTCAATGGTGGGGCAGACTATCAGATGATGAGCAGTGATGGGCACCGCAACGAACTGGAGGCTATCTATACGATTCAGACCGAAGACGGCTGCTACATTCATGTTCGTAATCGGGGAATTATTGCCGAAAGCACTGATGCAGAGGGACGAAAGTCCACCTATTTCCGAGCCGCGCCACAGTTTGAGGCTCCTGCCGACAGCCCTTATGCTTGGCTCAACGACGCGCTCTTCGTCTGTGCGCCGCAGTGGGATTCTGGTTTCGAGGGCATCATCCTGAATGTCTGGAAAGTGAAGTAAGGCGTTTAGGTGAGAGTTGAGAATTGAGAATTGAGAGTTGAGAATTGAGCGTTGATCGTTGGAAGCATCGCGAAATATAGTTGATGGAGTCAACGTTGAAAGCGAAGAGAAGAAGATGAAGCAACCTGTGCTGACATATTATGAAATGGGACCTTCGGTAGTTGCATTCAGCACTACGCGTCAGGGAGGATATAGCGAGGGGAAGTATGCTGAATTCAACATGAATCGCTATTGCGGAGACGATGTAGAGTCGATTCGTCGGAATCGTGAGGCTCTTGCCCAGTTGTTGGGAATTGGCAGCGAGCGAATCCTGATGCCGCATCAGGTTCACGACACGAAGGTCCTGAGCATCGATGAAGACTTTTTTTCTCTTCCCGCCGAAGTGCAGCAGCAAAGGCTTGAGGGCGTAGATGCAGTGATGACGAACTGTCAGAATCTCTGCATTGGCGTTTCCACAGCCGATTGCATTCCCGTTTTGCTCTATGACGCTGAGCATCAGGCTGTTTGCGCGATTCATGCAGGGTGGAGAGGAACGGTGGCGCGAATAGTAGAAAAGGCCATTTCAGCAATGACCAAAGTTTATGGTTCCCGTCCTTCAGAAATCCTTGCTCAGATAGCCCCAGGCATCAGCCTCGAAAGTTTCGAAGTAGGCGATGAGGTCTATGAGGCATTTGAGAAAGCGGGATTTGATATGAAAAGCATTGCCCAGCGTTTTCCTGTTAGTAGCAATGTAGATGAAGAATGTGCTGAAACGAAGTGGCACTTGAATCTTCCTGAATGTAATCGCCTGCAACTGCTCGCTTCCGGAGTTCCTGAAACTCAGATTGGTGTTTCCAGAGTCTGTACCTATCAGTCTTCCGAAACCTACTTCTCTGCCCGTCGTCTCGGCATCAACTCTGGCCGAATATTCACCGCCATTATGCTCAAATGATTATAAGGTGACGAGAGATTTTTCCTCTTTTTTCTACAAAACAGATGGGCTCTATTTTAGAAGTCCATAAGTGATGACATCGTAGATTCTGTCGCCTTTAACAGCCGCCTTGCGCAATATTCCTTCTTGCTGAAAACCGTTCTTCAGCAAGACGCGCTGTGAAGGTTTGTTAGGCGAAAAAACATTTGCAGAGACGCGATGAAGGTTGAGTTCCTGAAATGCAACCTTGCAAATCTGACTTACGGCTTCGGTCATGACGCCCCGATTCCAATAATCCGTTAGCAGCATAAACCCAAGTTCTCCATCAAACCTGTAAACGTCCTCTTTCCGTTCAACAGAAACGGTTCCAACAACGTCCCCGTCAACGATAATGGCGCGGAAAATTCCGTCTGTACCTTCTTTCTCTGCAACCATATTCAGCCACCAATCTGCATCAGCCGCTGTATATGGATTCGGTAATCTGTCTGAGAGATACGTTCTGTCAACACAATTGCACAGATGTATTAGACTTTCTTTGTCGTCAAATGACAAAGTTCGGATGCTTATCTTCATGATTCTATTTTTTCAGTGACTAATTTGATGAGGAAGTTAACGATTAGAGGGTTTTGTAATTGAACTTGCGATTAGACTTTTTCCACCGCTTTACAGTAGGCAAGTCGTTCGGCACCGTCGAGCAGATAGATGATGCCGCAATATTGGAAGCCGTTCTTCTCGAGTACTCGCTGCATAGTGATGTTCTGGCGATGAGTATCGATGCGAATGTCGGAAGTAAGGTTGAAGCAATAGTCCAGCACAAACTTCATGATTCCTCGCACATCAGGAGCACTTGCCATTCGATGAATCACGTGATAGTCGGTCTTGGGAGACTTTTGCGAGTTGGAGTCTTCCTCGGGTTCATCGAGCCAGCGACCCTCGAAAATTTTGTTGTAAGTGACATCGGGTCCTTTGACGAAAGCAAAGGTCGCAATTGCGACTCCGTCTTCTTCCACCAGATAACTGTTTCCCTCGCGAATGTCCTGAAGCAGTTGCTCGGGGCGAGGATAGCCGTTGATCCATTGGTTCATGTTGCCAATGGCCCTCATCTTCTGCCGCCCGAATTCAATGAGTTCGAGCATACGAGGAAGGTCTTCTGGATTTGCGTGTCGGATAGTTCTGTTCATGTTGTTTAGTCTGTGATGAAGTGGAGAAGTGCGAGTTCGTTGCCACTATTTGCCCCAGCGAGAAACCAGATAGTGACGATGATGAGCAGATGAAGCAACTGGTCGAAGCCATAAAGCATCCAATAGGGCTTCTGCTGGGAGTTTGCCAACTGTGGGAAACGAGCGGTGAGACGTCCTTTCGCCGTATCGATGAGGAAATGGGACAGCAATTCAATGCTCACAAGCACAACCAACCAAGATAGTTCCACCTTGAAGAAAAGCAGGCAAAGTCCCATCAGCAGGGCGTGAATGGCTGCGTGCCAGAAAATAGGCAGAAGAGTTCGTCCGTCGGCCTTTGCCCGAATCATTGCGGGCGAGGTGAGAACGAAGTCAGCCAGATAGTGGCAAATCAGCAGGGATATCAGCAGGGAAATGTTCATCGCTCCATTCTTTTTCAGTTGCAAAATTACGAAAAATTAGTCAACTATCTATCATTTGTCAAAGAAAAAAAAGAAACTGCCTACAGATGGTCGTTTTTTGCCACAGAGTTTCTCATTCTGCTCTTTTTTTCTTTATAAGTGTTTGTTTTGGTGTGGGAAATGAGTTAATGTATCGAAATTTCTTCGTTTATTCGGATGATTATTTGTACTTTTGCACCAAATTTTCAAAAAGATGACCTTAACAAGCATTATAGGCAGACTCTTTCTGTCTAGACAAAAGGAACTGGAAAAGCAACTTGTTGGTGCCGAAGGCATGCAGCAGGATGTGCTCAAGCGGCTGATTGCGAGGGGTTGCGCCACAGAATATGGGCGCGATCACGGATTTGCTGATATACACTCTTATGAGGACTTTGCACGACTGGTTCCTCAGAACAGTTATGAGGAACTGAAGGGTTTCATCGACCGTATGCGTCACGGGGAACAGGATGTGCTGTGGCCAGGTCGTGTGAAATGGTATGCGAAGTCGAGCGGAACAACTAACGACAAGTCGAAGTTCATTCCTGTCAGCAAAGAGGGACTCGACCGAATCCATTATCGCGGCAGTAAAGACTGCATGGCGTTCTATCTGAAGAACAATCCAGAAAGCAGAATGTTCGATGGCAAGAGCCTGATATTGGGCGGAAGCCATCAGCCTAACTATAATGTGAGCGGTTCGCTCGTGGGCGACCTGAGTGCCATCTTGATTGAAAACATCCTCCCGATAGCCAATCTGAAGCGAGTTCCGAAGAAGTCGACGGCCCTGCTGAGCGATTTCGAGGAGAAGCGCGAGCGAATTGCAAGAGAGACGATGAACAAGGACGTAACCAATCTGAGTGGTGTGCCTTCCTGGATGCTCTCGGTGCTGGTTCGCGTGCTGGAACTATCAGGCAAGCAGACGTTGGATGAGGTGTGGCCCAATCTGGAGGTTTTCTTCCATGGTGGAATCGCGTTTACGCCTTATCGTCCTCAGTACGAGCAGATTATCCGTTCGCCTCGGATGCATTATATGGAGACCTATAACGCCTCTGAAGGATTCTTCGGCATTCAGAACGACCCTGCAGATCCCGCCATGTTGCTCATGTCCGACTACGATGTGTTCTACGAGTTCATTCCGCTCGACGAGTTCAATGAGCACGAGACGATGCACGTAGTACCGCTTGAAGGAGTTGAGATTGGCAAGAACTATGCGATGATGATCACCACTTCGTGTGGATTGTGGCGCTATGTGATTGGCGATACCATCAAGTTCACTTCGCGTAATCCGTATAAGTTTGTCATCACAGGTCGTACGAAATACTTCATCAATGCTTTCGGCGAAGAACTCATTATGGACAATGCCGAGAAAGGCTTGGCCTATGCCTGTGAGCAGACGGGAGCAGAGGTGCTTGAATATACTGCAGCCCCCGTGTTTATGGACGAACATGCTCGCTGTCGTCATCAGTGGCTCATTGAGTTTGCAAAGCCGCCACAGGACATCTCGACCTTCGAGCAGATTCTCGACAAGAAGTTGCAGCAACTGAATAGTGACTACGAGGCAAAGCGCTCTCACGACATCACGCTGCAGCATCTCGAAGTGGTTGTGGCACGTGAGGGACTGTTTAACGACTGGCTGAAGTCGAAAGGCAAGTTGGGCGGACAGCACAAGATTCCTCGTCTGTCGAACTCCCGCAAGCACATCGACGAACTGCTGGGAATGAATAAGGCATAGGGAGAAGATTTCTCTGGCCAATACTCTATGAAAGGAGAGGGCGATTCGTCGCCAAAAGATTTGAATAGAAGCCAATACAAGAGATAATGAGAACAGGACGTAGTCTCAGAAACAGGATAGAGCGCATGGTGGCAACAGGGTTTGTCGTCATGCTCTTGTGTAGTCTTGTGACTTTGGTTTCGTCTTGTGCCCGAATGGGAAGTCCTGATGGAGGTTGGTACGACGAAGATCCGCCACAGGTGGTTGGAGCCTCGCCTGCAGACAGAGGGACGAACGTGAAGGCAAAGAAGGTGCGTATTTCGTTTGATGAGTTCATCAAGATTGAAAACGCAACGGAAAACGTCGTTGTCTCTCCGCCTCAGATTGAGATGCCCGAAATCAAGGCAACGGGCAAACGCATTGAGGTTGAACTGAAAGACTCGCTGAAGCCCAATACCACTTACACCATCGATTTCTCTGATGCTATTACCGACAATAACGAGGGAAATCCGCTTGGCAACTATACCTATAGTTTTTCTACTGGTGCCGAAATCGACACGATGGAGGTGAGCGGCTACGTGCTGGAAGCCGAGAATCTTGAGCCCGTGAAGGGAATCATGGTGGGACTTTATGAGTCAGGCTTGCCCGATTCGGTGTTTACGACAGAACCTCTTGTGCGTGTGGCTCGAACCGACAGTCGAGGCCATTTCGTGATCAAAGGTATTGCCGCGGGAGGTTGTTATCGCGTCTATGCGTTGCAAGATGCCGATGGCGACTATCATTTCACCCAGAAGAGCGAGAAGATTGCCTTCAACCACGATGTAGTCGTTCCTTCTGCGAAGCCCGACACGCGACAGGATACGCTCTGGCGCGACTCTGTCCACTTGGAGAGAATCACGGTTGTTCCCTATACTCATTTCTTCCCTGACGACATCATGCTTCGTGCCTTCACGGAGGTTCAGACTGATCGGGTGCTCATCAAGAACGAGCGAAAGGATCCTGACCACATCACGTTCTATTTCAGTTATGGACACGACGAACTGCCTACGGTTAGAGGACTGAACTTCGATGATACGGATGCGTTCATCGTTGATGCAACTGAGAAAAAGGACACTGTGACCTTCTGGCTTCGCGATACGACGCTTGTCAATCAGGACACGCTTACCGTTGAGACGAAGTATTTGATGACAGATACGCTCGGTCAGTTGGTCGAGAAGGTAGATACGTTCACGATGATGCCAAAGGAGTCTTATGCGAAGCGACAGAAGCAAAAGCAGAAGTTCTTCGAAGAGTGGCAGAAGAAACAGGAAAAACTGAAGAAGCGCGGAGAGCCCTACGACAGCATCATGCCGGTAGAGCCTATCGTGCTGAAAATCAATGCTCCCCAGCAACTGGACCCCGACAAGAACATTCTTTTTGATTCGAAATATCCGCTGCAGAAGGCTGATACGTCGATGATTCATCTCTATACGAAGCGTGACACAGTCTGGTATCAGGCACGCTATGAACTCAGAAAACTCTCGGAACTGAAGTATATGCTCTATGGCGAGTGGCGTCCCGAGCAGGAGTATAGTCTCGAAATCGACAGTATGGCGTTCTGCGATATCTACGGTTTCGTGAATCATCCGCAGAAAATGGGATTCAAGGTGAAAGGTAACGATGCCTATAGCACGCTGCTCTTCACGCTTACGGGAATGAAGGACCAGACCGTTGTGGCGCAATTGCTCAATGCAAACGATGCGGTGGTGAAGGAAGCTACGAGCGACAATGGTAATGTGGAATTCTTCTACGTGAATCCAGGTACCTATTATCTCCGAATCTTTGTCGATAGGAATAAGAATGGATTGTGGGATACGGGCAATTATGCTCTTGACGAACAGCCTGAGGATGTTTATTATTATCACGAGGAAATAGAATGCAAGGCTAAGTGGGACGTAACGCTGAACTGGGATCCAAAGGAGCGTCTGCTCAACTTGCAGAAACCTGATAAGTTGGTGAAGCAGAAGGGCGACAAGAAGAAAACAATCAAGCGCCGTAATGCCGAACGAGCAGAGAAACTGGGAATTAAATACGAACCGAAGAAGAAATCTGAAGATTAGGAAAGGCCCAATCGGATATAAAACATTTGGGAAGGTCCATTCGGATATAAAACATTTGAAATATGAAGAAAAAGATTCAACAAAATAAATGGCTCAGAAAGTTGATACTGGCATTCGTTCCTGTTTGCCTGCTGGCTTTCGCACCGCTCAATAGTCAGGCGCAGTGTACGTTTAAGAACACGGCGTTCAAGTCGGGTGAAATCCTTACTTACAACCTTTATTATAACTGGAAGTTTGTCTGGGTGAAGGCTGGAACGGCCTCAATGTCAACTGTCAGCAGTACGTATAAAGGTCAGAAGGCTTGGCGTGCAAGTCTGATAACCCGTGGTAACAAAAAGGTAGACGATCTGTTTGTTTTGCGCGACACATTGCTCTGTTATGCTTCAGACGATATGGCTCCGCTGTATTATCGTAAGGGTGCGCGCGAGGGCAAACACTACACCGTTGATGAGGTGTTTTATTCCTATCCTAACGGAAAGTGTGCCGTCAATCAGCATCGTCAGCGTAACGATGGTTCGCACTTGTGGGGAAAACACGTGTATAACGATTGCATCTACGACATGCTGAATATGTTCATCCGCGCTCGCTCGTTCAATCCTACGGGTTGGAAAAAGGGATATGTCGTTAACTTTGAAATTGCTGACGGCGATGGCAAGACGCCTGCACAGATTAAATATCGTGGTAAGGCGAACATCAAAGGCGATAATGGCGTGAAGTATCGTTGTCTGCAACTTTCCTATCTCGAACTCGAGGACGGAAAGTATAAGCGCATCGTCGATTTCTATGTGACCGACGACGATAATCACATCCCCGTGCGCCTCGATATGTTCCTCCGTTTTGGTTCGGCTAAGGCATTTATCGTAGGACTTAAAGGCTATAAAAACCCCATTTCATCGGTAGTAAAGTAACATTCGAGGATGAGTTCCGCCGTTGGCGGCTTTAAGAAAACAAGAAAAAACATAAGAAAACAAAAGAAAACATTTGGCGCGTTGCGCCAAGTATTACGCTGACGCGACAAAAGAAAACCGCAGACCAAACGAGGCAGAGTTATAAGTAATCAAAAAGCGGGCTGAAAGCCCAACTCGCTCCTAGCCCAGGGCAACGCCCTGGGTTTATAGATGAACAACAAATATTCGCCCTACAGGGGCAAAAGATTTATAATCAAGAATTCCTAAAAATAATAACGAGTTTCAAGCCAGAAAGAGAAATATCTCCCTCTACTTGAAACTCATTTTTTATCTTTAGATTACCAATGATCTTCTCTCTGCTCTCCTTGCTTAATCAACCAAATTCTTTCTCAACGTGAGGACATTGCATCCATCCACGCGTTCGTAGTTGATAGAATCCATGAGTTGTCTGACGAGGAAGATGCCGAGACCTCCAATGGGGCGATCCTCCGCACTCAGAGAGACGTCTGCCTTCTCTATAGCGGTGGGGTCGAAGGGCGAACCGTTATCCGTGATAATGAACTTCAACCTTCGGTCGCTCGCTTCAGCGTCAATCTTGATATTGCCCACAGTTCCAGTAGGATAGGCGTATTTCATCACGTTCACGACGGCTTCTTCCATCGCGAGGTTCATGTTTGCATTATCTTCCATCGACATTCCCAGTTCTTCGGTAATACCATCAACAAACTCGTTCAGTTGCGGAACGGTCTTCACGTCATTGGGTAGCACGAGACTGCGCTTCAGAAGAATTGTACTTGCCTCTCTCGTATACGACAAAGCAAGCATAGTCAGGTCGTCGCTCTGCTCGGCACCATCTACAAACTGCATCATCGACTGTCGCATCAGCCCTATGAATTTCTCAGGATCTTGCTCACGACAGTTGCTTGTAGCGACTTTAAGAATCCTCTCTTCTCCAAATTGCCCATGATTAATGTCCTCGGCTTCAGTAAGTCCGTCGGTGAAGGAGAATACAATGCTATGAGGTTGAATTCTGATTTCCTGACCTTCATATTTATAGTCACGAATCACGCCCATGGGAATATTCGAAATCACGGGCAGCAGAGTAGGCTCGCCTTTCTCAGGCACGATGATGGGGGCATCGTGACCAGCATTGCAATAGCGGAGTCTTCCCGTGGGAAGGTCGAGCACTCCCACGAAGCAGGTCACGAACATCAGCGACTCATTGGTTTCGGTGATGGTCTCGTTGATCATCTCCACAATGCGTGTAGGGTTCGACTCATGACTTGTGGCGGTGCGGAATTGGGAGCGAGTGACGGCCATCACCAGCGACGCGGGTATGCCCTTTCCTGAAACGTCGCCAATGCAGAAGAACAGTTTTTCATCGCGAATATGGAAATCGAACAAGTCGCCACCCACTTCCTTTGCTGGTTCCAGTAGTCCGAAGATTTCAATGTCGTCTCGTTCGGGGTAGGGAGGGTACTTCTTTGGAATCATTGACTGCTGAATGCTTCGCGCCACTTGCAGTTCTCCACCGATACGTTCCTTTTCTGACTTGATTTCCTGAATGCGCTTGGTCTGTCGGGCAACAGCCAGAAGGATGAAGCCAAGCAGGGCGAGGCCTCCTGTGACCATTAGGAACATATTTCTTCCCAGTCGGCGCAGATCGCCATATACATCACTGTCCTTTGTCGTAATGGCCATCGACCAACCTACGCGATCGTCCAGAGGTGCATAGTAGAGATAGAGTTTCTCCTTCTGGTCGTTGTAGATAGTGAGGTTTCCGCTCTCTCCCGAAAGAATGCGTTGTGTGAGCGATTGGGCCAGTGTGTCCTCCGTATTTCCCAAAATGGCCAGCGCCACTTCTTTCGTGTTCGTGAGGCTGTCAACAGGGCTTACCAAGATTTCTCCTGAATGAGAGACAAGGATGTTGGAAGTCTTGAGGCTGGAGACATCATCGTTGATGACACGATTGAGCCAGTCGAGTGAAACGTCGATGAACATCACTGCAGTGATATGCCCATCATAGTCGAATACAGGCATCGAATAACTGGTTGAAAGTCGCTTGGTGGTCAGTCCCACATACGGGTCAGCCCAATAGGCGTTTCCTGACTTCAGCACGCCCTGATACCATTCTCGTTGCGTGTAGTCATACTCCATCCGCGACATTGTGATATCAGAAATGCTGTCCTCGACAACATCATAGGCGAAAGAGCCAATCTTCTCTCCTCCGTTTTCCTCAGGCACATAGGCAATGCCGCATCCCATCACATGAAGGTTCTCGTTGACTACATGATGAATGAGTTCTTCGGTGGCAAACAACGAGTCGCTGTGCATGGGTACTGCCCAGACGTTGTTTTTCAGGGCGAGTTCCATACTGCTGACAATGGTGTGAATCTTCAGACTGGCCTCGTTCAGTTCACTTGCCGCTCGTCGGTCGATACTTCTGCGAACGCTATTGTAAGAATAATAGTAAAGCACAGCCAGCATCGCTCCAATGAGCAGTGTTGCTCCTGTGATAAAAAGCACGATGCCCCATTTTTGGAAAAAAGCAGCAGTGCGTTCTATTCTCGTTGTCTTATTCATCCCTTTTTTATATATCGGTTTGCAACTACAAAATTACCCATTTTTTCGTAAAAATGATGATAAATAAAGAAAAAATATTCAATGATCACCTTAATTATATCGTTCAAAACCTTTTGAGCATTGGTTTGTTAACGCCTTTGCTTGTTTTCCTTTTTGGGGAATGTTGATGCAACAGCGTTTTGGAAAGGAACTGATTTTAATGGGGATTCAGCATCCTTACTTGAGTATTTAGCCTTATCCTACTAATTTGAGTGTTTATCCTTATCCTACTTACTTGAGTGTTTAGCCTTATCCTAAATCTCAATAGAGTTGGAAAACTGCAGGCAGATTGGCGAGTTCCACTTCCCGCTTACGCGATTCTTCGGTTCCATAGCGCAGATACCACGAACGAGGCAGTTCCTCCCACTTTCTTGTTGCCGTTTCGCCCTCCATCATATCAGGATTCTCGCTATTTGTATCCTCAGAGGACAGGCTCCCCATATTTTTTGATATGCTTAATTTCGCCTCCATATTTGGGAATCCACCGCCAATCTGCTGTTCGTAGGCTTCCTGGTCTTTGTCGGTTTCTGCATCCTGCGTTTCCATATAGAGTTTATAGTTCACCGTTTCTGGGTAGAAAGTCCCGTCGTCTCGTTCGCGATAGTTGACGCGATAGAATCGAGTCCATTTGTTCACCTTGTAGCCGCTAAGCACGCGAGCCATTGCGTAGAGCGCCATCGGCATTCGTTCGTGGCGATTGGTTTCGGTTCCAGTGAATCGATAGGCCGACAGCACAACACAGCGCGCAGTATCAAGGACCAATCGTCCTCGGTCGTCGGTGCGGTTTTTCGAGCGGAATACGAGTTCCACTTCCCCTCTACTTCGTCCTTCGTATTCGGGGTCTTCTGCCCATCGGTGGTCCTTGATGAAACTATTCGTGAGTTCCGCCATGAAGTCTTCGCTGAGCATGCGTCGGAGGTTTGTCACATCGGTCAACTTTGTGGAATCGCTACTGACGATGAGACTCGAATCGGGCAATATGGCATAGAGCGAGTGGTCTGCATCCCGCATTCGCATCAGCCCGGTGAGATGGTAGCGATAGAGGCTCCGCTTGTCGATGCTTTCCGTTTCGTAACTGAACGCCAGCGTATCGCTCTTCGAAAAATAGTGCTGGTCTTTCAGTTTGGCTGCTCGTTTGAGTTTACGTCGAATCCATTCAGGCTCTTTGTTTGTCACCACCACTTCTGCCGTCTGCTGATATCGGGGCTTCATCCACAGCGTATCAGGCAATTGTCTGACCTGTTGCTGTTCGTAGTTCAGGTGTGATATGGTCATTCTTCGGAACGGGAATCGAACGATTGCCACACCGTCCTCATCACTGATGGCTGCCTGAAATCGCCCCCCTTCCTTCGTATAGAGCGAAGCCCGCACCACAGGTTCGTGAGTGTAGGCATCGGCAACAACTACTCTCTGCTCCTGCGCCTGTAAGTTTAGGCTGAAGAGCAGGACAACAAGGATGGTACATGTCCTAATCCCTATTGAATTTGCCACAGATGGAACGAATTTCTTATTCATCTTTCAATCAAGAGTAATCATCTTTTAATAAAGAGTCATCATAACGATTTTTAATCAAGAGTCATCATCACTATTTTTTTGTAAAGAGTAATCATAACGATTTTTTCGTAAAGAGTCATCATCACTATTTTTTTGTAAAGAGTAATCATAACTATCAACTTTCCACTCTCAACTCTCAACTAAATATTGATTCCGTAGTTTTGTTTCACTTCGCCCATAACGAAGGTACTTTCGAGGGAGCCGAGCGATTCTATCGTACCTAACTTGTTGAGTACGAAGTCCCGGTATTGCTGCATGTCTCGTGCCCTTATCTTAAGTAGATAGTCATAGTTTCCCGACGTGTTGTAGCATTCGGTCACCTCGGGAATCTGCTGAATTCTTTTGACAAAGTCGGCAGCAATATCGCGGTTCATGTGCCGAAGTTTCACGTTGCAGAAGACAATCAGTTCGAGGCCAAGCAACTCTGGGTCGAGAATGGCCACATAGCGCTTGATGAACCCCTGTCGTTCCAGTCGTTTTAGGCGCTCGAAGACGGGAGTCTGTGTCAGGTGAACTGCCTCTGCGAGTTCTTTTGTGGTGAGTTTCGCATTGTTTTGCAGCGTTCGGAGTATCTGCAGGTCGGTTGGGTCGAGTTGTTCCATAGAATTTTTTTCTATTTAGGCCGCATTTTGGGTATGCTGACCTTACGTTTGTTTTACTTACGGCTACAAAGATAGAAAAATTTTCTTAATTACAAAAACATATTGGATGATATTTCTAAATTTTATAACTTTGCACCGTCGAAAGTTCTATAATTATATCAACTAAGCAGACAAAATGGATTGAGAGAATTAAATGAATGTAAAACTAACAAAAAACAAAAATGATGGAACAGAAAAAACTTCGCTTCGAGACCCTACAACTACATGTAGGACAAGAACAACCCGACCCCGCAACTGATTCGCGCGCGGTACCCATTTATCAGACCACGAGTTACGTTTTCCACAATTCCCGGCATGCAGCCGACCGATTCGGTCTTCGCGACCCGGGCAACATCTATGGCAGACTGACCAATTCCACTCAGGATGTGTTTGAAAGTCGTGTCGCTGCTCTCGAGGGTGGAGTTGCAGGACTTGCTGTGGCTTCGGGAGCAGCCGCAATCACTTACGCGCTGCAAAACATCTGTCAGCATGGCGATCATATCGTCGCAGCCGACAACCTCTATGGTGGTTCGTTCAACCTTATCACCCATACGCTTCCTACGCAAGGCGTTGATTATACGATTGTTACGGTAAACAATCTGGAAGCACTTGAGCATGCAATTCGTCCCAACACGAAAGCCGTTTTCGTGGAGACGTTTGGTAATCCCAACTCAGATATCACCAATTTCGAAGGGGTGGCTGAGGTTGCCCATCGTCATGGGATTCCGCTGATTGTCGACAACACTTTCGGCACGCCCTATCTCATTCGCCCGATGGAACATGGGGCCGACGTTGTCGTTCATAGCGCCACAAAGTTTCTGGGGGGTCACGGGTCTTCGCTTGGCGGGGTCATCGTTGATGGAGGCACCTTCGACTGGAAGGCGAATGCCGACAAATTCCCCACGTTGGCCAAGCCCGATCCGTCTTATCACGGTGCAGTGTTCGCCGATGTTGCTGGCGCTGCCGCGTTTGTCACTCGCATTCGAGCCGTTGTCCTGCGTGATACAGGTGCGGCCATCTCGCCTTTCAACGCGTGGGTTTTGCTTCAGGGCGTTGAAACCCTTTCACTTCGTGTTGAGCGCCACGTTTCCAATACGCTGAAGGTGGTTGAGTTCCTGTCGAAGCATCCGAAAGTGGCGAAGGTGAATCATCCGTCTTTGCCTGATCATCCTGATCACGAACTCTACGAGAAATACTTCCCACAAGGTGGTGGTTCCATCTTTACTTTTGAGGTGAAGGGTGGAGTTGAGGAAGCCTGGCGGTTCATCGACTCACTGCAGATCTTCTCCCTGTTGGCGAATGTGGCCGATGTGAAAAGCCTCGTGATTCATCCTTACACCACGACCCATTCACAGATGTCGCCCGAGGAACTGGCTCAGCAGCACATCACGCCTTCTACGGTTCGCCTTTCGATAGGCATTGAGCATATCGACGACATCATTGACGATTTGGCTCAGGCATTGGACAAAATCTGAAAAGGAAAAACTGTCAGTGCGTTGTACCAAAAAATCGATGCAATAGTCATGCCGCGATTGTGTTTAAGGAATCAATAGAAAGTCTTGATAAAACTTCATGAGAAAAGAGTATCTAAAAAAGCCCCCAAATCGGCGAAGCCAAAAAAGCCTAAGCCGAAGGGGATATTCGAATGGAAAATGGAAAATGGAAAATTATACCTGCTGAGTTCCGTCGTTGGCGGCTTTAAGATTTGAGCACTCCCCGATGGGGAGGCGGCCTAAGCCAAAGGGGACGCATTGGATGGGCTTTGCCCAGAAATCTTTCAAAAGTCGCTTCGCGAGAAATATATGGCACTCTAATCGCGCCTTAGAAA
>JAILFH010000038.1 GCA_024697645.1 Prevotella sp.
TAGTTTCTCCTTGAATGTGGTTTTCACGGAGACAGAGTCCATGATAGCGTCGACGGCAGTGTTACCACTCAGCGCCAAACGCTCTTCGAGTGGAATGCCCAGTTTGTCGAAAGTCTTTTCGAGTTCAGGGTCGATTTTCCCGTCGCCCTTCGGCTTTTTCGCCATTGGGTCGGCATAGTAACTGATGGCCTGATAGTCGATTTCGGGCAGATGAACATGTCCCCATTCTGGCTGTTTCATTGTGAGCCAGTGACGAAATGCCTTCAGACGAAATTCCAACAACCAATCGGGCTCACCTTTCTTTTGGGAGATGAGTCTTACGACGTCTTCGTTAAGTCCAACGGGAATGACCTCGGTATGAACGTCGGTCGTGAAGCCGAATTCGTATTTCTGTTCAGCAATGCGCCGAACATAGTCGTTGCCAGCTTCCGGTGTTTCGGTGGATATGTTTTTGCTTATATTTTTGTCTTTTTCTTCCATTGAAGTTATTGCAAACTTACTTTAAATAGCGAACCGCCAACAAAGTGAGGTCGTCGCTCTGTTCGGCTTCACCCACAAATTCCTTGACGGCTTTACCCATTTGCTTGACCACATTTTCTGATTCCATCTCGCCTTTAGTGCGCAGGCGTTCGGCCACCTGATAGACACGCTCCATTTCGAACTGCTCGTGCTGGAGGTTCTCGGCTTCGTTGAGTCCGTCGGTATAGAGGAATATGGTTGTATGAGATTCAAGTTTGACCTCCTGACCGGTGTACTCCCAGTCGGCCATGATGCCAACGGGAATATTCGGATCACAGGGAAGTTCGCGGCAATCTTTCTCACTGATTAGAACGGGCGCATCATGTCCAGCATTGCAATAGCGGAGAAGACCAGTAGTGAGGTCGAGTTCACCTACAAACAATGTAACGAACATATTGGATTCGTTGCCCTTGGAAATTGAGTTGTTGAGTGCCTTAACGGTGAGATGAGGTTCAGGTACATAGTTCGCCACATTGCGGAACAATGAGCGGGTAACTGCCATAACCAGTGACGCGGGGACACCTTTTCCGGAGACATCGCCTACACAGAAGAAGAGTTTTTCATCACGGATGAAGAAATCGAAGAGGTCGCCGCCCACAGCCTTTGCAGGTGTTACCGAACCATATAAGTCAATGTCTTTTCGGTCGGGGAAGGCAGGGAAGGTCTTCGGAAGCATGGCCATCTGAATGCCGTGAGCAATCTTCAGTTCGTTCTCCATTGACGCCTTCGATGCAGTTGTGGTCTTCAGTTCTTCTACATAGGTAGTCAGCGACTGCTGCATGTCTGCGAAGGAGTCGCGTAACTGATGAATCTCGTCGCGGCTCTTTATTTGAGGCAACTCGGTCGTGAAATTACCTTTTGCCACTTCGTTGGCCGCATTTGCCAAAGCATTCAGCGGCTTGACGGCTCGCTTGATCACGAGATGACCAATGGTTGAGACGATGAAAATGGCAACGATAATTAGAAGCATCAGCAAACCGCTTAATGTGATGGCTACGAAGTCGATGTTCAGGGACGGCACAACCAGACCCATTGACCAATTGGCCTGCTTAATGGGCGCATAGAAGAAGTATGATAAGTTCCCTTCAAATTTTTTATTAATGGAATCGTTGCGTTCTTGCAAGAGGGGTACTCCTTTGTCGTAGTAGCCTTTCTTGCCTGATGTCAGGAGATTACCCAATTTATTGATTAATGTGTCGGGTGTTTCCTTGAAAGATGTATAGAAATTTTTGCGAAGAATGTATGACGTGTTAGGGTGAGCGATGAAGGTTCCGTCCTCCGTGACGATGAATCCGTAAGAGATGCGACTCCTCTCTCTTATATCGGTTTCCAGTCGGGCTGAGTCGACGGTGATCCATTGCTGATCAATGATTTCGCGGGTCCACTCGGTGATTTTCTCCTGAAGCCATTTCAGCGACATGTCGGCACCCAGTATGGCGACTGTGCGACCTTGTTTGTCGTGGATGGGCACGAGGTAGGAAACGAGTTCAATGAGGCTGTCGTTGGCCTCGAAGAATGGGTCTGACCAACTCGGCTCTTTGGAAGCAAGCGCATCCTTGAACCACTTCCTGTTGAGGTAGTCGTAGTCGGCACTACCCATGTTCTTCACGGTCATCGTTCCGTCATCTTCTTGAACAGCGTAGGGGCAGTACCAGTGGCCCTTCTGCGGATAGTAGTCGGCCACGAAGGTAATACCGCTGCTGCGAATGTTCGGGTTCAGTTGGACGATTTCCTTCATGCAGTCGTACATAAGGTCGGGATTATCGATGTTGTTTTCGATTTCCGGCACATAGTTGTTGATGCCCAACTGAATTTCAGTAAGCGTCCTGTCAACATTGCTGGTCATCTTGTCGAGGAAACTCTGATGGCGCATTTCTTCCTCTTCAATCATGACATCATGGGCAAGACCGTATATTAAATAGGAAACGATTCCCATCGCAATAAGCAATGGGAATGCAATCCTTCTCATCAATCGCCGTGCAAATGACCGTGGATAAGGATTGTTCGTTTTTTTCATTGTGTAATTTACAATTTCTGCTGTACCTCAATCTCCATGAAGGTTTCGATGATGTCGCCTTCGATGATGTCGTTGAAGTTGACGAGCGAGATTCCACACTCAAGTCCGGTGGCAACTTCCTTCACGTCATCCTTATAGCGCTTCAGAGCGTCGATAGGAGCAGTGTGGATGACGATACCATCGCGAACAACGCGGGCTTTGTCTTTGTTGTGCACCTTGCCTTCGGTGACGAGACCACCGGCAACGGTACCAACCTTCGAAATCTTGAATACCTGCTTCACCTCGATCTGGCCAGTTATCTGTTCCTTGATGACCTTGTCGAGCATGCCGACCATCGTTGACTTGATATCGTCGATAGCGTCATAAATAATAGAATAGGTGTTGATTTCGACGCCTTCGCGATCGGCAGCCTTACGGGCATCAGCCGAAGGACGCACCTGGAAGCCAACGATAATGGCATCGGAGGCAGAGGCGAGCATAACGTCGTTTTCTGAAATCTGACCTACGGCCTTTGAGATAACGTTCACCTGAACCTTCTCGGTGGAGAGTTTGATGAACGAGTCACTAAGGGCCTCGATAGAACCGTCGGTGTCACCCTTCACGATGATGTTCAGTTCGTGGAACTCGCCAAGGGCAATGCGGTGAGAGATATCATCGAGTGTGAACTTCTTCTGAGTGCGCAGACCCTGCTCACGCTGCAACTGCAAGCGTTTGTTGGCAATGTCGCGGGCTTCTTGCTCAGTGTCGAGCACGTGGAACGTGTCGCCTGCTGTCGGGGCTCCGTTCAGACCAAGGATGATGCAAGGTTCTGCGGGACGTGCCTCCTGAATGCGCTGGTTACGCTCATTGAACATAGCCTTGATACGGCCGAAGGCTGTACCGGCAATGACGTTGTCACCAATCTTCAGTGTACCGTTCGAGACGAGTACGGTTGAAACGTAACCACGACCCTTGTCGAGTGAACTCTCGATGATGGAACCCGTAGCCTTGCGGTTGGGGTTGGCCTTCAGGTCGAGCATCTCGGCCTCGAGCAATACTTTCTCCAACAGGTCGTTGACACCCATACCTTTCTTCGCTGAAATCTCCTGACACTGGTACTTACCGCCCCATTCCTCGACGAGGAGGTTCATCTGAGCCAGGTCTTCACGAATCTTATCGGGATTGGCACCGGGCTTATCAATCTTGTTGATGGCGAATACCATTGGAACATTGGCTGCCTGAGCATGAGCAATGGCCTCCTTTGTGGTAGGCATCACAGAGTCATCGGCAGCGATGATGATGATGGCAATATCGGTAACCTGAGTACCACGGGCACGCATAGCGGTAAAGGCTTCGTGACCCGGGGTATCAAGGAAGGTGATGCGACGGCCGTCCTCCAACCTTACGTTGTAGGCACCGATGTGCTGAGTGATACCACCAGCCTCACCTGCGATAACGTTGGTCTTGCGGATATAGTCGAGGAGCGAAGTCTTACCGTGGTCGACATGACCCATGACGGTAACAATCGGTGCGCGTGGGATGAGGTCGTTCTCGTCGTCTTCTTCTTCGCTGACGGCTTCCTGAACCTCTGCACTCACGTATTCGGTCTTGAATCCAAACTCATCGGCAACAAGATTGATGGTCTCCGCGTCCATGCGCTGATTGATTGACATCATGATACCAACCGACATCAGGGTTGAGATAACCTGCATGGGGCTGAGATTCATCATCGTTGCCAACTCGGAAACGGTTACGAACTCGGTGAGTTTCAGCACCTTGCTCTGTGCCTGCTCGGCTGACAGTTCCTCGTTGAGGCGCTCCTGAACGGCTTCGCGCTTTTCCTTACGATACTTGGCACCCTTCTTGTTCTGGCTTTGCTTGTTGGTCAGACGTGCGAGCGTCTCCTTAACCTGGCGAGCCACATCTTCCTCATTTACTTCAAGAGGTTTCTGGTTGCGTCCGCGTGCCTTTTTCTTCTTGCCGCTCTTCTTTCCAGCCTGGTCGGCAGGCTGTGAAGACGGCTGCTGCTGATTGGCTGCAGCATTGATATCGACACGTTCCTTACCAATACGAACGCGCTTCTTCTTCTGCTGATCGCGTGCCTGCTGGGCTTTCTCTTCGCGCTCCTTGCGTTTCTCTTCCTTAGTCTTCTTCTTCGGACGAGTGCTCTGGTTGATGGCGTCAAGGTCAATCTTACCCTGAATCTTCAGTTGCGGGGCATTGGCAAGTTTCTTGTCGCTCTTCAACTGGAAGACCTGAGGACCTTCCTTCTTCGGCTCTTCAGCAGTTTCAGGCTCTTCAGCCTTTTCCTCAACTACGGGAGTCTCTGCTTTGGGTGCTTCAGGCTCTGCGGGCTTCTCGGCAACAGACTTTTCGACTGTTTGCGGCTTCTCGGCAACGGGTTCGGCCTTAGGAGTTTCTTCAACAACTTTCTCTACCTTCTTCTCCGGCTCAGGGCTCACGGCAGCAGCCTTTGGCGCGGGAGTCTCTTCAGATTTGGGAGCAGCAGACTTCTTCTGTGGCTTTTCTTCCACAGGTGCAGGCTTCGCGGGCTCTGCCGGTTTGCCCCCCAGATTACCGAGGTCAATCTTTCCCAACGGCTTGAACTGCTGTTGGTTGCTCGACTCGAGTAGGGTTTCGGCCCGAGTTTCCTTGGGCTCGGCAGTTTTCTTCTCTTTCGGCTTCTTCTGAAACAGTTGTGCTGCCTTCGAGCGCACTTCCTTATCCTGCTGGAATGCCTCCACCAGGGCTTCATATTGTGCGTCGCTCAGCTTGAAACTAGGCTCGGCCTTTACCTCACCCAGTTCTCTTTTCTTTTCCAGAAACTCCACTGCCGTCTGGAGTCCGATATTCAGTTCGCGTAATGCTTTGTTTAATCTGACACTCATCTATTGTTGATTTTCGTTTTATTGATTTTCTATTAATGTTGTTTGTGGTTCTTGTGATTGGCTTATTGTTGGAAAGCGTTTTTACGCTTCAAACTCAGCCCTCAGCACATCGAGCACATGATCTACGGTCTCTTCTTCCAAGTCTGCCTTCTCTACGAGCATCTCTCTCGGAGCGTTCAGTACAGACTTAGCGGTGTCGAGGCCAATAGCCTTGATGGAATCGATAATCCACTGGTCGATTTCATCTGAGAACTCGTCGAGGTAGATATCCTCGTCGGCATCGTCTTCAGAAACTTCGCGGAATACGTCGATGGTGTATTCTGTGAGCATTGAAGCCAGTTTGATGTTCAGACCGCCACGACCGATGGCCAGACTCACTTCCTCTGGCTTCAGGAATACTTCTGCCTTGTGGTTCTCTTCGTCAACATTCAGGCTTGAAACCTGAGCGGGACTCAGTGCACGCTGGATGAACAGTTTTGTATTGGCGGTGTAGTTGATCACGTCGATGTTCTCGTTGTTCAGTTCACGAACGATACCATGAACGCGGCTACCTTTTACACCTACGCAAGCGCCTACGGGATCGATACGGTCGTCGTAACTCTCAACTGCAATCTTGGCGCGCTCACCCGGCATACGGGCAATCTTCTTGATGGAAATCAGACCATCGTTGATTTCGGGAACCTCAGCCTCCAGCAGACGCTGCAGGAATACTGGGCTCGTACGGCTCAGGATAATCTTCGGGTTGTTGTTCTCGTTTGTCACCTGATGGATGACGGCACGAATGGTCTCACCCTTGCGATACTGGTCGTTGGGAATCTGCTCTGACTTCGGAAGGATGAGCTCGTTGTTCTCATCGTCGACCACCAGCACCTCGCGCTTCCACATCTGATAGACCTCGCCCGAGACAATCTGTCCCACGCGATCCTTGTACTTGTTGTAGAGCGAGTCGTGCTCCAACTCAAGAATCTTCGAGGCCAGTGTCTGACGAAGGTTCAGGATGGCACGGCGGCCGAACTTCGTGAAGTCAACACGCTCCGACACCTCCTCGTCAACCTCGTAGTCGGGTTCGATCTGCTGGGCATCGCTCAGCGAAATCTGCTTGTTCTCATCCTCCACCTCACCATCGGGGACGACGATGCGGTTACGGTAAATCTCAAAGTCACCCTTGTCTGGGTTCACAATCACGTCGAAGTTCTCGTCAGAGCCGAAAATCTTCGCCAACACATTGCGGAAGCTTTCTTCCAGCACACTCACCAAAGTGGTGCGATCGATGTTCTTCATCTCTTTGAACTCTCTGAAGGTATCGATCATACTCTGGGGTTCTTCTTTCTTTGTTGCCATTTATATTTATTTTTTAGTTATTGTTATTCACATCATACCGGATAGCCGGGGCCTAACGGGGGTTCCGAAGAGTCCTGACGATCCGGGACTGACGGCTTACACCTGGAACAGGTACTTGCAGTACTTCACACCCGTCATCTCAAACGAGTAGTCGTTCTGCTGCAGCTCGGGGCGCTTCTTGCCCTCAACGCGCACCTTCTCCTCAACCGTTACGACGAACTGCTCGCCGTCGACGCTCTTCAGGATGCCCTTCAGCTTCTTGCCGTCAAGCGTAAGTACTTCAACCTCCTTGCCGATGTGGTTCACATACTGCTGCGCAACCTTGAAAGGCTGGCCAAGGCCGGCAGAGCCCACCTCGAGTTCAAAGTCTTCATCATCGCGGTTCAGGCGATCCTCGATGAAGCGACTCAGCTCCACACAGTCCTCTATCCACAC
>JAILFH010000024.1 GCA_024697645.1 Prevotella sp.
TTGGATCTTAATGTAAAGGTATCGCAATCTATTGACAACGTGGGAATAGAATGCTGGCTCCTCGATGCAAAAGGCAATGTAGTAGCACCCGTTATGAAAACGCTATACAAGAATGCCGATCCGAACGACAAGAGCAGCTATACTCTTAAGTTAGAAGTTCCTAATTGCAAGCCATGGACTGCAGAGACACCTTATTTATATACTTTAGTAACGACGATTTTCAACAAAGACAATAAGGGTAAATCTGCAAAGCTATCAGCTGCGCCCATCGTCAAGCAGCAGCCCGTGGAGGTCATCACGCAGAAGGTGGGCTTCCGCCGCGTGGAGATTAAGAATGCCCAGCTGTTGGTGAATGGTAAGCCCGTGCTCATCAAGGGTGCCGATCGTCACGAACTGGATCCCGACGGAGGTTACGTTGTCTCTCGTGAGCGTATGATTCAGGACATTCAGATTATGAAGCGCCTGAACATCAATGCCGTTCGTACCTGCCACTATCCTGACGATCCCATCTGGTACGACTTGTGCGACGAATATGGTATCTACATGACCGCCGAGGCCAATCAGGAGAGCCACGGCTTTGGCTATGGTGAGAATGCTGATGCAAAGAAACCTCTCTTTGGTCTGCAGATTATGGAACGCAATCAGAACAATGTTCGCTCACATTTCAATCATCCCGCTATCATTGTTTGGTCACTTGGTAATGAGACCGTGAATGGTCCAAACTTCGAGGCTGCCTATGACTGGGTGAAGGCTGAGGACAAGAGTCGCCCTTGCCAGTGGGAACAGGCTCATCGCGAAGGTCGCAACACCGATATCTTCTGCCCGATGTATTACACACCATGGGCTTCTGAGGCTTACTGTAAGGACGACAAATACCAGAAACCTCTCATCCAGTGCGAATACAACCACACAATGGGTAATTCTTCTGGTGGCCTGAAAGAATACTGGGAACTCGTTCGCAAGTATCCAAAATATCAAGGTGGCTACATCTGGGACTATGTTGATCAGGCACTTCATCGCAAGCCAAATGCAAAGATGCTCAACGCTTCGCTGGCTGAGTTGAACCGCATTTCAAACCTCTCCTACCCCGAGTTGAATAAGATTGACTATACTTACGGTGGCGATTACAACCGTTATGATCCCTCTGACAACAACTTCAACTGTAATGGTATCATCGGTCCTGACCGCCAGTTGAACCCTCATGCCTATGAAGTGGCTTATCAGTATCAGAACATCTGGGCAAAGGCACAGGGCAAACTCGATGAGACAAAGACCATCGAAGTCTACAATGAGAACTTCTTCCGTTCGCTCGAAAACTATAAACTCATCTGGCAACTGATGGCAGACGGCAAGCAGGTACAGCAGGGCGAGATTGCTAATCTCGACGTGGCTCCTCAGGCAACAAAGGCCTATCAGATTCCGTTCTCAACTGATGCCATTGAAGACAGCGAGGCAGAAATTCTGCTTAATGTCTGCTTCGTGCTGAAGGATGCTGAGCCGCTTATGAAGGCAGGTCAACCTGTGGCTTACAACCAACTGCCCATCAAGAAATATGGTCACGGTTGCTGCGACTTTGAGGAACAGACCGTAGAAACAAAGTCGAAGATTAAACTCGAGAATAAGAAGAAGAGCGACGAGATTGTAGTTTCTAATGCTAACTTTACCGTTCGCTTCGACAAACTGACTGGTTTGCTGAAGGAATATAAAGTGCTTGGCAATGACCTCCTTGGCGAGGGTGGAACCCTTCGTCCTAACTTCTGGCGTGCCGTTACTGATAACGATATGGGTGCTGGCTTACATCGCAGTATGCGTGCTTGGCGCAATCCCGACATGACCCTCACCGAACTTACTGCCGAATACAATAAGAAGCAGAATTCTGTTACAGTGAAGGCAAACTATGATATGCCAGGCGTACAGGCTCAACTCATGATGGCATATGTCATTATCGAAGGTGGTTCTATCCACGTATTTGAGAAGATGTCGACAACACCTGATGCTAAGGTTTCCGACATGTTCCGCTATGGTGTGGTAATGGACATGCCTTACAACTACGACCAGAGCGAATACTACGGACGTGGCCCGATTGAGAACTATGGCGACCGCAAGGATTGCATGCCGTTAGGCATCAATAAGCAATCTGCCGACGACCAGTTCTTCCCCTACATCCGTCCGCAGGAGACAGGCACGAAGACCGATATCCGCTGGTGGCGTCAGACAAACGGAGCAGGCTTCGGACTTCGCATCCAGGCATGCGACCCGTTCACGGCATCGGCTCTCCACTATAACATCACTGACCTCGACGAAGGTTTGGAGAAGGATCAGCGCCACTCACCTCAAGTGCCCAAGTCGAAGTACACTGAATTGTCACTCGATATGGTTCAAACTGGCGTAGGCGGTATCAATTCTTGGAACCGTGACGCCCAGGCTATGCCTCAGTATCGTGTGAAGTACGAGGATCGCCTGTTTAAGTTCTGGCTGATTCCCGTGAAGTAAGAGCAAGGAGGACTTTGAATGCCCTCTGGCCTTTAATTAAAAACAAAATGAAAAAAGCAATTGTAGTAGGTGGTAGCAATGGTATTGGTTTAGCCATTGCCACCTGCCTTGCTAAAGAATATGATGTAGTCGTTGTCGACAAAAGTGCACCAGATGCCAATATTGCCGACCGAGTCATGTTTGAACCTCTCGACCTGACTAGTGGTGATTATTCTGTTTTCGACCGTCATCAGGATGCAGATGTAGTGATGATTACTGCTGGATTCGGACGATTGGCATTGTTTGAAGATGTCGACGAAAACATCATCGACACCTATTTCCAAGTGAACACCCTGCCCGTCATGCACATTGTGAAGCGCTACTACCAGCAACTACTCCATCAGGAAGGATTCCGACTTGGTGTGATGGTAAGCATTTCGGGCTATATGTCGTCACCATTCTTCTCGCTCTATGCTGCCACAAAGGCTGCCCTGAGGATGTTTATTGAAAGTGTGAATGTGGAACTGGAAAAGAGTGGTTCGAAAAATTGCATCCTGAACGTGTCGCCCGGTAGTATCAAGGGAACTCGATTCAACGGCACAGCCCCAACCGATCTTGATGCCACACGACCTCTCGCAGAAGAGATTGTCGGCCACTTGCTTGCAGGGGATGACCTGTTTATTCCTCAATACGATGAGGTCTTCCGTCATGTGTTGGAACGCTATCATCAGGATTTCCGTGCCGAAGGTCGCCATAGTTACGACTACAAGGTGGCAAGTGGAAGGGTCAACAAAAAGAAATAAGGAGAAATGACAACAGACAGTATTGATCAGGAAGCCCTACGCCAGCGATTCAATCCCGACGGCTCGCTTTTGCGTCGCCAGCAGATACGCATGCTCGACATTCTGTTGGAAGTTGATCGCATCTGTAAGAAACATAACATTCAGTACTGGCTGTCGAGCGGAACATTGATTGGAGCAGCCCGCCACAAGGGATTCATCCCCTGGGACGACGACCTCGACATCGAGATGCTCTGGCCCGACTATCAGCGACTCATGCGTGTGCTACCCGACGAACTTCCTGAGACAATGGCGCTGCAATCTACCGAGACCGATCCGAACTATTTCTTCTTCTATGCGAAGGTCCGCGACCGTCGTTCACATCTTGAAGAGTCGAATCGCTACGACCGTGTCTGGCGCGAGCAGGGCATCTACATCGACATTTTCCCCTTCTATCGCCAGCCACTCTGGATTCATATGCTTTCAGAGAAAGCCCAGGGACATGTCTATTCTATTATGAACCGAAATCTTCCCTCTCCCGAAGAAGAAGGCAAGGACGATGGCAAAGGCTATATGTGGAAGGTCCGGCTGATTACGCGCTTTAACGAAAAGATTCTTTTTCCCATACTGCGATTCTTCTGCAAATTCTCCCATGCTCGCGAGACCTACGGATTGGGTATTCCTTATCACGATCCTCGCTATATGGAAGACACGTTGCCGCTTACAGAGATGGAATTTGAAGGTCATCTCTTCCCCGTGCCCAGCAACACCCATGCTGCTCTCACATTGAAGTATGGCGACTATATGAAGTTACCTGATATTGACAAAATCAATCTACACGTCGGAAAACTGGAAATCTGGGACTAAAACATGAGCGAGACCCTGAAAGAGAAAACGGCGAAAGGACTGTTCTGGGGCGGTCTGAATAGCACGGTGCAACAACTGCTGGGCATCGTGTTTGGCATCATTCTGGCCCGACGACTTGATCAGTCGGACTTCGGTATGATTGCCATGATTAGCATTTTCTCACTCATCGGCAACGATCTGCAGAATAGCGGATTCAAGGTGGCACTTGCCAACCTCCGACAACCAACCTCACGCGACTACAACAGCGTGTTCTGGTTCAACATTCTCATGGGAGGCGCCATCTATGTCATACTCTTTCTGTCGGCTCCCTTCATTGCCCGTTTCTATCACGTACCCGAACTCACATCACTTTCTCGCTACGCTTTCCTCGGCATCGTCTTTGCCAGTTTTGGCACTTCCCAGTCAGCGTGGCTCTTCAAGAACCTTCATGCCAAGCAACAAGCCAAGGCTGGCATGATTGCCGTATTGCTTTCGAGCAGTGTGGCCGTCATAATGGCTTACATGGGGTTCGCTTATTGGGCTTTGGCAACCCAGACCAACCTTTACATCCTCACTTGCACACTGCTCTATTGGCATTATAGCCCGTGGCGCCCTACGTTGAAGATTGACCTCGGTCCCGCCAAGCGAATGTTCCGTTTCTCCGTTAAATTGCTCATCTCACAAGTGTTGACCGATGTAAACAATAACATCCTAAACATTCTCATCGGACGATTCTATGGTAAGCACGACACTGGAAACTATAATCAGGCTTTCCAGTGGAGCACAAAGGGTTCCAACATCATTCAGAACATGGTGCAGCAAGTTGCACAACCGGTATTAGTCAGTGTCGATGATGAGCACGAGCGCCAACTGCGTGTCTTGCGCAAAATGATGCGTTTTGCCGCATTCATCTCATTCCCGTTACTATTCGGTCTTTCTTTGGTCAGCCACGAATTCATCGTCACCCTACTCGGCGAGAAATGGGCTGAGAGCGCCCGCTACCTTCGTTTACTTGCCGTAGCAAGTGCATTCCTGCCTCTTTCTACATTACTGGCAAATGTCGTTATCACAAAAGGTCGCAGCAACATTTTCATGTATTGTAACCTTTCCCTCGCCTGCCTGCAGACTCTTACGATGCTTGCCATCTATTACTTGCATCCATCACTCTCGCCTCTCCTCTCTCAACTCCCGGCAACGTTCTCTCTTCTCTTCTCTCTCAACTCTCCTCTTTATATGATGGTCCTCGCCTTTGCTACACTCACCATACTTTGGTTCTTCGTCTGGGGTTACTTCGCTCGCCGTTTGGCTGGCTATCGCTTCTCTATGATTTTAGCAGACACTATTCCCTTTGCCGCCACAGCCGCTATCATTATGATTGTTACCGGGCACCTCACCTCATGGCTCTTGCCCACTGCCCAAACTGGATTTGGAGAAGGACTGCTCCTACTCATTGCCCGTATCGTAATTGCCGCCGCACTCTATTACATAGTGATGCGATTAGCGCATGTACAAATACTCAACGAATGTCTTTCATTCCTGAAAAAAGGGAAGAAGGGAAAAGAATAAAGTGCATAGGCCAAATTCGATAATTCTCTATTTTTTGAAAAATCGTCCCTACACATCTGGTTTCTCTTGATTACAACTTATCAATTTATGATAGAATAAAAACAATTCGAGATATAAACATGAAACAACCTGCCAAGATTGACATTGCGGTGCTGATGCTGTTCTTCACCCGTTCAGACACCCTTCAACTCGTGTTCAACGAAGTCCGAAAGGCACGTCCCTCGCGTCTGTTCCTCTATCAGGATGGACCGCGCGGTCCACAGGATCAGGCAGGAATAGATGCTTGTCGCCAGATTGTCAGCGATGAGCAGATTGACTGGGAATGTGAAGTTCATCGCCAGTACCTCGACCATAATCAAGGCTGCGATCCTTCTGGTTTTCGCTCACATCAGTGGGCATTCTCGCTGGCCGACAAGGTCATCGTGCTCGAAGACGATGTGGTGCCCTCGCAGTCGTTTTTTCCTTTCTGTAAGGAAATGCTCGATCGCTATGAAAACGACGAGCGCATATCGATGGTTTGCGGATTCAACACCGACGAGGTAACACCCGACATCAGCGAAGACTACTTTTTTACCTCGTTCCAGAGCATCTGGGGTTGGGCTTCCTGGCGCCGGGTTGCTGAACGTTGGCAGGGAGACTATGCGTTCATGCACAACCCGCAGACGCTTGCTCAACTGAAAGCCCTCGCCCGCGAGCGTCATCTGCGTAAGAACATGCTCAGGATGTTCACCGACCACAGCCAGAGCGGCAAGGAATATTTCGAAACTATCTATTGGGCTGACCTATTGCTGAACTCCAGTCTTTGCATCATGCCCCGACAGAACCTTATTAATAATGTAGGCCTTACCGCCGATAGCACTCATTTCTCTGCAGAACTGCAAACTATGCCTCATCGGCTTCGCCGCATTTTCACGATGTCTCGCTACGAGTTGCAGTTCCCCTTGAATCATCCATCCTACGTTGTCGACCACGTTGACTATCTCAAGCGCCGCTATAAAGTTCTTGGTTGGAATCATCCTTTAACCAAAATCCAGTATTCCCTTGAAGAATTCTGGCTCAACCTTCGTCACGGCAACTTCCGCCAAATCACCCGTTCCATTTCCCGTCGCATCCGCAAATGGACAGGTCGCGATCAGCACAAATAGAGTTTTCCTATGTGCAGGAGAAGATGAACGCACTGTGGGCTGTTCGGAAAGTTCAAAAGTTCAAAAATTCAAGGTTCAAATACTTAGGGTGCTTTGTGCTCACAATATTCATCAAATAAGCAAAGCAATCCGTTCCAAATAACAAAGCAGTTCTCTTGACTATACAGAGCGATGCTTTCTACCATAGAAAGCAATGCTTTTGACCATACAGAGGTATCCTTTTGACCATAGAAAGGATACCTTTATAGGGGTATAAAGATGGTCTTTATATAGGTATAAAGATATGCTCTGTAAGGTCAAAAGGACACCTTTATATAAAAGTCCTACCGAATTTATCTTTTTAAGAAGAAATCACTCTCTTTCAAATCGAAAACAAAGAAAAAGGAGCACGAGATAACTCGTAGTCCTTTTGATGAATTTATATTTGGAGATTATTCATCCCAGATATTCTTTGAAGACCAATTTGTATCATCATCAGAATCTTCGTCTTCAAAATTAAGACCCTTTGCGTCGGCCCAGTCAAAACTGTGACCATCTTGCATCAATTGCTCATTCAGTCGTGTGGCGACGATTTCAATAACAGGACTAATATATACTTTTTTCATACAGTTTTCCTCCTTACTTTACAATGAATTTAACTCCGTTAACTACATAGAAGCCCTTCTGGAGATTTTTACCACTCAACTCACGATAAGTGGGAGAAACCATACGGCCTTGCATATCATAGACTGGTGCGTTGATATCAATGAACTGTGATGCATCAACAGCCTGAATGCCTGTCGGAACATCGCCCTGACCTTCACCAAAAATAATATCGAAGGCAGAAAGTTTAGCACCAGTAGACGATGTGGCGAAGTAAGCGCGGAACGGTGCAATGTTAGCATAGTTGTATCCTTCGGCCAAGTTACCGGAATTCACGAACTGGTTCTTTGCGAAGTAGAATACATTGTCGGCCTTTGGAATCTTAGCACCTGCGTAGGTTCCTTTACTCGTGAAGTTGTATGTTCCCTCTGCGTCACCCTCAGTAGCAGTTCCAGTTGACGTCTCACCTGTGAAGGTATAGTCGGTAGCATTCATTGTTGTGGTAGCCTTAATGGTTGTACCAGGCTGGGTAACGACGAATGAAACGCCATCCTCACTGCTGTTCGTAGACAGTTGCACGAGATAAGGAGTATTTGCTTCAGTTGTAGTAACATCGACTAAAGCAGGGAAATAGGCATAGGTTGTGCCTTCAATCTGAGTCAAGGCTGCCGTTTCCTGCATATAGTGCAATGAGAAGGTTGAACCATCGATGTTGGTGTGCGTACCGCCGTCAACTGAAACCGCGAATGGCATAATCAGTGAAGCATTCTGAACCTTACCATACTTGTCCTTTGTAATCAGACGGCTATATGTAATCTTGTTTGCAGCGTCTACGGTGATGTCGTAAGGAGAATAGAACGGTTCCTTGTCGGTCAGCACGATGTCGTGTGCAGCGTGGAAACCACCTGACTCCATCTTATAGGCAACATTGTTGTTCGGAGCAGATGCACCAACTGGGATGAATACAAGCAGGTTCTTGGCACCTGTAGCAGAGAAATCAGCCATTGAGCCATGCTGCTCGTCTGTGGTCTGGTAGATACCAGCCATCTCGCTGAGGTCGAGATAGAGCATATACTTGGAATCTGTTGGAATATCAGTATTTCCGAAGTCATCTACTTTATTCGTGATCGCATTATTAATGTGCCTGAAGATCTCTGTAGTTGATGCATAACCGGCTTTTGGAGGAGTGTTGCCATCATAGGCTGTTACCTTAACACCATAGAAAGCATCGGTCTGACCAGTACCATAGAGGGTTTGGTTGTAAACCTTCTTGAATTCAACCTTCGGTTCATAAGTCTGTGTCTGTACGTGAACAATCATCTCATAGAAGGCGTATGCACGATGCTGGACTGCGGTTGTAGGAGCAATGTTGTAGCGTGTTTCGTCTGTAGTGAAGACGTAACGAGTCAGACTCTGATCTTCTGCAGAAACTGTAAAACTCATATCAGTAAACTCTCCATTATTGGGAGCAGCGGCATATTTCTCCAGTGAGAAGGGATATTCGGTAAGCGTACCACCAGAGGTACCCACCTCATCGGCATTGTTAAACTTGAATGCTGCAGTACCCACAGTACCTACCTTCAGTCGTTCCAACTGAGCATTGGCAGCCTCACTCACATTATTGTATAGTTTGTTTTGTGAAGTACCAAAGGCATCATAGTGAGCAGAACGAACAAAGTTAATACGCGAAGTATGATTGCTACTACCACCCGTATATGTTTCGTCAAAATATTTGCTTGACAAGTCCTCAAAAGAAATGTCAACTTGATGACCAGCACAATCGCTGGGGAGGTAGAAATAGAACTCGCCTCCACTTACACTGAAATCACTTGCAGTAAATGTTTGACTCAATTTAATAGGAGTTTGCAGTTCCGTATCATCGTCCAAGCAGTTAACGGTCATGTGATCAAGATAGGGATCGAGAGCCTGCAAGGTGAGTGTGGCGCGAACAAGGCCAATACCCTGTACGCCAAACTTCACAGCGTCGTTGTTCAGACCAGTCAAACTAACCTTGCCATTTCCATCAGTTCGTGTAATGGGGTTTGCACCAGTTTTGTCATATACCTTTAGAGTGAAGTCACCAGTGTTATCTGTTGAAGAGGATTGCTCTGTATAAGTTGCATTTACACCATTGTCCTTACTGATAAGACAATAGTTGGTGTACGTAGGACCTCCCCAGCCCCATCCTGTTTGAACACGATACCAACGAATATAGTAGTCTGGCCAACCCAGCTGGTAGATACCATCCTCACCTACAGCGAAGCGTTCGCTCTCACCAGGCTTTGCACGTTGGACTCCAGCATATCCTTGGTTAAAATATAGATAATAACCATTACCACTTATATATCCATCTGCGTCCATCGTCCAAGTTGTTCTATTAGTAGTGGACCATGAAACATTGCTTCCATTGGTATATAAATAATATGTATCACCATCGTAAACATGAGTGATATAGAATACTCGCTCGGCAACAACTTGATTCGCATACTCAAATTCTGCTCCGATGATTCGATAACCCACAGGGTTCTTTGTACCGTCAGACAGAGTAACACTAGTTGGAGATTCAATATAATAAATCTGTTCCCGATCCGAACGTCCTAATTTAAAATATCCAGCCTCGGAAGAAATGGTACCTGCGCCATAATTAACAATCTTGCCAGGAACACCATCAATATCAGTGCCATCTACAACCGATTCCGCTTCGTAAAGTTTAAAGTAAGCCGACAAGTCTGTTACATCCGCTGAACTATAACTCATACGAGTATAGGTACGACCATTAATGGTATACGTACGATTTTGAACTGTTCCATAGTCTACCTTACTGGTTGAGAAAGGTGCATCAACTGCACTAACAGGACTTTCAATAGAGGTTGCAGGAACCACTGGCGAATAGTCTTCCTCTGCTGTAAAGAAGAACTCAGCACTTTGCAGTGTAACAAGGGCACGATTGTTTGCACTCGATGTCGTAAGTTTAAAATACAAAACATTACTCATTTCGCCCTCATTCATCTCTGTGCGAGATATAGTTGCCGTTCCACCATTATTAGTTACAGTTCCAGATGTTGTGTAAGTTCCAAAATCGCTCGCTGTCTCACCAAATATTGCTGAAACATTAGAACTGAAACTAATTGCCCCATTCCCTGAACCTTTTGTTTCATTACTTTTCGAGAAAACAATCTCATAACCTGTGAAACGGTATCCTTTAGGAAGACTCAAAGATACATAGCAAACATTGGCTCCACTCGCCTGACCCTTAGCAACCTGAATATAACTTCCTGAGGTAAAAAGGTTGTTAGCAGGGTTGTCTAACTGACCATTCTGTGTCAAATCTGTATTGTCCGATACGGTCAGCACCATACTTAACTGTTCGTGCTGCCAAGTGGCAAAACCACCTGCTCCAAAGAACGAGTCCGTAGTACCACCTTGTTTCACGGCAGCAATAGTACTACCATTCGTGGCCTTAATAGTCACGTTCTGAGCCATCATTCCTAACGGCACAAGTAATAAGCTCAAAAGAGCTAAAGTAAACTTTTTCATCATGATTGATTTATTTATACAATTATATTTAGTGAAATCAAGTTAAGCTGCCACGAAGGCATAAGCGTTTAGTTTTAAAACACCATCATTTCCAATGCTGACACTATGTAAGTCTAGTCTAAGTGCAGAAAATCGGTACAAAAGTACACTTTTTTCCCTCTCCTACCAAATTTTTTCTCCTTTTTCATGCAAAACTCAACCTTTTTCCTATAAAACTCACCCTAAATTAATACCAACACAACAAAAAAGTGTTATAAAATTGTCTTTTTTGCTGTCATTCAATTAATCCAATCATCTTATCATCTAATTCGTAATTGCATAATTTTCATGAAAAATTTTTGCCCTTATCTATAAAAAACACCTGCAAGGCCTATGCCCTGCAGGTGTTTCCCTCACGTTTTTTCGGTCTTTTCAATCTCTATACCTTATTTAGGATGATATTCACTAAAGCTGTCACATCAGCAATTGTGATTCTCCCGTCTCCATTTACATCGGCACACTCATGATCATACAAGAAGGGATCTTTGTCATCTTTGCCCAGGATGATATTTACAAGAGCCGTAACATCGGCAATTGTTATTTCCCCGTCTTTATTAACGTCTGCATTGATACTTTCTACGATTTCTTTAAATTCCTTCCAATAAGTTGCCTCCTCGTAAGCAGCTTTGCAGCCTTGAGGAACATAGAGCGTCGCATTTTTTCGGTTGCTGAATGCATATGAATTGATTGTCAAGGGAGTCTTAATGTCAACTTTTACAGTAGTCAGGTTATTGCAAACGGAGAATGCGCTATTGCCGATGGATTCTACCGAACTGGGAATAGATACTTCTGTCAATCCACTACACTTACTGAACACAGCCATGCCAATGGTTTCCACACCAAAGGGGATGGCTACCGATGTCAGACTGCTACAACCAGAGAAAGCTCTGTCGCCAAGGCTCGTCACACTGCCTGGGATGACGACCTCTGTCAGTCCGCTGCAGCCATTAAACGCATCATTGCCGATGGAAGTCACGCCTTCAGGGATGGCAACAGAGGCAAGGCTGGTGCATTTCTCGAAAGCCTTAACGCCAATAGATGTCACGGAGCTGGGAATGAATACCTCCTTCAGTCCGCTGCAACCCGTGAACGTATAGTTACTGATGGCTGTTATGCTATTGGGAATGGTAACAGAGGCAAGGCTGGTGCAATTTTGGAAAGCATACACGCCGATAGATGTCACAGAGTTGGGGATATCAATTGACTGAAGGCCGTTACAATCAGAGAACGCATACATGCCAACAGTTGTGATACTGTTAGGAATCGTATACGATGTCAGGTTTTCACAATGATAAAACGCATAGTTGCCAAAGGACGTCACACTGCTGGGGAGGGTGACCGACTTCAGATTGGTGCAATACTGGAATGCCCAATGGCCAATGCCCGTCACCTTGTAGTTCTGTCCGTCATGGGTAACGGATTCAGGGATGACTACATCGCCTGAATAGGCAGGCGTGTTATTCGTTCCGTTGAGCAAATACGTCACTGACGCTTCTGAACCGTTGAAAATGTAGTAAATGCCATCAACCTCAGCATCATAGGCCGAGGCTTCACCCGCAAGAATGCATAGCAAAAGGGTGAGACAAAGAGAAAAGAGTTTTTGTTTCATTTCTTCAAACAACATAATCGCCACCGTTCCTGTTAACAAGAACAGTGGCGATTGCGATTATAGATAATTCTTAATAGTTTCTATTAAGTGCAGTATGGTTATTCGTCCCAGAGATTTCTTGAAGACCAATCAGCATCCTCTTCTGTCTCCTCATCTTCAAAGTTTATACCCTTGGCTCCGATGTAAACGTCAGAATGAACCATCAAATTACTCTCGTGTAAATAAGCGACCTTCTCTGTTGTCGGCTTCAAATATACTTTCTTCATAGAACATTCCTCCTTACTTTACAATGATTTTCTTTCCATTCACAATATAAGCACCTGAGGGCAGGTTGACAATACGGGTATCACCAGCAGACATCTGCTCTGCTGCTATCTGCATACCGTTCAGGGTAAAGATGCGGACATCGGAATCCTTGCCGGAAGTAATCTGGATATAGCCCTTGCCACTCTGTACGGCGAAGTCGATGCGCTTCGCGATGTCGCTGATGCCGTCGGTTTCCTCACTACCATAGCTGAACAGGAAGGCTGCAATCTTACTCTGACTGGAAGTCGAGTAGCCATAGAAGGCACGGAAAGGATAGGCATAGAGTTCATGATAATTGCTGGCAAGTTCTGCCGAACTGCGGAACAAGTCCTTGGAACCATAGTAGAAGAATACATTGCTTGTCCGGAACTCTGCATCCTCGAAAATCTTTCCGGAATACGACCCCATCGGTTTGAATGAATGCTCACTACCATCGCCTGTATATGTGGCAGTAAATGGTGTTTCGTAGAAGAAGCCGTCGCTGGCCTTACCTGTTGTTGCCTTAACCAGAGAACCTGTCTGCTCAACAACGAACGTTCCGTCGTCCGGAGAAGATATATCCACAAGATAAGGGGTGTTAGCCACGGTTGTTGTTCCCTCCACAGGAACAAATGTTGCTGTTACATAGTTCTTGTCCGCATCGTCCTTCAGAGGAGAATTGGAAAGAGTGGTTACCTTGAACGAACTGCTCCCTGAATAGACACCACCACTGACAGCAAGTGTAAACGGTATTATCAGACTCTGCTTAGTGGTTGCACCGTACTTCTCCCATGTCACCTGACGCGTATATTTGGCTTTATTTTCTGCTCCCACCTGAATGTCGTAAGGAGCGTAGAACGCATACTTGTCGGTCAGCACGATGTTGTTGGCGCCGCGGAAGATCGGGGTCTTGCTGTAATCTTCAATTGTATTGAAGGCAAAGTTGTCATTACTTGACTTTGAGCCGTAAGGCAGATAAATCAGAGCATTCTTGTCAAGTATTTCCTTCAGTTCACTCGTCGGGTGAGAAGTGGTTGAAGTCTGATCCTCCACGATGCTCATCAGCTTGCTGCCATCGATAAACAAGATCTGGTCGGTTGTCTCCGGACCACCTTCTACGGTATTATCACCTTCCCTTTCGCCAATCGTTTCCAAGATCTGACTCACGGTCAGGTAACCACTATGACTGCCATGATCATCAATAGTCTCAGTAGTAGTGAGCCTTAATCCCCACTTGGAGTCAGTCTTGCGGTCATTATCGAAGGTCTCATCATACAGCTTCTCCCATGTCAAGATCGGTTCATAGGTCTTCTGTTTCATGTCTACGGTCATCTTATAGAATGCATAGAAGACATGCTGGGTAGCCGTCGTCGGAGCGATGTTGTAACGCGTCTCATCGCAGGTGAACAGATAAGCGGTCTTTGTCGTACCGTTAGACATCTCTGTCGAACTGAAGGTCAGTGGTTCAAATGTTCCTGCAGGATTCTGTGCTGCGTAAAGAGCTGTGCTGAATGGATATTCCTCAAAGTAACCACCAGAACTACCTACAGTTGAAGCGTTGTTAAATTTATAGTTTGTGTTTCCTTTCAGCGCTGTGTGGATTTTATCTGTGTAATCTGCACTCTCACTGCGGTCATAAACATTATCTGCAGTCTGGGCATAAGGTGACTTTACAAAGAAGTAACGGGCGTGGTTTGTTGACGAAGTATTGCCGTAGTAAGTCTCATCACCATAATGGCTGTAGAGGTTCTCGAAGGAGAACTCGACAGGTGTTGGGAAACCCTGGGGCACATAGAAGGTGAATGCACCTCCACGCACGGAGAAGTCGGTAGCAGTGAACTGTTGTGTCAGTTTGCCGCCATTTCCTTCGCGATCCTGGCATACAATATCAAGACGGTCGACATACGGGTCAAGAGCCTGCATGGTTATCTCTCCATTGATAAGTCCTGTGCCAATAATACCAATCTTGATGGCATCGTTGTTATAGCCGCTAACGGTTACAGATCCACCACTCTCAGCAACATTTATTGTTCTTGCTACAGTTTCACCATCAGGCCCATAGATTTTGAGTACATATTCTCCATGAGTACTTTCTGAAGCGGCTGACACCTCGTTATAGGTAGATCTATGAGCTTCATCCGCGGCAATTACAGCGGATCGAGTGACACTATTATTTGTTTCGCCATTATCATCAACATATGTTCCAGTGACTGTTTCTTGCCAACCAATGTACTGATCAGTATTGCTCTTTAAGCGTATTTGGTTGCTACTGGTGACCTCAAAGGTACCATTTGCAGCACTCGGTTTAGTAGCAGTCATGATGATGTTAGTTCCATTAACGGCAAGATAGCGGATACTACCATCAGAAGTAACATATCCATAGATATATCCGTCCTGATCGATCCTCCAGACGGTGTGATATGCAGGATTCCAGTTATAAGTTCCACTGTATGTGTTCAGACCATACGTACCATCTTCATTTGGTCCATTTCCTTCCGACACATATTGGATTTTGAATGTTGCTGGCAAATATGTACCTGTACCAGCTGCATAGTTGAATTTTGCGCTAACGATACGATAGCCGATAGGATTCTTATGAGCATTAGCCACAGCACTGTTCGTTGCCCATATCGGTGACTCAATGTAATAGATAGCCTCTCCGTCATCGGTTAGTTGCGGGTGCTTACTTGATTCGAGCTTGAAGTAGTCACCTGCAGACGAAATGGACCCGGCATGATAAGCTACCATATCACCGGCTGTTCCGTCAAAGCCGTTGTCAGTAACAGTTGTTACAGCTCCGTCCTCATATAAGGTCATATTTGCATTCATGTCACGTATCGTGCCGTCGTAGCTAATGCGTCCTGTTTCTTCATCATACCGCCAATTGTCTGGTGTACGACCATTTATATCGCGCAGAACAAGTTCTCCATAATCAATCTTGCTGGTGGTAAAAGAGATGTCTACGGCACTTACTCCGTCAGCAGTTGCTGCCGGGATTAAAGTCGGGGTATTGTATTCTGCCGTGAAATAGAGCTCCACATGGTCTAGCTGAATGAATGCACGACCACTTCTTCTACCATTACTTAACCTAAAATACAAGACATTTTCCATGTCCGTAATAGTATTGCTGGTACGGCCTATGGTGTATTCTGTTGTATTATTTTGGCCTATATCACCACGATAGGTTGTAATGTTATCATCGGTAGTATTAGTGGTACTCGTGTAGGTTAATGTCTTATCGGTCTCACCGAAAGATATATTACCATTGTAATTATTAACACTATTAGGTGCCCCGTTTGGACGACTTATCCTATGGAATATGATTGTATAACCTGTAAAACGATATCCTTTGGGAAGGCAAAAAGTTAAATAGGTATCAATAGAATTACCTTTTCCAATCTGAAGGCATTTGCCGTCAGCACTTGCAAATATATCATTTGCAGGTTTTGCTAACTGGCCACTAGTTGTCAAGCCGTCATTGTTGCCTGTCAGGTTATTGTCACTATCTCCCGTAGTCATGGTCAGTGACAATTGCTCATGCTTCCATGTGGCAAAACCACTCCATCCATAGAATGTATCGGTATTACCCGACTTTAAGGCAGGCATCATACTACCGTTGCCCGGATGCACGGTCACGTTCTGTGCCATCATTCCTAACGGCACCAACAATAAGCTCAAAAGAGCTAAAGTAAACTTTTTCTTCATAATCGATTATTTTATATTTTAAAAATTAGTTTATATTTGGTAGTCCTGTGGACGTATATTTAACGGCCACGAAGGCAATAACATTTTTGTTAGAGCATCATCGTTTCTCAACGCAGACATTTAAAACTCTAGGTTTGTCTTTTTATATTTGGTTCTATGAGCGTCTTATGCTCTAATAGTGGATTAAACCGCTAACGGTCTTCCCGCACATATACGCGTGTGAAGTATAATTAGGAACTACGCATCTTGGTAGAAGTCTCTATTTCTATGTTGGTTATTATAGAAAAGGGTCTAAGTAACTTCAACACAACGTTTTTACCACAATACATAACTCACATAAGTGATATGCGATGCAAAAGTACGCATATTTTTTATAACCACCAAATATTTTTATTTTTTTTGCATAAAAAACTTTATCTTTTTATGCTTCAAAAAGGAAACAAGACAATAATACAATAAAAGCGTGAAACAAGAGCATCATCATTCAGGGCTATTTCTCAGGGCCTTCAGCTTGAAGATGCGGACAAGTTCCACGCCTATGACTAAGTCTTTATTCTTCACAAATCCTCAGTCTAGTTCAGCAACTCCATCAGAGTCTGTTTTGTGTTGAAATAGTGGAAACTTTTTAGATTTTCAGCAACTCAAGGAAGGAATAGGTTCTTCTTTTTAAACTTTTATTATCTGATTCGCAATGCAAAGGTACAATTTTTTTCTAAAAAAAGAAAGAATTACAATGAAATATTTTTTAATGTTTCTATTCCTTTCAGATGTTAGAAACAATCGATTTACCCTTATCCACAATTATCCGTATGTTCTAATTTACAAGAATCCACCTGCAAAGCCTTTGCCCTACAGGTGGATTCATATCGCGCTTTTTCGAACTAATATTCCTTTATTTATTAAGGATGATGTTCACTAATGCCGTTACATCCGCTATTGTCACTTCGCCGTCAGCGTTTACATCACAAACCTCAAATTTTGCAGTTTCATTCTGGCCCAAAAGATAGTTTACTAGTGCAGTCACATCAGCAATTGTCACCTCACCATCTTCATTAATGTCGCCCAGCAGGACTGTCTTCTCCACTGGTGTTACAGTATAGACATAGAACGTACGAGGCTGAGATGTAGTCATATTACCCTGCTCCACTGTATACGAGCCAGAAGTCAGCGTAATCGTATAGGGCTGATTGTAGACAAGATTCTCGAATTCAAGCCGCTCTGTCTGTGTGCTCTTTGAGGCAACATTGGGGGGGAATGTCTTTGTTGCTTCAGCCGATGAAGATCCCTCCTTGCAAAGTTTCACGGTAACTTGAGTCGTATAGGCAGATGTTCCATTGTTGGCCAGTGAAACGTCAAGAACCAACGTCTGGCCAGGAAAACATCCATCCCTATCGGCATTAACAGCCTGAGCAGTCAGAGCAATATTTGGAACTGACGAGGAATTAGTCCACAGAACATGGTGCCCGTCGAAATCACTCGTAATTTTCACAATGCTTGACGAAGCCAATGTGACCGTCTTTGTCTCACCGGCAGCTATATCAGTCTGCACAACATTCACCAGCTTAGACGAGCTAAACGCATAGAGCAGACCGCGACTCTCCTCTGTACCATTGTTGGTAATGGTAGCCCCATAGGTGCTATTCCAATTACTGCTTCCTGTCTTACCAACAGATGTTATCTCCAGATCCACCGAAGGCTGCAATGTCAGTTCTGTCTCTGAAATCGTGGCGGTGATGTAATTATGCTCAGCTCCCGTGCTCAGCTTCCAATCGTCTCCATCCTCTGTTCCCTTACTGATAGAACGGATATAATAGGTTCCCTCCTTCAGCCCTTGCCCCAAGGCTAAATTGCCGAAAGTGAACTCCAGACCAAAGCCGTCATAGCGATCGAAACGTCCTAACTGGGCCTCAGCAATCACATCGAGCAGCTTTCCTGCCTCGTCATAAACACCTAGACCTGCAACCAATTCCACATTATGCTGCATATGGTTATAGACACCATTGAAAATAGTGATACCCTCGAAATCCTGCTCACTATTTTCACGAGAGAAACTTCTGGCACCCGTCAGGCTCATATCTGCGATGGCTGCACGCGATTCCTCTTCCTCATATTCATGTCCTTCCACAGGGGGTTGAATACCCATTACACTATTCATATAAATATTGAAACAGCCTTTCGTCGAGGTAGACGTGTAATATCCGCTGAGAGCAGTCAGCGCAAAATATCCATCGTAAGATCCATCCCAGCCCCAATTGATATGGTATTTCCCACTTGAAGCCTGATAACCATCACAGACAAAAGAATGACCACCCCACGTCTCTCCATCATCATCAATATACGATCCTGTAATTACAACAGGACGACCCGCAGCCATCTCATCATACATCATCTGTTCATAATCATTGTAGTCATAATCCTGACGGAATACAAGGCGAACGTGCTTGTCATAACCAAAATAATCACGATAAACATTGGCTATATCTGAACCCCATGCTTCTGAAGAACCCGTTCCATAGTCCATTTCCAAAGCCTGGCCAACATAACGGCATAATTTAGCCGCAGCAGCATCACTACTAGAATTATCCTTCATACTTGCCCAGTCGAAAGTAGTCGCAGGGAGTTCCTCACATTTCAAACCCAATTCACGAGTCGTGTAAGCAGGAATAGCCGTAGATGCCAAGTCATAGCCCTTCTGATGCCCCCAGTAATACATTACCTGAGCTGTGGCTGTAGCCGCACAACCCACTATACAACGGCTATAACCACTAGAGGGGCACTGACCGTTGTAAGGAGAATCTTGTCCCCATTGGCAAGAAAGCATCGCGCTTATATTCGTACGATTCTCAGCAACCTTCTTTGGAGTTTTTGAACAGACCTCCCTTTGAGTAATAGCAGCATCGGCAACATTTAATGCTTCAATCTCTTGAACATACATATCAAGCAGCAGTTTCATACCGCAGGGCATCGTCTGCTCAGAGAGTGTTCCTGATTCTGAGTAGCCAAGAATTTCCCGAGCACGCTCATCACCGCTCACGATGACATAACCCTGGCCATCAGAGGCATTAAATATATAATAAGGTGATGCTGTTTTATTGTTCAGCGAGTGGACTTCTTTTTGCAGTGATACAGTCTTAGTTTCTGTTGTTGTAACTGGAACTAACACTGCATCTATTTTCCTCGCACTGGTATTCCTAACTGAACTTTGCTTTTGCTGAGAGAAAAATTGCTTCGCCTTAGCCTGGGCAGCTTCTTTTGTTACTGATTGAGCAGACACCTGCAGGAAGAAGGCAAGCAATGCCACAATCGAGATGGACTTTTTCATGTTTGGTTTTATAGATAGATATTAATAGGTTTAACAAAAAAAGGAGTACGAGTCGCCTCGTACTCCTCCGATTATATTTTTCGATTAGTCTTCCCAGATGTTCTTGGGCCAACCGTTATCGATTTCATCGTCGCCAGTTTCCTCGAAATCTATGCCCTTGGCATCACCATGGTTATAACTATGGCCCGCCATGATTTCCTGTACGAACTTTGAGGCGACAATCTCTGTTTCAGGGCTAATATATGTCTTCTTCATAAAACCTTTCCTCCTTACTTAATGATTATTTTCTTACCGCTGATTACATAGATACCCTTGCCGAGATTAGATCTGTTCAGACCATCTGCCAACTTGCGTCCCTGTAGGTCAAATACAGGGGCATTCATGTCGATCGAAAGATCATTCTCAACGCTTTCTACACCATCAGTACCGTTGCCCTCTCCGAAGATAACATTAAATGAAGACAGGGCTTTCGCACCAGCACTACTTGTTGTAGAGGTTGTAGAATAGTACGTGCGGAACGGATACATGTAGATTGGACCACCATAGGAGAAGTCGTTCGAACGGAGGAACATTCCCTTAGCAAAGTAGAAGAAGTTGCCGTCCTTTGCAAGTTGCTTTCCTGAATAAGAGCCATGATTCGTGAACGTATAAGTCGTTCCATCCTTGGTACCAGAACCTGTTTCACCCGTGAAGGTATAGTCACCGTTCTCTACATATTCATCGCTTGGTGTAGCCACAATCAGTGCACCCTTCTGTGAGATTTCAAATGATACGCTTCCATCCGAAGGAGCATTCTCAACCTCTACAAGATACGGATAGTTAGGAGTAGTTTCCGTAGCTCCGACTAAGACAGGGAAGTAGACATAGTCCTCGGCATCATCCCCTCCAGTGGTCAGACAGTTTTTATTCTGCATCAGATGCAGGAAGAAGGAATTATTATCCAAACTTGTATGGCGACCATAATCATCAACAAGAATATTGAATGGCATGATAACGGTGGCACTTGTTACTTTACCGTTCTTGGGAACAGTAATAACACGGCTGTAAGTTACCTTGTTATCAATATCAACCTGAATATCATAAGGAGCATAGAACGGCTGACGGTCTGTGAGTACAATATCCTTACCTGCGCGGAATGAAGCATCAGTTGCAGATGTCTTATAAGCAAAATTGTCGAGTGTAGATGTTGTATTTGCAGGCAGATAGAACAGTGCATTCGTACCCAACTTAGCCTTAAGAGCAGGAAGTGTCACCTCACCAGTATTACTACTGCTCACGATAGAGTAAAGGTCCCCAGCGTCCACATAAAGAATTTGCGCAGTTGTTGCAGGAGCATCTTCATTGTTCTCATCCAAAGCATCTGCAATGGCTTTATCGATTTCATCCGATGTCAGATAGCCTGCTACAGAAGTGGTTGTGCCCTCGAGGACTGTTCCCAGTTTCAGACCCCACATGCTGTCAGATGCATCGCTGCCATCCTGTCCATAGTAGCAGGTCTCGTTATAGACCTTATTCCATGTCAGTACGGGTTCATAAGTCTGCGTATTCAACTCGATGGCCAAACGATAGAATGCATAGTAACGATGCTGCCAAGCCTTAGAGGGAGCAATGTTGTATCGGGTTTCATCGGCCGTAAACACATAGTAGGTTCCACTCGCAGCGTCTTTGGCGTTCAGGATTACAGCCTCAAAAGCGCCCGCTTCAGCGGTTGTTCCTTCTTCTGCATCAGGATCTGTCGAATCAAGATATGCACTTACGGAGAAGGGGAATTCCTTCAGATAATTGATAGCAAGGGGAGTAGGATTAGTGTTCAGAAGTTCATCTGCATTGTTGAATCTGAAACGGATATTACCAGCTGTGGTAGCTACTACTTTCTCTGTGTATGTATGATCGGGGTCGTAAACGCCTGTAGCGTACAAGCCATCATTGCCATTTCCGTTGATTGGCGTAAAATAGGGTGATGTCACAAAACTATAACGGGCTACACCATCCTGTTCAAGGGATGTACCGGTATAATAGGTGTTGTCACCATAACTACTGTACAGGTCGGAGAAGGTAAATGTAAGATCTGTTTCACTATAAGTGCTTGGTATAGCAAAATTGAATGTCTCGCCACCTACGCTGAAGTCCTCCGCCGTAAACTGCTGCGACAAAGAGAGTTGATTGTCTGGATCATGGCAAACAAGATTCATGTTGTCAATGTAGGGGTTCAAGGCCTGCATAGACAGAGAAACCTCTACCAAAGCCTGCTGGCCTTCAGCAAGACCTGAAATCTCAAACTTAACGGCATCATTGTTGTACTCGTCCACGTTGATCGTACCCGTGGAGCCTGTTCCGTTAACCGAGATTGTATTATTGGGTGGAACTGAAGTACCAGTCTTGTCATAGACGCTCAGCGTGTAGGCGCCCGGTGTATAGCTGGCTGTCGTATAGGTTTGCGTACCAGAAGTGCTACTCACGCGGTCAGACGTACCATTCTTAATTACATAAGGTGTTCCTGCATCATTAACAGAAGATTGCAGGTAATAGTAGTTTCCACCGTCGGAAAGATAATAGATATAATATGTATTACCTCCTACCTGGCCCCTTCTCAGGTTCCATCTTCCGTCAGGGTCGGTACTCCACGAGAGTGTACGAGTATCACCCTCGCCATAGCATGCAAGATACTGGCCTGTAGAAGGATCTTGAATGTTACCTCTCTCGTCAATTACCCAGCCAAATTGGTTATTTCTTGCAAACGCTAATTGGTTGTTCAAATAATAATAATTTCCCCCATATCCATATCTATATCTTATATAATATACATCCCTTGTTACTGAAGTTCCGCTTGTAGCTGTCCCATAGTCTGCATTGAAGTCTGCACCTACTATACGGTAGCCAATGGGAGCGGAAAGACCAGTGGGAGTATATACCTGAGTGGGGGCCTCTGCATAATAGACGCCATTCTCAAAGGCAAAGTAGTTCTTTCCGCCAATCGTAACTGGATGGATCTTCTTCGTTTCAGCTACGTCAAGGGGAACACCATCCTGAATGGCATCCTCCTGATAGATGTAGGTATAGGCAGAAAGGTCAGTAACATTTTCATAACTATAACCATAATAAGTATGATACTGTTCATCTTGTCCATAAACTCGCCTTGACTCAACTGCACCTATATCAATTTTATTTGTCTTGAAAGGCGACATTACAAGGCTCTTGGCAACGTCAGCCTTCATAGGTGTAATGGCGGCATCGAAAGTACCCTCTGCTGTGAAATAGACAGTGAATGATGTTACTGTTATACAACAGAAAGCTTCTTTATTTCCACGGTTTAGATGGAAATATAACTGATTGCTCATATCATTATCTGTCTTACTCATACGAGTAATAGAATACTCAACGGTTTCGTTCGTTGAAGCCATTTCACCAGTAGTAACCAAAACTTCGCCTGTTAAGCTTCCATCAAGTTCCTCAAAACTCTTAGTTGAAGAATCGAAATCAAAGTTAGCATAAGACTCTCCATTCATGTCATTCTGCATGGTGATCTTATAGCCCTTGAAACGATATCCCTTAGGAAGAGACAAAACAAAATATGAATCATCGATACTTCCACCTATGAGAAGCAAATTACCATCTTTGGAATTCATATTACCCGCAGGGATTGCGATTTCACCACCTTCAGTCAATGTAGTTTCGTCAGATGTTACAAAATTCAGTGGCAACTGCTCGTGACGCCACATAGCAGACCAACCTCTTTGGAAGCCCACCTCTTGTGAACTTTCAGAAACAGCTGCGACAAAATTACCCGACGATGGGCTAACAGTCACACTCTGTGCCATCATTCCTAACGGCACAAGTAATAAGCTCAAAAGAGCTAAAGTAAACTTTTTCATCATAATCGATATTTTTTAAAATTTATTAAGTTTCAGCTCATATATAGAGTCCCCGAGGGGATTTTGTTTACTTTAGAAAACGCCGCCGTTTCACAACGTGGGCGCTCAAAAAACCAAATATAAAATAAATCGATGTATTTGCGCATCTAATTAGCGTTTACTGCTCTTAGACGTCGCCCACGTTGTGAAAAGGGGGATTGACGCATAGATATGCCAAAGCGTGGAGCCAGTTGTCCACATCTTCAAGCTGAAGGCCCTGAGAAAGCCCGAAAAGAAAAGATGATTGCTACAACCGTTCCACGCCGATACGTGAAGTCATACCTTCTTCTTCCTTTACGATGCCCCCATTGCCAGGGATCTTCTAGTTCTTCTATGCAATTGTGAAAATTTCTCAGGTTCTCAGCTTGCAAAGAAAGAGCATGACGCTTCTATTTATACCACAATGTATGGACCACACACTTTCGTACACATGTAATCCGCTGCAAAAGTACACATATTTTTAATACAAACCAAACTTTTCCATGATTTTTTTGTTAATTATCAAAATTTTTCACACTTCAGTGGAAAAATGATACGAATTTTTATGCACGAAAAACAACAAAACGAAACGAGAAAAAAAGTGGCCGAGAGAAAAATTTAGAGAAAGACCTACCCACCTACCATAACCCATCGGAAACGCCTTCTGACAAAGGGTTTGAGCCATGGTATGTCTTTGTAGAAGACCTACCATAGACCTACCATAGATAAGGGTAAAAAAGTAAAAAAAACAAAAAGGTAAAATAATAAATTAAGTTCAGGAAAAAGGGAAAAATATGATTATAAGGTTGTTTACATCAACGTATAAGTGTGTAATCAACTTTTTTTGCATAGACAATTCTGCTTCTACTTTTTCAGAATGTCAGACGTTTAGGGATGTTGGAGTATAAACATTAGCCTATCAGTCTCGTTTATTGAGTCCCAGGTTCCACTGAACGATTTACCCTAACTCTAGTTTGTTAGGAATTCATGAGTGTTAGGGTTCTGAATTCTTAGATTTTTTACCTTTTTACCCTTTCACTTTTTCCCTTTGAACATGGTAGGTCTATGGTAGGAGTTCGAAGAACACCTACCATGCCTTCAGCCCTTTATTCATCGGGGTTTAAGAGGGGTTATGGTAGGATGGTAGGTGTTAATCGACAAAAACTTTTCCGGGAACAGACCTCTTTGTACAAAGCATGCCTTTCGAGGTTCGGGAGCATTGCTCTTTACTATCGAGAGCATTCCTTTACACCCCTATAAACCATTGCTTTGGAAAGTCTGGAGATATGCTTTACATGTTCGAGAGCATTGATTTACATAGCCTGAAGCAATGCTTTAAATCGTATATATTAGCCGCTAAATGATCAGGAATCCAATAACGAGGCAAGTGTTCCAAATCCATAGGAAAAGGGTGAGGGCTGCTGTGAGGGCGAGGAGGCCACGATTATAAAAAAGCCCCCTACCATCTCCCCCCCGCAGGGGGAGAGTCTGCACCACGCGGAAAAGGTAACCAATGGAGATGGGGATAATGAAAATCCAATGACTGGACATGATGTAAACCTCATTAAGTCCAAAACCTAAACCGAGGTGGAGCAACATATCGAAGGCGAAACAGGACAGAAGCATCAAGGGGAAGGAAATATCGACTCCCATCTTCTTCCTGAACACAAAGGGGGCAACGATGCCTAATAGGAACAAGAGAACAATGATGCCTTCTACAACATAGTTCCAGATGTAGCGATAGTGAACCACAACGGGTCTGTTGCGAAGAACGTCTCCTAAAACATAATCTTCATGAAGTTGGATTCCTTCGCCAAAAAGATTCTCAACCGCCGCATCACAGCGAGAGGTGGAGATATCTGTCCATTTCATAAAGCCTTGCTTAGCAAGTGGCTTTCCATAGGGATTGCGACGTTTCTTAGGCTTCGCTGTCTTCACCGAATCAAGACGATGATTAAGTTGGGTGACTGTGGCCGTATCGCCTGCTTTTGCCGCATCAGCCACAAGAAGTTGGAGAGTTCGCTCGGCCTCCATTTTCTTTTGCTTTGCCAGTTCCTGTTTGCGTTTTCTTTCCTTGGCAAGTTTCTCATGCTTTACCTTTTCCATCGGCAGGACAAGTTGCCGATATTCGATGCGGGCAACTGTCCAAATCAGTGCTGCAGGAAGAATAACACCGAGGATGAGGTATTTCGGACGGAAGAAACGGCGACCATTGGTGAAAAGGGCGCAAAGAAAGACTTTCACGCCATTGCTAAGGGTAATGCCAGCCGTGAAGACGAAAAGGGCAATAGTCTGCCAAATGGAAAGTTCGCGATGCTGCTTCATCAGGGTTCCACAAAGATAGATGGTCAACAGCAACAGGGTCATAGAGAGTATGAAATGGTCTGGCGCAATGGCAGCCACCATCACATGACCAAAGCCGAAGAGCATCATTGATAGCAAAATAGCCTGCAGACGGCTGACACCAACTATTTCACGCTGAATACGATAAGAAAACAGGAAGGCATAAACGCCAAATACTGTCCATACTGCTGCCACAACATATTGAACACAATTCACATCCGTGAGCATCATCAGAGCACTATTAATCCAATATAATGGTGCTACAAAGAAGGCGAGCAAAGGATGGCGAAACACATTGTATTTGGCAGTCCATTCGGTCAATACAGAATATGTAATCGGATCGTAGCCCGAGAGGTTAAAAAAGTGGAGAAATCGCAGCCAATAGCCTGGACCTGGGTCCATGAAAATATTGTTGTAACTATAAATGACGAAACTATGCAAGGCAAGTAGCACAATGGCAACGCAAAGCGCCATCCATCGCTCATCGCGACGAATTCCAAATAGCCAACTGAAAGTATTTTGTTTCATATTAGAAGGGTATTTCAAGTTTCGGGTTTCAAGTTTCAGGTTCCGAGTTTCGAGTCTCGGGTTTCGAGTTTCGAACCTTGGGGGGCGAGTTGGATTCTCCACGCTTTAGGAAAAAGCGAACCAACAGGAAATTGATAGGAACGCAAATCGCGAAGACAGGCAACATTGCGATAGGCTTCGAGAGTCCTAACCATAGGAAGAGTGACAGCAGCAGCGTTTGCAGCGTATAATTAATGAGGTGGGCAAAGGCAAAACCTGCTCCGCGACGTGCTGTGGACTTTACTCGGAACGTGTAACGTGTTGATGCCACATAGTTGAACAGGAAACTCACGATGTATCCTACTGTATTGGCGATAGTGGGGTGAAGCCAACGCAGCAAGACAAGATAGACGCCATATTGAAGAATCGTCGCCGTTACGCCAATGATTCCAAAGCGAACGATCTCGCCAAGTTGTTCTTTGTGAGATGCTATGTTCATGAGTTAAAAAGGGGCCTACCCCCAACCCCTCCCTAAAGGGAAGGGAGTTTGGCTGCTAATTCTATTTTCTTTAAAACTTTATTTCTTTTCAATTAACAAATTCTTCTTGTGGAACACGAACTAGATACTTTCCCCCTTCCCTTCAGGGAGGGGCTGGGGGTAGGCTCCTTTATCTAAACGGCTTATAATGCTGTTCATTGGCAAAGGCGAGGATCTCCTTATCTCCACGACTATCGCCATAAGCGATGATATAAAAAGGATTTTTATCTTTCTCCTCAAAAGTAGGAGCGGAACTTATAGTTGCTAGAAGTTCTTTTAGACGACGAAGTTTCTCTGGGCCATAACAGTTGGGCGTAGAAAAACGACCTGTCAGATGGCCGTCGGCGACTTCTATCTTGGTTCCTAAGAATATAAGAGGACCTTGCGCCTCTTTCTCCCCTTCTAGGATGGAGTCTGTCCTCTGATACGAGGATTCAAAAAACTGTTCTAAACAAGGACGGACCCAACGATCGATACTGGCACTAAGCACCACGACTCGGTCTCCATGATCAAGGGCGTTTTCTATGGCTTTCAGTCCTTGGGTTCGAAAGATGTCCGTATTGTGATGAGCGAAGTCTTGACAAAGTGCATCAAAGTCTCGTTCGAGCATACCACGAAAGAAATGGGTGAACAGGCGTTCCTTCGTCTTACCGTTATCAGCCAAGCCCAATTTCATTGCTACCAAAAGGGGACTATAGCAGAGCAATCCCCACAGCAAAGCCCATCGACCACATGCAAAACGGATAAAGAGAAGCAGCGTGTCGCGAGTGGTGAGGGTTCCGTCGAAGTCGAAAACATGAATCCGACTGACTGGAATTTGTGGTTCCTCTGAGGTCTTTATCATGAAAATATTCCTTTCTAATTAAGATAAATAATTACCAAAAACGCCAAGAACCAACCTACAACAATGAGTTGCGTAGGGCGATCGCGCAGGATAACCTTTGTTGGGTCACCACTCTTCTCATCAACCACTGCAATCTGAACATAGCGCAGAAGACCTACGAGAACGAAGATGGAAGTGAGATAGAGATAGTGCGTATTGAAATGAGCCGTAACTTCAGGCGATACAGTGTACATAATGTAGCAAACCAAGGTGACGGAACCCGTAATCGTAATGGCCTGATTGATGAATGTGAGGTTGTAGCGCGAAGTGTTTCTGCGGGGAGCCTCTCCCGTCTGTTGCATACGAAGAACATCATCACGGCGTTTGGCAAACGAGAGAAACAGTGTGAGCAGGAAAGTCATGAGTACAATCCACTGAGAAAGATGCGTCTGCGTAGCCATACCTCCAGCCAAAATGCGCAGGACGAAACCAAATGCAACAACGCAAACATCGATGATGGCGTGATTTTTCAACTCAGCACAATAAGCAAGATTGAGCACCCAATAGAAAAGAACAACATAAGCCTCATTGCCAATGCCACGTCCAAATACAATAGGGGAAATCAAACATACAATCACCATCGAAAGCACAAAGAACAAACCCATGAGTCCATAAGCCTGACCTTTAGAAATAAGTCCAGAAGCAATAGGACGCTTACACTTCACAGGGTGACGACGATCAGCCTCTACGTCGACAAGGTCGTTGAAACAATAGATGCTCGAAGCGGCAAAACAAAACGCCAGAAACGTGAGGAACGCCGCCAGAAGTCGCTGAGTGTCGAGCAAACTGCCACCAAAGAACAATGGAAGAAATACGAACACATTCTTAATCCATTGTTTGGGTCGGATAAGGCGCAATATGGGAGACATAGGGTTTAATGAGTTTACGAGTTTATAATATTACTTATTCTACTATAGAAAGTGGGAAAATGATTGCAATCATATCAGATACAGATAGTGTCCGACTTTGCAGACATCTGACTTATTCCCTGACTGTTGTCGGCTTTTTACGATTTGAGAGAATATTGACGAGGGGTTGCAACAGGCGATGCAAAGCCCAAGCCAAGGGCAAAGAGATGAGAACTGTGAGCAGGAATGTGGGCCAATAGCCAAGATGATATTGGGCAATTGGCTTCATCACAAAATGCACATGAATGAGATAGGTTTCGAGAGAAATACTACCTACAAACGTCAATACACGTAGCAACCACGCAGGACTCAGTTTCAACAAGAGATTGAGCAGTAGAATGCCACAAACGGTCAGAGGAATATAAATCATGCGTTCGGCGAACAGAGGGAACTTACCATGACGTATCTGTTCAAGATAAAGACTCGAGGCAAAAGCAACTACAAAGAACAACAGGATGAGCCACAGGGCAGAACCGTCGATTTTGTCTTTCCTGCGAACCTGCTCTCCTATGTTAATACCAATGAGGAAGATGGGCACCCGACTCCAAAAGATTTCCAGATGACCCACAGCCTGATGGATAGGCACCACCCATTGCACAATGACGCACCACATCACAGCCAAAACTGGTAACCATCGATAAACAGGATGGCGACGGATAAGTTCCATGTAGAAAGGAGCAATGACATAGAACGCCATGATGGCAGGAATATACCAAAAGGTAAGTTCATCGAAGCGCCAAAAATCCAAATTGATGGTGATATCGCCCAAAAGATTGACAAAAGAAGGACTATATTTGCGAGCCCCAAGGAAGTCGGGAACATAGAACAAACTTGCCATAATAAGCCAAGCTGGCATAATTCTGGCAAATCGGCGTTGGTAGAAACGGCCGAGACCGAATCCTTTATCTGCAGATGTCGCATTCTCCTTTCCTTTCGTCCAAGCGAACCAAAGACCCATACCACTCAGGAAGAAGAACATATCGACACCAACGTTACCCAAACGGTGAAGACCGAAGAACGCATCACCACGACCTAAAGGCACATGGAACAGAATGATGAAAAGCATTGCTGCTCCCATCAGTTCACCGCGAAAACGGCTAATATCTGCACATTCTATGTCTTTAAGTTTCATTCGTCAAAAGATTCAAATTCTTCAGTTCCAATACCTGTAGGAAATAGACTTCATTCAGTTTGGCTTCAACGTTGATTTTTAACTATGATTTTTCTCTTTTTCTTCAATTTTTGCCCATTTCATCGAGACTATTCGCAATAATCCTCACTTTTTCTTACCCGAAATCAAGTCACTCATCACCCACGCCAAAACAAGTGAGGCTACGATATAGAGTGCAAGACCCGTGTAGAGGCCATCGTGACGACTAATGGGAATCAAAACCTTGCGCGTGATGGGATGCAAGACAAAGAGTGCCGCCGAAATTCCACCCAACCAAGTGAGGATTCGGAGGAGCCAGTCGGGTGTCACTTTCACTAAACAAAAACCCGCAGAGCATACAAATAGTGGCACGAAGAACCAACTAATATAACTGAAACTAAGCGAATAAATGAAATAGAGCGACATGAGACCAAACAACCAATTATAGCCACGCGACATGGGCATTGGCATACGGGCAACAAGCAGTCCATAGCCAAAAGGCAACATTCCGCCAATGAAATTGTAGCGGAGGCGATAGAGTTCTGTACTCTCTGGGCCACAAAACATCTGCACTAACGTACAAACGACCATCAGTCCTACTGTCCAACCCCAATGGCGACGATAGAGGAATAAACGATAGACAATGTAGAGTTGCATCATAAGCCCGAAGAACCAATAGGGACCGGGCCAAATGACGCTATGGCGATGACCCGCCACTCCATCGGGAAATTCCAAAAGATTATTGAACAATCCCAGTTGTGCCACAACATCGAGTAATTCATAGCGATGACGACCTGGTGTCATTGCATCGACAAGAACGAACAAACCGAAACCAATGACCATCATTCGGAAAAGTTTCACGAAATGGCGCCAGAGGAACTGCAATGCGGAAGAGTTCTTTATCTGAAACTTCAGTTTGTCCCACCAACTTGCATGAGTAGCATTCAGTTTGTAATCATTCGGTTCAGGACCATTCTCATATTTCATCACCAGACCGTAAGCACTCAGAAATAGGAACATAGGAACACCATAATGACCGAAGAACGACAGAAGGTGGAGCGTCAGATTCCAGTCGGGCGAAGACATAACTCCACTTAACCCAATTACATTATTCGCATGGAAAAGATATTCGTTTTCGCGAATGATTCCTGGCAACCAATGACAGAAGTTATGCAGGACTATGCCCGCAATAGCGACTCCACGAAGGGCGTTACACTCCGCTCTGGTGAGAAATTCTTTTTTCATTGTCTTGCAACAATCAGTTTCGTTATATTATTGTTCAGCACAAACTCTAAGATTCCGTATGGACAGGATTTACTTAACACTGTTCTTTTGCTGGAAATTCACAGAATCCTTCTTTGCTTTCTTTGCTCCCTTTGGAATCTTCGCCGTACGAGTACTACTCATATCACGGGGCAACTTATCATAGTCAACAAGCCCCTTCAGCATTCTTGGACGCTTGGCATTATATTCAGGCGCCAAAATGTTATATTCGGGGTGATAGTCTTTCGTATGTATACCTGCCAGATAGAGCAGCATATGAGGAAGAGCATCTACCATCATCGGGCGTTTCCTTGCGGCATAAATCTGACGATACAACTCTGGTCGCGCCTTTATATATTTCTCTGAACACCACACCCAGAAAGGTATCTCATACTCATAATGAGCCAGTGGATAGTCTATGTCATCACTATGATTGCGACAAATGACAAAACGCCCAGGTTCGAAGACTTCTTCACCATGATCAGGAACATAGATGACTATTGCATCCTGATCTTCGAAACGGCGAATAATCTGGTCAACGATGGAATCGTTATAAAGTGTGGCGTTGTCATACCAAACGAGTTGCTGCTTGCGTCGTGGCAACATCTTCGGGCGATGCTTCTGATAGTCATCTGCCGTGAAATGAGTCTGCTTTTTCGGATAGCGAGAATAATAATTCATGTGCTGACCGAGAAGGTGGAAAATAGCAAGCGTGCCTTTCTGGTTTTCAACCTTCGATGAAGCATCGTATGCTGTATCAGGAAGGGACACTTTCCCCTCTTTCAGGAGTTGATCCCAATCCCTCAACAGTCCATCATCCCAAGGATGCGTCGTTTCGTTACGCTGGTCGAACATTGCCTCTGAAAGTTGAGGATTGTTCAGAAAGAATCCACCTGAGAAATCGTAGACCGCATCCTTTGCCTTTGTCAGGAACTGATTTGTTAGGAACGTCACATTATAACCTGCCTGTTTGAAGACTTCTGGGAACAGCGGATAATCGCACCATTCACCTTCCTGACCGAGGACGTGCAGCGAGAACATGTGCTTGAAGACAAAACTCGTGAGATTCCAGGAAGTCACCACGTCAGTGAACTTGATTAGATGCCAAGATTTTTCACGTTCTAATTGACGTGGGGTCGTGGGCATGTAGTAGCCGTAAAGTTGAGAGTGATGCTTGTTGTAACTCTCGCCAATGATAAGAACAATAGTCGGCGAAGTATAGGAACAACTATCCACACTCACCTTGCCGGCCGTTTCAATGAGTTGGTCCACCTGCTTTGCCGCTAACTGATTGGCACGAATGCTGAAGGCCAGTCGATAAACGGGAAGATACTGTTCTGCACGATGATAGCGTGTTATCTCGTTTTCAACTTGCCCAACAGAGTTAAGCGTCATCAGTCGCCATAATCCTTGTTTGTTTTTCCACGATGTAGAAACGCTCCAAATAAGAAGACCAAGCATGAGCAAACCAAGAATTGCTTCTATGAGATTGCCACCATCAGAGGATTTCTCATGACGATAATAAGTCACACGACGATGACGACTCGTAGTCGATTTAAAAATAGGTGATGGGCTCCAACGGAGTTTTGTAGCCAGAAAACTTAAAATGGCATGGAATAAGGCAATGAGCAACATCCACCCCACTCCACTTATAAGGGTTTCCCACGAAAGCACCGAACTTAGGAATTCCCCTGCCTCGCGCGAATCAGTCTCACCCACAAGCATCAACATCGACGGTGTGAGCGAAGAACCATATTTCTCAAAGCAATAGACGTCGGCAATGGCAATGGCATAAAGCACCAGACAAACCAAGAATTTCACGACGCCTCGCCAAGAACCGCCCTGATAGCGGAATCGATGCCGATTTCTGCTAACCGATTTCTTCTGGCGATTGCCTGGGAAAATCATGAAGAATACACAAAGGATATATACGTCAAGGAATAACTCCAGATAAAGATTCTCGTAGAGTTTCCCTGATGGTGTATGAGGCACCGTGAGCCAAGCACTCACGATGCCCAAAAGATATAATGCGACGAACGTTACGGCATTCGCCTCAATAGGTCTGAACACCGCCCGTAATAACTTTTCAAGCAGTTTCATGCTGCAAAGTTATAAAAAAATCTTAAATAACGGACAGTGTTTACTGAAAATATGATTATTCTATCAACTTGCCCACTTTGAGTTTGTCACCTTTCAGGTCAACTTCAAAGAGATGGGGAACACGCACATAATGTCCATTTCGGTCAAAATGACTATGAACTGACATCAGCCAGCGACCCTCAAAAGTCTTAAAGAGCATAGCATGTCCATAGTTCGGAGGTGTGATTGGTTTGGGTTCATGTATCCAAGGACCAAAGATTGTTCCACTCTCTGAATAGGCAACACCTTGTGTATAATCCTTATCAACCCATGAAGTCCAGATCATGCCAAGACGACCTGTGCCAGTGCGGAAAAGATAAGGACCATCAGTAACCTTGTTCGGACCTTCCACACCATCTTCAACCTCATGACTCCAAGGTGCATCCTTTGCACGGAAGAGCACTGTTGGTTTACCTATTGTTCCACTCAAGTCAGGCTTGAGTTGGATGCATTCCATCGTTCCATTCCAATTCTGCAGCCATTCGCCACAATAGACCATATAAGGAGTTCCGTCTGGCTCCACCCAAAACGTTCCGTCGAGTGTAGGCTGCTTCGGATTCAGATAGATACTATCCTGCATCGGACGATAAGGACCTTCGGCACGGTCGCTCACGAGGACATGTGAAGCACGACGCGGAATTACATTTCCTCGCACTGTATCAATCTTTATGGCATTATTGGTGAAAGTTCCGAAATAGTAGTATTTTCCCTTATATTGATGCAACTCAGCCGCCCAGATCTGCGGACGCGGTCCCATCCAGGAATCAGGGTCGGTTTCGGTTACTTGATAGGGACCTGTCCACGTATCCAAATCCTTACTCTTCCAAAGCAAACCGCCTGTTCCCGTCATATAATAAGTACGAGTAGCATAGTCAGCAAGAATACAAGGATCACTCAAACGAATACTATCGCGAGGAACAGTTGAAACTCTCCATTGCCTGTTATTGCGCCTATTGGGAGTATTCACGAATGTAGAACCCGGAATTGAAGAATTCTGATAGACACGAACATAATCAATTTCGTAGCGCATTGGCATTGCAGCATCGTCGATAGTTCCACCATTATCGCCACCCAAAGCAAGGTTGAGAAGGATATATTGGGGCTTAGTGAAAGGATTGATGTGACGTCCTGCCTCACCATTCACAGTTGAAGAAAGTGGAATATCGTTGAGCAATTCATCATCGAGATAGATACGAATGGCCTCCGAAGTCCAGTCCATGCGCCAGATATGGAACTTATCTGCCCACTGCGGGTCACGATCGGTGAAATGGGTGAAGGGGATGCGCTTCGAATTCCATACCGCACGATTCTGATCATTGCCCCATGCTGCATTCGCTAAAATATGGGGAACACCATTCACACGATAATACTCCATTACATCAATTTCACCGCACGAAGGCCAAGGAAGTCTGTCTTCGCCTGGTGCGCCCAATAACCAAATTGCAGGCCAGGATCCTCCTGCTATGGGAATGCGTGCTTTCACTTCAAGTCGTCCGTAGAGAAAACTGAACGAGCGACGTGTTGTAATCGAAGCCGAAGTATAGCCTATGCGCTCACGCTGATTTCTCCAGTCATTGCGTTGCCGACGCTGCCGATTCTGCTGACCATTCTCTACGTTTCCTTCACCTCCATTCTCTTTACTGAACATCGGATTAGGAAGGTCGGTCTTACGGCATTCGATTACCAATCGGCCATTCTCCCGGAAGGCATTCTCACCTTGATACCACTGATCTTCATGATTACGTACAAATCCACGCTCAGGTTCCCATACCTCAGCATTATAAGGACCATTGCCCTCAAATTCATCACTCCACACGAGTTTCCACTCCTGTGAATTCTGTGCTGTTGCCCCCATAAAACTGACGGCCGCAAACATAATTGTCAAAAATAGTTTCTTCATATCCAGTTAGTTTTTTGATGTTGATTCTATTGTCCGCCGAGACGGTCAAAATAAACTATGATTTCCTCCCAAGTCTTGAACTCGTCGCTTCCAAATTCTATAACGCTTCCCATCATCTCTGGCGATTCCCCCTTCACGATGAAATAATCTCCATAGAGCAACTGTGGCTGATTCGTGAACACCACGTGGTCGTGAGCAGGAACGGAAATATATTTTTCGAGCCACGTCTGCACTTGGTCCATATAGGCGTGACAGTTGGTGGGACAAGGTGCATAGAAATAGACATTGTAAGTCTCTATCAGATGCATTACTGCCTTCACGAGGCTCGACACGGGTTTGTCATAACTATCGTGCATAGCATCGAACGCAATGAATATCATCGGGCGCTGCCGTTTTTCCTGCTTATCATCAATCCAGCGGATGACGGGCACTACGGCATTGAGAAATGAACGGTCGTCCATTCGGTGCTCACCATGAAAAAGGATTGCCTGAGTGTAGTGTTCGCAGAACAAATCGAAAGTATGCACGAGAGGGTCCTCGTCGCCAAAAAGACCAAACACTCGCTCGTTTTCTTCCATTTTTGCCTCATCGCCAGAGGATTCTAATACCTGAAAACATTGTTCCGACACTTCGCGATATTCTTTGACCAGTGGTTTGTCCACATAGAACTCCTGCACACCATCGGCTCGCTGATTGAGGAACGACTGCTTACCCATCATATTGTGTTCGCGCATCGTGTCGGCAATCTGGAAAGCAGGATTCACAAGAATGCGATCAAAACCCTGCAATTGTTCGGTATACATGCCGCCCATCGAGGTCCCAAGAATGAGATCGGGCTTCAACTCTTCACATTTCGACTTCAGCAATTCGATAGCCTCATGAGGATTCACAGGCAAATCGAAAGCCAAGATAGTTGCCTCAGGAAAAGACTGGCGCAACCGACTAACTGTGCCACTATTTGCCGACGACGCGAAACCATGAACATACATGATGCGCTTGCCCTTCATCACATCAGGAAATTGCTGTAGATACGGATTCTGTGTCATATATTTCTATTTGTTTTCTGTTGTTTTTTCGTCATGAATAATGCTCAAATACTCATCGTAACTGATGTAGCGTCCTCCCATACTGCGGAGGTGAGGAGTCTCAAACTGGCAGTCGATAAGGCCTCCATCGTGAGCAACCAGAAACTCCGCCAAGAAAATCAGCGCCAGTTTCGAGGCACTCGGCACCAGCGAGAACATGCTCTCACCAAAGAAACTCCGCCCGATTGAAACCCCATAGAGTCCTCCCACGAGTTTGTCTTCGTCCCAAACCTCTACACTCGTTGCCAAATGCTGATGGTGAAGTTCGGTGTAGGCTTCAATGATATTCTCACCCAACCAAGCACCTTGCTGATTGTAGCGCAGTTCAGAACAATTTCTGATGACCCCATCGAAATCCTCATTGAACGTACAGCGATAACGACCTTTATTCATCAGCGTCCGCATGCTATGCGAGATATGAATTTCCGAAGGAAAGATAACAAAGCGCTGCAGAGGACAATACCAATAAGGTTCCTCGCTGTCGCGAAACGAATACCACGGGAAGATGCCGTAGTAGTAGGCCAGCAGAAGTCGGTCCACACTCAAATCTCCACCAATGGCAATCAGTCCATCGGGTTCTCCATGAATCGGATTGGGAAACCAGAGTTCTTCGTCTAACTCGTAAACCATCGCCTCTATCTCCTATTTACATTCACCTTCAGCGTGTCGCCATCGGCAGTCAGAACGGCCTTACCACCCTTTCGCAACTTGCCGAAAAGCAATTCGCGCATGAGTAGTGGTTTCACGTCGTGACCAATAACGCGATCCATCTCGCGAGCACCATACTCACGAGTAAAACCTCGCTTCAGCAACAGCGCGCGAGCCTCATCGCTCAACGTCAGTTCCACCTTCTTGTTAGTGAGTTTCTGCTGCAACTCGCGCAGTTTCTTATCAAGAATCATCGAGGCCATCCGCTCATCCATATCGTGGAAGACAACCGTTCCGGAAAGTCGGTTGAGGAACTCAGGTTTGAAGGTTTTCTTCACCTGAGCCAGCATTGCTTCGCCACGAGTCACCTTCGACTGGAACCCTACGCCTGCCTGAGAGGCGAACTGAGCGCCCGCATTGCTCGTCATAATCACGACAACATTGCGGAAATCGGCCTTCTGACCGCGATTATCAGTCAAGCGGGCGTAGTCCATCACCTGCAAAAGGATGTTATAGATGTCCTGATGAGCCTTTTCAATTTCATCGAGTAGCAATACGCAGTTGGGAGTCTTGCGGATCGCGTCTGTGAGCAATCCACCGTCCTCATAGCCCACATAGCCTGCAGGCGAACCAATGAGTTTGGCAACAGCGTGTTTCTCAGTGTATTCACTCATGTCGAAACGCACAAGTTGCACACCAAGTTCGTTTGCCAATTGTCGCGCAACCTCTGTCTTTCCGACACCCGTCGGACCCACGAAAAGCAGCGAGCCCAGCGGTTTATCATCGTCAATCAGACCCGCCTTCGCCATCTGTACGGCTTCCACAACCTGACGGACTGCCTCGTCTTGTCCATAGATTTTCTGCAGCATACGCTCCTTCAGCGTCTTGAGCAAACTGTTGTCGTCTTCCTTCAGGGCGGCAGCGTCCACCTTGCAGACCTTTGCCAGAATTTCGCCAACAAGTTGCTGAGTGACCTTCGGTTTCTCCGTTTCGGTCTTTTCCGTCTCCATCTCCAGTTGTGCTCCAGCCTCATCAATGAGGTCGATGGCCTTATCGGGAAGGAAGCGGTCACTCACGAGTCGGGCACTCTGCTTCACCGCATATTCGATGACTGCCTTCGGATATTTCACCCCATGAAAATCTTCATATTGCTTTCTGAGCCCCATCAGAATCTGAACGGCCTCATCGACAGACGGTTCTGCAATATCGATTTGCTGGAAACGTCGCACAATACCTCTCTGCTGAGCAAAACGGCGGTTGTATTCGTCGTAAGTAGTGGAACCGATGAATCGAATATCGCCTGACTCCAGATAAGGTTTCAGCATATTTGAAGCATCGGGACCTCCATCGCTGCCCCTTCCGGCTCCAATCATATTATGGATTTCATCGATATAAATGATGCCGTTGCCCTCTTTGGCGACACCCTCCATCACCATTTTGATGCGCTTCTCGAAGTCACCGCGAAACTGAGTTCCGGCAAGCATTGAGCCCATATCCATCTGATAGATTTTGCAACCCTTCAGACGTTCGGGCACATCGCCTCGTTCGATTCGCGCAGCGAGACCATAGACCAGAGCGGTCTTGCCCACACCAGGTTCACCAACGTGCAACGGATTGTTCTTCTCCTTCCGGCAGAGCACCTGCATCGTGCGCTCCAGTTCCTGCTCCCGGCCAATCAGTGGGTTGTGTTCCCCCACTCTGTCGTTCATGCAAGTAACCAAACGCCTCCAAGCCTGCTTCCGCTGTTTTCCTTCAGTAGCGTCTTCCTCGTCAATCATATCGTCATCGAAGGGACTGTCAAGTCCATAAGGCAAATCCGCATCAAAATCGCTATCATCGGCGATTGTATCATCACCGCCCAAACCGCCTTCCATCTCATAGCATCCAATAAGGATTGAGAGAAAGTCAGGCGCATCGTCTTTCAGATATTTCTTGAGCAGATAGTTTGCCTCCGATTCCTCCAGCGAGAGCATCGCATAAATGAAATGCGGAACATCGACTTCCTCCCTGCTGGCAAAAAACGAATGACGGCAGGCAGCACTATACATCTCATTGAACTGCATCGACGAAGTCGGAATCACGTCTTCCTCATTAGTCGGCAGTTGGTCTTGCTTCTCGAGCCAAGCGAGCAGTTCCGCCCGCATTGCCTCAGGATCGGCACCATACTCAGTCAGTGCCTGCTGAAAGCGGGACTGGAGCAGAAACGCATACAGCAGATGCTCGGGGCAATAGTATTCGTGGTGAAAATTAGTGGCACATTCCAGCGTCTGCCGGAAGGCCTCTTTCATATATTCTGAATTTCCCATTGTTGTTCAATATTAATAGTTATGTGGTCCACTACTCTGGCTGACAGTCCACCCTGAGTGGGAACCCATGCTCTCGGGCCATTTCTGTAGCATGAAAGACCTTCGTTCGCGCTACGTCGTAACTATAGACTCCCACGACGGCCTGTCCCGCGTGATGAACCTGCAACATCAGTTGCTCGGCCTCGCCTTGATTCTTATGAAACACTGTGGCAAGCACCATCACCACGAAATCCATTGTCGTAAAGTCGTCATTGAACAGAATGACCTTGTATCTTCGAGGTTCTCTCAAATCAGTACGTTGTCGCGAACGGACAGATGATTGTTCTTTAGGCATAGTTTCTACGTAGTTTCAATTTTGTTAGTAGGAATCCATTCTACAGTTCGCCCTTCCTTGAGCGACTGAGGAACATTGATGATGCGCTGGTTAGAACTCCCTCGGAATATTAAGTCATCGTCCCTCAATGCTTTCACAAAGGGTCCATCGACCAGCACATCAATCTGTTCCAGTAGTGAGCGCTGACGCGGGTTGGAGAGCAGTTGCTCATAGGTGAAACCCGTGTAGCACCAAATATCTTTCGGCGTGCGCTCATGAATGGCACGCGCCAATTCGGCAAAACCTTCGGGCTGATACATCGGATCGCCGCCCGAGAAGGTCACGTTGGCATAGGGATCGGCCTCAATGACTCGCATGATTTCCTCTGTCGTCATCGCCCTGCCGCCTGAGAAATCCCACGACTGGGGATTATGACACCCAGGGCAAGCATGCTTACAGCCCGCGCAGTAGATCGAGGTCCGGAATCCAGGTCCATCGACCATTGTGTCTTCTATGATACTCAGCACCGAAATCATTTCATCTCAATTTTGTTCATCAGTCGGCTCATCTCGGGAGCCTTCTTAACCCGCTCTCATGTAAAGCATGCCTTTAGACCTTAGAGAGCACGTCTCTGTAGGTTAGAAAGCATGTCTTTATACCTATATAAAAGCATGCTCTGTACAGTCAAAAGACATGCTCTCTAAGGTCAAAAGCATTGCTTTATAAGGTCGGGAGGATTGCTCCACATAACCAAGAGGATTGCTCCACATAACCAAGAGGATTGCTCCTTTTTGTGAGAAGCGTAACTCCTTATCACCGAGAGGATTATTCCTAACGTTGATGCAAGCATCAGGCTCACTGATTCTTACTTCAGTCGCACCGAAGGTTCAAGTGTTCTGAATCGTGAAAACATCTGCCACAAAGCCAATCCTAACTATCAACTCTCAGCAATCAACTCTCAACCGAAAAGCATCAAAGCCTGTCGAAGAGTTCCAACTGATTACCGTTGTCAACATGTGTCACGCGGTCGTTCAACTCTGCAAGTTTACCATGATTCCAGCGGTCGGTTGTTCCCACGAGATAACCCGTGATGCGCTGCAGACGGTCAATGTTATCACTTCCACAACGCGGACAGCGTTTCATGTTCGGGTCGGCATTCTCATAACCACAGTCCATACAGCGATTGCGATTGTGATTCACCGAACCATAGCCCATGTTCAGATTGTCCATCATGTCAACCACATTCATGATGACCTGTGGGTTGTGAGTTGCGTCGCCATCAATCTCCACGTAGAAGATATGGCCTCCGCGAGTCAGTTCGTGATAGGGAGCCTCCACTTCCGCCTTGTGGCGGGCCGAACACTTGTAATAGACAGGCACATGGTTTGAGTTGGTGTAATAATCGCGGTCAGTAACGCCTTTGATTACACCGAATTCCTTGCGGTCAACCTTCGTGAACTTACCACTCAAGCCCTCTGCAGGCGTTGCCAACACTGAATAGTTGTGCTGGTATTTCTCCGAGAATTCATTGATGCGGTCACGCATGTAGGTCACAATCTTCAGACCAAGTTCCTGCGATTTCTCCGACTCACCATGATGCTTGCCCGTCAGTGCTACAAGACATTCAGCAAGTCCGATGAATCCAATGCCGAGTGTACCTTGATTGATGACTGACTCAACCCTATCAGTCGACTTCAACTTGTCGCCGCCAATCCAAAGCGAACGCATCAGCAGCGGGAACTGCTTGGCGAGAGCCGTCTTCTGGAAGTTGTAGCGGTCGTTGAGTTGTTCGGCTGCAACGTCGAGTTGTTCGTCGAGTTTGGCAAAGAACATAGCCACGCGCTTCTCCTCGTCTTTCTCATCCATACACTCAATGGCGAGACGAACAATGTTGATGGTTGTGAACGACAGGTTGCCTCGACCGACAGAGGTCTTCGGACCAAACCGATTCTCAAACACGCGAGTACGACAACCCATTGTAGCCACTTCGTGCATATAGCGCTCGGGATCGTCAGCGCGCCATTCATCCGACTGGTTGTAAGTAGCGTCGAGATTCAGGTAGTTGGGGAAGAATCTGCGGGCAGTCACCTTGCAAGCCAGTTCGTAGAGGTCGTAATTGCGGTCTTCGGGCAGATAGTTCACGCCGCGCTTCTTCTTCCATATCTGAATGGGGAAGATGGCAGTCTCGCCGTCGCCAACGCCTTCATAGGTAGAAAGCAGAATCTCACGCATCACGCAACGACCTTCAGCACTCGTGTCCGTACCATAATTAATAGAGGAGAACACCACCTGATTACCACCGCGAGAGTGAATCGTGTTCATATTGTGGATGAAAGCCTCCATCGCCTGATGCACACGAGCCACAGTCTTGTTCATTGCGTGCTGAACGACGCGCTGCTCGCCCTGAAGTCCATCGAGCGGACGCTTCAGATAGTCGTCAATATCCATTCCATAAAGGTGCTCATAGTTCTGGCCATTGAGTTCCTCCAGGCTCTTCAGTTCCTCTTGGAATGTCATTCTGACAAACGGAGCGAGATAGAAGTCGAAGGCAGGAATGGCCTGACCTCCATGCATCTCGTTCTGGGCACATTCAAGCGAGATACAGGCCAGCACGCTCGCAGTCTCGATTCGCTTTGCTGGCCGAGAGGCACCGTGACCGGCAATGAAACCACAATTCAGAATATGGTCAAGTGGGTGCTGCACGCATGTGAGCGACTTCGTGGGGTAATAGTCCTTGTCGTGTACGTGCAGATAATTATGTTTGATGGCGTCGCGGGTGCGTTCTGAGAGCAGGTAGTCGTCAACGAAAGGCTTCGTCGACTCTGAGGCGAATTTCATCATCATGCCTGCTGGCGTATCAGCGTTCATATTGGCATTCTCACGTGTCACATCGTTGTTCTTCACGTTCACAATGTCCAGGAACACCTCGCGGGTCTTTGCCTTGCGGGCTATTGACCGCTGATTGCGATAGGCAATGTACTTCTGAGCCACATCCTTACGGCTCGATTTCATCAGTTCCATCTCCACTGCGTCCTGAATCTCCTCAACACCCATCTGCTCACGGCCACGTGCTGCCACGCGGTCGGCAATCTGATGGAGGAGCGTCTCATCTTCACCTCGTTCGGTCACGAGCATGGCCTTGCGGATTGCGGCCATGATTTTTTGCTCATTGAAGCCGACAATTCGCCCGTCGCGCTTCTTAACTGTTTGTATCATAATAAGTTAGGGAAATATATTGGTTTGAATTTCTTCATGTCTGTTTCCGTATGCAAAGATACGAAAAACTTTCATTATTTATATCGCCTGCCTGAATGTTTTTCTGTTAATATTTGTCAAGTCGCTGATAGCAAACTAAATAGACCCGAAAAATTTTTCTGGGACGATTTTTCACGATACAATGGGGCCATCTCCATTATATAATAAGGTGTAGAAACGAAATGAAGTAGGTGCAAAAAAAATGCCGCAACTCTCAGCGAGCTGCGACACAAGCTATGTTTAACTAAAAATCCTTTTCGATAGAAATGGTAGCCTCACGGCCTCCATTGTTACCTGTTAAACAATCTGTTTAATTACCTTAAACCTAATAACTAAAAACCTAAATCTATTACTACTAACCTAAACAATCTATTAACCTTTTGACGATGCAAAGGTACGACGATTTTCAGATTCCACAATGATTCTTCATCTTTTTATGCAAAAAAATGCCCTTTTCTTGACATAAATCAAGCATTGTGTTCGCACACACAACAAAAAACGGCATTTTTATGCTCATAATTGAAAGAAAATGCCGACCTTTGCAGTATGGAAAAATTCGTGAGGTTTCTGAAGAACTGGTCGCTACCTGTTGGTATGGGAACAGGCATCATCACCTATCTGGTGTTTGCGCTGACGCCCAGTCTCGATGGGGCGGCTCATTTTTTTGCGCCTTTCTTCGACCGGATAGTACCTCTATTCATGTTCTTCATCCTCTTCGTAACGTTCTGTAAAGTCGACTTCCACCGAATGCGCCCCGTCGCTTGGCATTTGTGGGAAGCCATTTTCCAGATTATCTTCATCGGCGTTATCATGTCGGTCATCCTTGCCTACAAACTGCAGGGAGCCAATCTTGTGCTGATGGAGGCCCTGCTTGTCTGCGTCATCTCACCTTGTGCGGCTGCTGCTCCTGTGGTAACGAACAAACTCGGAGGCGACCTTGAACAAATGACGACTTACACCTTTCTCACCAATTTCATCACGGCGCTATTCATTCCTCTGTGCTTCCCGATGATTGAGAAGGCGGGACATATCACATTCTGGGCCGCATTCCTTACTATATTAAAAGGTGTAGTAACGGTGCTTGTAGTTCCTATGCTGCTGGCCTACATCGTGAAGCACTACATGAAACGCCTTCATCAGCGCATCGTCTCGGTGAAGGATCTAGGGTATTATCTCTGGGCAACATCGCTCTCAATCGTGACGGGTGTGACGATGAAGAACATCTTCAATGCAAAGGCATCAGGTTGGCTCCTGCTGGCGATTGCCCTTCTCGGATTGGTGCTCTGCATTATTCAGTTTGCCGTTGGACGCTGGATAGGACATTTCTCCGGTCATACTGCAGAAGGCGGACAGGCGCTTGGACAAAAGAACACCGCGTTTGCCATCTGGATTGCCTATACTTATCTGACTCCGCTCTCGTCAGTGGGGCCCGGTTGCTACATTCTCTGGCAGAATATCATCAATTCCATAGAGATTTGGCAACACAGACGCGACGAAAACCGACAACTCGCGGCTACACAAAAATGAAAATAAACCAACAACACAACAGAAAATGAAACGAACACTGATGATTATCTCACTCATGGTTGCATGCTGCACCGTGAGCCTCGCCCAGAACATAGTGAAGGGCACCTATGGTTACCTTTATTGCCACATGAGCGATCGTGGCGAGTATACAGCCTATGCGGTGAGCCGCGACGGTATGAACTATCAGGACATTCGCGGAGGCGACGCCATCATGGATCCTGAGGAGCACGCCCGTATTGAAGGCGGACAGCGCGACGCTTTTATCACTCGCGCCTGGAACGGAAAAGGCTATGTGATGGTCTGCACCGATATGTGCGTCCGTAAGTCGCACAAGTGGGACAACTACGGTATCGACTTGCTGAAGTCGGACGACCTAATCCACTGGACAAGCGTCACCTTCGACTATCGCAAGGGCAAGCAGATATTCTCCAATCCCGAAGCAGAAAGCGTCTATAAAGACTGGTCAACCATCAACCGCGTTTGGGCTCCACAGATTTTCTGGGATCCGAACTACGTCTGGGAGAATGGCGAAAAGGGCGGCTACATGATTTATTATTCAATGCTTAATCGTCCTGAGGAGAAGTACGACCGCATGTATTATTCCTACGCCGACAAGTCGTTCACTAAACTCACACAACCGAAACTCCTGTTCGACTGGGGTTATGCAACGATTGACGCCGACATCAACTTGCTGGACGATGGTCTCTACCACATGCTCATCAAGAAGGAAGGTGGTCGGCCGGGCATCTACACTGCAACCTCGAAGCAACTCACAACAGGATGGGGCGAGCCTGTAGAGGACGACTACGTGTCGTTTGAGGGTCGCAAGAATTGTGAAGGGTCAAGTGCATTCCAACTCATTGGTGACAAGACTTGGCGCGTGGCTTACATTCAGTATAGCGATAATCCCAAGCACTACCGTATCTGCAAGGCCAACGAACATCTCCGTAACTTCCACGACCCCGTTGACATTAAGGGCGTAACGGGTCCGCAGCACGGTTCCTTCATGCGTCTTACGAAGAAGGAATATAAGCGCCTGCTGAAGTGGGACAAGCAGAAATAAACTCTTAATGGGTGCCCGTTCAAAAGTAATTTTTCAACTTTTAGCGGGCACCCATTATTTTAATAGTTAAATCTAATTTACAAAAGTCTGTACCTATTATAATTATAAGCAGAAGGAAATCATTGTTTCTTCTTCGCAGCGTTCAATGACGACTCAGCCAAAATCGACGGAGTTCGTTGACTCTTACCTGCCCTTCATTCTTTCCATTGCTTCCTCGATATCCTCACGCTGACCAAAGGCTGTCAGTCGGAAATAGCCCTCGCCACTCGGACCGAAGCCGACACCAGGAGTTACTACCACACCGCAACCATAGAGCATCTCGTCGAAGAACTTCCATGACGACTGGCCATTCGGGGTCTTGACCCAAAGATAAGGTGCATTCTCGCCTCCAACAACTTGATAGCCCATCTTGACAAGTGACTCACGCATCATCCGTGCATTCTCCATATAGAAGCCGATGGTCTCTCTCACCTGATTGCGTCCCTCAGGCGTGTAGATTGCCTCTGCCCCTCGCTGAGCCACATAACTCGTTCCGTTGAATTTTGTCGACTGTCTGCGCTCCCACAACTGGTTGAGCGAAAAACGTTGTGAACCATCAATCGTGACTGCTGTCACTTCCTTCGGTACAACCGTATAACCGCAGCGAACGCCCGTGAATCCTGCCGTTTTCGAGAAACTTCTGAACTCAATGGCGCAACGGCGTGCACCCTTGATTTCGTAGATGCTATGAGGAATGGTCGGATCTTGAATGAACGACTCATAGGCGGCATCGAAGAGAATAAGCGCATCGTTGCGCAATGCATAGTTCACCCATTGCCTAAGTTGCTCCTTCGTGAGCACCGTTCCCGTTGGATTATTCGGATAGCAAAGGTAAATCATGTCGACACGCCTTTCTGGCAACTGAGGAACAAACTGATTTTCAGCCGTGCAAGGGAAATAGTTCACATTGCTCCATACGCCATGTTTCTTGTTGATTGACGTCGGGTCGCCATTAGATTCATCAGTCTGGCTATAAATGCCGGCACGTCCAATCATTACGTTCGAATCAATATAGACTGGATAGATGGGGTCGGTTACTCCGATGCTGTTATCCCATCGCAGCAACTCCTGGAAGTTGCCCGTATCGCTCTTGGCACCATCGTTGATGAAAACTTCATCCTTGTCGAGGTGCACACCGCGCTTTAGGAAATCGTGGCGAATGATTGCCTCACGCAGGAAATCATATCCGTGCTCTGGACCATAGCCGCGAAAAGATGCCTGAACACTCAACTCGTCAACTGCCTTGTGCATCGCCTCAACAACAGCCGGACAAAGCGGCTGTGTGACGTCGCCAATACCCAGCGAAACCACACGTTTACGGGGATGAGTGGCCTTGAAGGCATTCACCTTCTTTGCTATGTCGGCAAACAAATAGTTATCTGCCAGTTTCAGGAAATGATCGTTAACCAGTGCCATATCTTCTGTCTATTATTTAGTTTCTACTTTACAGAGGCGGTTTTCTTTTCGCCTACATTACTCTTCTCCTTCAGGCTAATCTCGCCATCAAACACAAACTCAGCGGGTCCGCTCAGCCAGACGTGACCACTTGTCTCGTCCCATTCCACCTGCAGGTCGCCTCCATCCATTCTTATCAGACACTTGCGACCATCAACGCGACCCGTACTGATGGCAGCAACGGCCGTAGCACAAGCGCCTGTCCCACAGGCCATTGTGATTCCACTGCCACGTTCCCAAACCCGGGTGCGGATAGAACCATCCTTCATCACCTGTGCGAACTCTACGTTGCAGCGCTCAGGAAAACGCTCGTCATACTCCAGCAGACTGCCGTCACCAGCCACATCTACCTGTGTGAGATTCTTCACAAACACGACGAAATGGGGATTTCCCATCGAGACAAAGACAGAATCGCTATGGCCAAGTGAAGCCGGCGAATGAGCCTTCATAGGTACATATTGCTCAGATACATCAAAACGCGGACAACCCATATCAACCGTCACCACATTCTTCTGCTTCTTGCTCCCCTGAGCAGTCTCCACGGGCGTCAAACGTAAGAGTTTCACGCCTGAGAGCGTTTCCAGCCGAATGTCAGTCTTAGTCGTCATTCCACGCTCATAGACGTAGCGTCCGATGCATCGCGAAGCATTACCACACATCATCGCCTCCGAACCGTCAGCATTGAATATGCGCATCGAGAAATCAGCCTTCTCCGTATCAGTCGGCTTTCCAATCAGCACCAATCCATCGGCACCAATGCCCTTGTGGCGGTCGCTAAGTTGTCTTGCAACCTCTTCCGGCTGACTGATATTATATAATAAGGTGTTGACATAAATATAGTCATTGCCCGCACCATGCATCTTGGTGAACTCGATTCGCTGTTCTCGCTTCTTCATCTCTTATCGTTATTTGTGATTCTCTTCTCTATGATCAATGTCTTTGCGTTTCCAAATTTCTATGCTTCCTCATTTCCACGCTTCAACACTTTCTCATTTAGTTTGGTGCAAAATTACGACTTTTCAGTTAATCACATAGAAAAAGGGACATTTTTTTTGGTTTTCAAATCCAAAAAGTTACAGTTCGTTACATTTTTGATAGCAAATAATTATAAATCGTAATTTAAAACCGCCCGAAAAGTTTCGCTTCGAAACGCCCTTTCTTTTTTACCATTCTTCTCAAAATCTTTCAAAAGAAACCCAACTTTATATCTTTCCAGCCTAAATTCATACTTGCAAAAAGACATAGCAATTATCCAATTCTCTTTTCGGGCATTATCCTCATGACCACCATTGATTCCGTAGGGCTCTCACTACATTTAAGATTGTTTAACGAAAGTTCTTCTGATTTCCATGCAAGTTTTGCGACTTTTGTGATTTATAATGGCAAGAAGGAACAAAGGACAAGTGCTTTATCGCAAAAATTGAGTTCTTTCGTAACAAACAACAAACACAAAAAATATGAAACTTGCAATGAAAAAGATGTATTTGCTTTTGACAGGGTTAGGTCTGATGGCCTCTACTTTTGCCCTGCAGTCTTGCCTTGATGACGATGACGACAACTATGTGATTTGCCCTACTGACTACCCGAATGCGTTAGTAACAGTGAGCCCGGATACCGACAATACTGCGTTCTTCATGCATCTTGACGACAGTACGACGCTTTGGCCAGTGAACATGCGGCAATCGCCATTCGGAACAAAAGAGGTGAGGGCGTTGGTGAACTTCCGAACTCCTACAAAGACAGAATTGGAGAAAGGCGGCATCTATGCCGATATGCCCTGCGTCTTCGTAAACTGGATTGACTCTATTCGCACGAAGCCAACGTCTGCAAATATGAACGAAAAAGAGAATCTGAAGCAATATGGATCAAATCCTGTAGAGATTATCAACGATTGGGTGACTATCGCTGAAGACGGCTACTTAACGCTTCGATTCCGTACGATATGGGGCAGAACGGGCACGATTCATCGCCTGAATTTGGTGTACAGGACAGACGTGAACACTCCTTACTATTTCACGCTTTATCACGATGCTCAAGGCGACACGATAGGCCAAGTGGGTGATGCGCTGATTGCCTTCAAACTACCTGGCGAATTAGCGGAAACAGGACAACAGGATAGGGAATTAACGCTTGAATGGAACTCATTCTCGGGTAAGAAAACAGCGAAGTTCAAGTTTCGTCCCAAACAAGTAATAACCAATGAACAAAACCTCGCGGGAAAATTCCAAAAGGATATAGAATAGGAAGAAACGACTCGTAGAAACGTGCGGTTTTTAATAGGGAACAAAGAAGAACGTCTGGCCAGACGACTTCAGAGTGGCGACAATGCTGCCCTGAAGGACTTCTACACCCTATATGCTGATTACCTGACGGCCGTTTGTGCCCGCTACATCACTGACGATGAGGACCTAAAGGATGTCTTTCAGGACGCACTGATACAGATATTGACCCACATCAGCGACTTCAGATTTCGAGGTGAAGGTTCGCTGCAGGCTTGGTCTACGAGAGTCGTGGTGAATCAATCGCTGAAGTTCCTGAAGGAGCAGAAACGCCATGAGTTAGAACGACTTAGCGATGATATAGCAGCAGAGGTAGAAATGGACGATCCACCCGTGAGAGATATTCCTCCAGAGGTGCTGCAACAGATGATTCGTGAACTTCCAACTGGCTATCGAACGGTGTTCAATCTCTACGTCTTCGAAAACAAAAGTCATCAGGAGATAGCCGACATTCTCGGAATCAGTCGAAACACTTCATTCTCTCAGTTGAGCAGGGCAAAGAACCTGTTGGCAAAGAAGATTACAGCATTCAACAACTCAAATCACTCCCCACGATGAAAGAACAAACCCGAAAGGACATCAGACAGAAAATGGCAGACTACAAGCAGCCTGCCCCGGACGTCGAATGGGCTGAACTTGAGAAGGCGCTGGCGAAGAACAAACGTGCGAAGACTGTTCCTTTATGGCGCAACAGATGGGCTGCAGCAGCGATGGGATTGTTGCTTGCTGGTGCAGGTTGGATGTGGTTGGAACCTAATGAAGATGAGGGAACAACACCTGTAGCACAAATTGATGAAAAAGGAAAACAGCCTAATTCGGTTTCAACTCAGCAAAACGCAACAGACGTAGAAACATTGGTGGCTGAAGGTGGAGAACAGAACTCAGCAGATAAAAAAACAGCAAATAGTTCAGGGGTAAATCAAATGAACACGCGACTGTTGGCAGCGAATGCGAAGAATGGAGAAAAGGAGACGCAAGAAACCAATAATAATCACGTCTTTGGAGAAACTGACAAGAACGTCGACACCCAACTCTCAGTTGAGAATGAAACAGAAGAGACTGTTCCTGCAGATCACCAAGCAATAACTCAGACAACAGAAACGAAGGAAAATTCGCAACAAACAACAGCAAACCCACAGCAACAAGTGACGACAAAGCCCCAACAGACGATTACTTATCCAACTGACTTCACGCTGAAGTCAACCGACGGAGGCTCCAGACTGACTGCTCAGGCATATTTCTCGAACACAATGGCAGGTGTCAATGGTGGTGATGCTTCCGATATGGTCATGTTCGATGCTCCTGTGATGGCGTTTAATGCTCCCTATGGTTCATACACAAACGACGTGAACGTGAAAGAAATCTGGCGTTTCTTCACTCCTCAACAGAATCTAGATGAGGAGATTGAGCATCATCAACCGCTCCGATTCGGTTTGTCGCTTCGTTATCAAATAAATGAGAAATGGAGCGTTGAGAGTGGTCTAACTTACACCTATCTCTCTGCTGACATCACTCGTAGGGGAAATGGCTATTCGTCGAATACGGAGCAGCGACTTTCCTATATCGGCATTCCTGTAAGCGCCAGTTACAAAATATGGGGCAACAGACATTTCGGCATCTACGCATCAGTGGGAGGAATGGTGGAAAAAATGGTGAAGGGCAGTCGGCACACACAGACTTTCATTGGGGGAAGAGAAGAGCCCTCCCAAACAGAGAAGGTGAGCATTCGACCTCTCCAGTTCTCGCTCAGTTGCGGAGCAGGGGCAGAATACAATATTAATCAGAATTTCAGCCTGTACGCGGAACCTGGGCTGACTTACTATTTCGACAATCATAGTCAGATTCCCACATTCTATCAGGACAAGCCCTTTGGCTTCAACCTCAATTTGGGAGTCAGAGTCAATTTTAATAAAGAAAAATGATGAATATGAAATCTTCAATTATCCTAAGTATCTGCGCCTTGTGCGCCACGATTCTCACGTGTTCGTGCAGCACAACGTCGACAATTCCCTTCACGGAAGCACATAACTATTTCTTCCGAAACGATGCGACGATTCCAGAATCGCCAATGATTACCACCGAAGAACAGTTCGACAGTCTTTTCGGAATGGCCGCTTTTATGGGACCTAATGGCACACCCACCAAAATCGACTTTAAGAAGGAGTTTGTCATTGCCGTAGTTCTTCCAGTTACCGACATCGAGACAAATCTTACTCCCGTTTCACTGACAAAGGACAACGACGTGCTCACGTTTGTGTATGATTGCAAACAAGGCGAAAAGAACTCTTTCACTACTCAGCCGTTGTTGATGATTGTGGTAGACAAAGCCCATGAAGCAGCGAGTGCAAGGGTTGTTCAGAAATAGGTTGCCTATTCTCGTTTGACACCCACCGAATGTACTTGCACTCGGAAATGAAAAATAAAATTCCATTTTCTTTTTGCATTTCGCTCGCTTATTCGTACCTTTGCACTCGAAAAGTTTTTTTAAGGTAGATTATGGGTAACTTACGCTTTGAGGTCGTGGCCGAGGCTTTCCGCAAAAAGCCTCATGAAGTGGCTACACCTTCCGACCGTCCGTCGGAGTATTTCGGTAAATATGTGTTCAACCGCCAGAAGATGTATAAATATCTTCCTCGCGACGTCTACGAGAAACTCATCGATGTGATAGACAATGGTACCCGACTGGACCGTTCTATCGCCGATGCAGTTGCAAAAGGCATGAAGCAATGGGCCGACGAACAAGGCGTAACCCACTACACCCACTGGTTCCAGCCTCTCACGGAAGGAACTGCCGAGAAACACGACGCCTTCATCGAACACGATGGCAAGGGCGGAATGATTGAAGAGTTCTCCGGGAAACTGCTGGTACAGCAAGAACCCGATGCGTCGTCATTCCCCTCTGGTGGTATTCGTAACACCTTCGAGGCCCGAGGCTATTCGGCTTGGGACCCCACTTCGCCCGTATTCATCATCGACGACACGCTGTGTATTCCAACCATCTTCATTTCCTACACGGGCGAGGCACTTGACTATAAAGCCCCGCTGCTTCGCTCGCTGCATGCAGTGAACGTTGCTGCAACCGATGTCTGCCGATATTTCTATCCGAACGTGAAGAAAGTGCAGGCCAATCTGGGTTGGGAACAGGAATACTTCCTCGTCGACGAGAGTCTCTATTCTGCCCGTCCAGACCTGATGCTAACGGGTCGTACGCTGATGGGTCACGATTCAGCCAAGAATCAGCAGATGGACGACCACTATTTCGGCGCAATTCCCGAGCGTGTACAGGCCTTCATGAAAGACTTGGAGATTCAGGCGCTGGAACTCGGTATTCCCGTGAAGACTCGCCACAATGAGGTAGCACCCAATCAGTTTGAACTCGCTCCAATCTACGAAGAATGCAATCTGGCCGTCGACCACAACATGTTGCTGATGCAACTGATGAAGCGTGTTGCCCGTCATCATAGTTTCCGTGTATTGCTCCACGAGAAGCCATTTGCCGGCATCAACGGTTCGGGTAAGCACAACAACTGGAGTTTGTCGACCGATACGGGCATTTTGCTGCATGGACCCGGCAAGACTCCTGAGGAAAATCTGCGTTTCGTTGTGTTCATCGTGGAAACACTGAAGGCCGTATGGCGCCACAACGGATTGCTGAAAGCGTCCATCATCAGTGCCACCAATGCCCATCGTCTGGGCGCTAACGAGGCTCCACCTGCCATTATCTCATCGTTCCTGGGTAAACAACTCAGCGATTTGCTGGAGAAGATTGAGACTTCAGACACTGAGGATCTCTTCAACGTAGCAGGTAAGCAGGGAATGCAACTCGATATTCCCGAGATTCCCGAATTGCTCATCGACAACACCGACCGCAATCGTACGTCGCCTTTCGCCTTCACAGGTAACCGATTTGAGTTCCGTGCAGTGGGTTCAGAGGCCAACTGCGCTGCAGCAATGATTGTGCTGAACACGGCAATGGCCGAGGCTCTGACCGATTTCAAGCAGCGTGTCGACAAACTTGTTGCCGACGGAAAAGATCAGACTGCAGCCATTATTGAGGTTGTACGCGAGGACATTCGCGAGTCGAAGCCTATTCATTTCGATGGCAACGGCTACAGCGACGAATGGAAAAGAGAAGCCGAGCGTCGCGGTCTGGACACCGAGACTTCCTGCCCCCAAATCATTGAGCGCTATCTCGACGATGACAGCGTGAGAATGTTTGAAAGCATGAATGTAATGCGCCGAGTGGAACTGGAGGCCCGCAACGAGGTGAAATGGGAAACCTACACGAAGAAAATCCAGATTGAAGCCCGCGTACTTGGTGACATCACGATGAATCACGTAGTTCCTGTTGCTACCCATTACCAAAGCCGTCTCGCCAAGACCGTTGAAAGCATGTATCAGGTTTTCGACCATGATGAAGCCGCTTCGCTCACAGCCCGCAACAAGAAGATTATCACGGAGATTGGCGAACGGACGCAAATCATTGAGACTGGTGTTGAGGAACTCGTCGAGGCTCGTCGCGTTGCCAACCGAATTGAAGGTTCCTACGAACGCGCAGTTGCCTATCACGATACTGTTGCTCCTTATCTGGACAAGATTCGCTATCAGATTGACAAACTCGAACTTATTGTGAGCGATGAACTTTGGACGCTGCCAAAGTATCGCGAACTGCTGTTCATTCGATAGAATTAACTGTCTTCGTCTGAAGACTGACGAACAAAAAAAGCGTCAACACCTACCAACCTACCATAACCCCTTGGAAACGCCCTCCAGCAAAGGGCTGAAGGCATGGTAGGTCTTCGCTGAAGACCTACCATACACCTACCATAGACCTACCAACAGGAGACCTTCTAAATTGCTATCATCCAATGAATCATTTTCTCATCGTGAACCTATCTGAATCCACGATAAACAGGGCATTTGGCGAGTTTTCGAGAAACCAAAAGAACTTATCAATCTGAGTTTCAAAAAGTAAATTCGCATGGTAGGTCTATGGTAGATCTATAGTAGGTGTTGAGAAGAGACCTACCATGCTTTAAGCCCTTTATTCATGGGCATTTGAGAGAGGTTATGGTAGGATGGTAGGTCTTTTTGCAAAAATCTTAAATTCCATACAATTGAAAACAACAAAAGTCAATTTGAAATCCAAAATCCTTATGTAAAGCATGCCTTTGTACATTACGGAGCAAGTCTTTATACCTATATAAAGCACGCTTTTATACCCCTATAAAGAATATCTCTCTATGGTCAAAAGGACGTCTCTTTAAGGTCGGGAGCATTGCTTTCTTGGGTCGAGAGCATTACTCTAGATAATCGGGAACATTGCTTTGGTCAATCAAATGCATTACTCTGATAACTACACAAAATGTTTTCTTCGGTTCAACAACTGTCCCGAATCATTCCGTCACCTTTTGATTATAATAAACGCAAGTTTTCTTTTTCAATTTTTCTTTTCTGACTTTCAGCAAATTATTATTCAAAAATGTAGGATATATGTTCAGAAAGTATTGGCAGTCTAAGAATATTTTTGTATATTTGCAGCCTATGAAGAGAATTATACTTTTTGCCTTTGCCGCATTGCTGACAATTGCCGCAGAAGCACGCATCATACATCTATTACCCCGGCCCCAACAACTTTCAGAAAAGCCGGGTGCAGGCTATTTTGCACTGGGTCGGAAGGTGGTAGTGAGCGACCCTACTAACTGCTGGCTGCTGCAGTCGTTTCTTGAAGAGAATGGCTGCAAGACTGCTGCAAAGTCAAAGGGAAGAATCGAAGTGAAACTCGTGGAAACCATCCCTGGTTCCTACGACTACAAACTGGAAGGTTATGAAAACGAGGCCTATCGGTTGGAAGTGGATGAAAATCTCATCAAGATTGAGGCCGTTTCACCGACTGGAGTTATTCGAGCCGTACAGACGTTGCAGCAACTGGCCGAAGGCTATCAGGGTCGAACCGCTATTGAGGCAGTGAGCATCACCGACTGGCCTGCATTCAAACTGCGTGGATATATGCACGACTGCGGTCGTTCGTTTATCCCCTTCGATGACTTGAAACGCCAACTGCGACTGCTCTCACGCTTCAAGGTGAACACGTTCCACTGGCATCTGACCGAAAATCAGGGGTGGCGCTTTGAAGTGCCTCTCTATCCACAACTGACCAGTGCGGCTTCAATGACTCGTCACCCAGGTCAATACTATACTCAGGAGCAATGTCGCGAACTCGAAGCACTGGGCCGCCGATATGGCATCATCGTTATCCCCGAAATCGATATGCCGGGACACAGCGCTGCTTTTGAACGCGCTATGGGCCACTCGATGCAGACACCGCAGGGTATGAACGAGATGAAGAATGCCTTAGCGGAGTTAGCCAATGCCTTTCCGCTTGCACCCTATATCCATATCGGAGCCGATGAAGTTAACATCAATATGCCGGAATTTGTGCCAACAATGGTCAACTGGCTCCACACGATGGGGCGAAAGGTTGTTATGTGGAATCCCACAAAGGCGCAGCCACAACTGGCCGATATGGTGCAACTCTGGAGCACGGCGGGGCGACTGATTAAAGGTCGTCCGAACATCGACTGTCGCTATAACTACCTGAACCATTTCGACTCGTTTGCCGATGTGGCAGCCATCTATCTGAGCAACATCTACTATGCCGAACGAGGTTCAGAAGAGTTGGCTGGCACTATGGCTTGCACATGGAACGATCATGTGCTTGCCACAAGCGACGATATCCTGCGACAGAATAGTTTCTATCCTGCTGTGATTGCTTCTGCATCACGAGCCTGGCAGGGGGGAGGAACGCGCTATATTGAAGAACGAGGCTGCGTGTTGCCTTCAAGTGGCAACGAACACGACGACTTTGCCGACTGGGAGCAGCGATTCCTTTTCCATAAGGCCCATTCGCTCAAAGATGAACCTATCGTCTACGTACGGCAATCGCATGTGAACTGGCGCATCAGTTATAAAGGGAAGGACTACGATGCGACTGGAGCGGGCATCTACCTGAACCACACTTGGGGCAGCATCATTCCTGCCTTGCTGCCAAAGCCTGAATACGGCGACACCGCATTTGCCTATACTCAGGTGTATTCGCCCGATTCACAGAAAGTGGGAGCACTCATCGAACTGCAGAACTACAGCAGGACTGAGGTGGACAGCGTACCGCAATATGGGCGATGGGACTGCAAAGGCTCGCGAATCTGGCTGAATGACGTAGAGATTGTTGCACCTATCTGGAAAAACTATGGGAAAGTCATTGATCGGGAAACGCCTCTCGCTGATGAGAATATGGCCGCCCGAATGCCCATCATCCTGCATCTGCAGAAAGGATGGAACACCGTTCGCCTGACTCTTCCCTATACAAAGGTACCAGGCATCAGACTGAACAAATGGATGTTCACCTTCGTTTTCACCGACCCCGAAGGACAACGAGCACTCGACCTCGACTATCAACCTCTGGGAGAAAAGTCAAACACACCCTGATTTGAAACGCTCCCTTAACCCACGAACGGAACCCAATGAACATCAATCAAAACTATATTACTGCCGACGACCTGTTCAAACGCGTTGCCGACATTCTGAACCTTTCCGACATAACATTAGCCAATCGGATGATGCACGAGACGCTGGTGCTCTGTTGCAGGGAGGCTTTGCGCTCATCGAAGAATGCGTTTGGTAATCTGTTCTCACAGGTGGACTATCTGTGCAAACTCCATCATGTCAGAACGGCAGACGCAGTAGCAATTCAGAAGATGCGCCGAGATAGCAATCGCTCCAGAACTATGACGCCTGAAGACATTCTCTACAACTGCCGCGCTCTTGCGTTATTCATTGCGGCGGTTTTCGACACTTCGGTACCTTCTCTGCTCACAGGTCGCATTCCCACCGAGAACAAGCCTAAGACAACAACGCATCACATCGACTATCGCTATATCCGCTGCGTAGTAGACGAATTCGACCAGCAACAAATCCGAGCAACTGCCGACCAGGATGGTGAGAACGAGCGAGCACTGATTATTGACTATAGCGAGCAGCATCTGCAACATCTGCGCTCGATTCTGCGGAAAAACATGCAACTCAATCTGCTGAATTGTGAACAGGTGACCAATGACGACGAAACGATTCTAAAGCCCAATCTTATCGTTGTGGAGCCCGACTATCTCATCGACATTAGTTCCATTGCGGCCTGCTTCCAAAGTTATGGGCACCATCCACTCTCATACACGATTCGCAGAATGTCGCCCAATGCCAATTCACAACCATTGTTGTTGGGTAATTTTGCGGGAAGGGTGCTCGACGATGTCATCAACTGCGAGGGCACCTACGACTGGCAACGCACATTCCGCGCTCATTTCCGCCAACAGGCACTTGACTATTGCACCTGTCCCGACTTGAATCAGAAGGAGGATTATAAGACGGCTGCCAAAAATCAGGCTGACAATATTCAGCAAATCGTAGCAGACCTTTTCCCTCAGACAACTGCTGAAACGCCTAATGACAATCGCGCAAAACAAGCCTATACACGCGAGAATGCTATCCTCGAGCCTTCGTTCCTCTGTGAACACTTGGGACTTCAGGGACGTGTAGACTTGATGACTACCGACTTTCATCTGCTTGTGGAGCAGAAATCGGGGAAAAACAGCAATATTGAAAGAAAGTACCCTAATAAATATGGTAGTTTCCAGAAGGAAGACCACTACGTTCAATTGCTGCTCTACTATGGCGTACTGATGCACAATTTCAATCTTTCGACAAACAATATCAACGCCCGACTGCTCTATTCGAAATACCCATTGCCGGGCGGACTTGTTGTAGTCAGTTTCTATCAGAAACTATTCCAAGAGGCGATTGCGCTCCGCAACCAGATTGTCGGAACCGATTTCTACATCGCGCGCCAAGGTTTTGAGCCGATACTGAAGGTTCTGAAGCCCGAGACTCTGCTCGAACGCAAAAATGAACAGTCGTATTTTGAGAAATACATAAAGCCAGAGAAGGAAACCGTCACTGGACCTTTCCACCGCCTGTCACCACTGGAGAAGGCGTATGTTTGCCGCATGATGACTTTCGCCTATCGGGAGCAGTTAGCCTCAAGATTGGGCAACAGTCAGAAACCAGGAAACAGCGCTGCCGACATCTGGAACATTCCTCTTGCCGAGAAGAAGGAACTGGGCGTCATCTATACCGACCTCACCATCAGCAAGAAAGACAAAACCGATGCCGACCACGGGTTCGACATCATCACGCTTTCTGTTCCTAATCAGGGCGAAAACTTCCTGCCGAACTTCCGGACGGGCGATTCGGTCTATCTCTACGCCTATAAAGAAGGTGAAGAACCCGATGCCCGTCGGGCATTGTTGTTCAAGGCTACTCTGACTGAAATCCTTTCCGACCAACTCGTCGTCGTGCTAAACGACGGACAAAGCAATCCCAATCTACTGGTTCCTGCTGATGAATCTGCAACGAAAGGAGAAAACTCAACAGCCCGAATGCCTCATACTGCCAAAATGCAGCATTCTGAGGAAGTGCGCTATGCAATAGAGCATTGCGATATCGGTGGAAGTTCTCCTATGAAGGCTCTGGCGGCATTTGCTGCAGCAGCACCCACTTGCCGAAACCTTCTGCTGGGAATTCAACCTTCTCGCACTGATACGACTTTACAACTCACAAAGTACTATAATCCCTACTACGACGATATTGTGCTTCGCGCCAAACAGGCACAGGACTATTTCCTCCTCGTAGGGCCTCCGGGAACAGGCAAGACTTCACTCGCTCTCCGATTTCTTGTCGAAGAAACACTCTATTCTGCTCCTCAGGAATCATCCCAAGCGAACGGCCAGCAGAAGCCTCCCACCCCATCGGTTCTGCTCACTGCCTATACGAATCGTGCCGTAGATGAAATCTGCGATATGCTCAGCAGTGCGGGTCTGGATTATCTCCGATTGGGAAAGGAATATGCCTGCGATGTTCGTTTCCGAAGTCACATGCTTCGCGAGATGCTGGGCGAACAGCCAAATCTCAACAATCTTCGCCAACGTCTATCAGAAGTTTCGATTGTTGTGGGAACAACCTCTACGCTCCAGTCGCAAAGTTCGCTATTCAGTCTGAAGCATTTCTCACTCGCCATTGTCGACGAAGCAAGTCAGATTCTTGAACCACAGATAATCGGTCTGCTTTGTCAGGTGCCGAAATTCATCCTGATTGGCGACCATAAGCAATTGCCTGCGGTAGTGCAGCAAAGCGAAGAGGAGTCGGCGGTTCATGATGAACAACTCAAGGCCATCGGTCTCACTAACTGCCGCAACTCGCTTTTCGAACGGCTTCTCAAGAACTGTCCTGAGAGTTGTATGGGCATTCTTCGCCGACAAGGAAGGATGCACCCTGACATTGCAGAATGGCCCAATCGAATGTTCTATCACCGCGAGCAACTCCAGCCTGTGCCCCTGCCCCATCAGACAGAACCCACCACTGAGCCGCGATTGCTCTTCATTGGCAGCAAGTGTCAGGAAGGAATGTATTCCGACAAAGTGAATCCCGACGAAGCCCGCATTGTTGCTCAAGAACTGAAGAAGGTCTTTGTGCAATACGGCGACCGCTTCGACCCTGATAAGACTGTGGGCGTCATCGTGCCTTATCGGAATCAGATTAGCATGATTCGCCGCGAAATTGAACTTCTGAATATTCCCCAACTGCTCGACATCAGCATTGACACCGTTGAGCGCTATCAGGGTTCACAGCGCGATGTGATCATCTACAGCACCACTATCACCCGCCGCTATCAACTCGACTTCCTTTGTGCAAACACATTCGAGGAAGACGGCTATATCATCGACCGAAAGTTGAATGTTGCCCTCACCCGGGCGCGCTGTAGAATGATTATCACCGGACACGAGTCCACACTTCGTCAGAACCCGCTCTACGCCTCTCTGATTGACTATATCAAAACGAAGTAAAATCACATGAGAATAGTCGAGTGCAATACTCGGCCGTTTCACCTTTTACTTAAATATCGATAAAATATGAACAATTATTTTGATTTTCGCTCCGTTTTCATTAACTTTGCACTGAAAATATTATTATTCAGAAACAATAAAAACTAACCCAACGATGAAAAAATTCAGACTTTTCGCGCTTACTTTCATGGCTATGCTCGCAGGCGAAGTCATGGCGCAAGCCCATCAGTTAACGCTGAACACAAAACCCGGGGCTCCTGTACAGCCTACGATGTACGGTATTTTCTTTGAGGACATCAACTTCGGCGCTGACGGCGGACTCTATGCAGAACTCGTAGCCAACCGCTCTTTTGAGGCTCCTCTCCACATCAAGGCTTCAGGCGAACGCGTCTCAGGCGGCCTGATGGACTGGAAGACCTACGGAAACGTACAACTTTGTGACGAGAATCCTGCCTTCGACCGTAATCCTCACTTTGCCCGTCTGCTCGATGATGGTCACCGCGAGAAATTCACCGGTATGGAGAATCGCGGCTACTTCGGCATGGGTCTGAAGAAAGGCTTGAAATACAATTTCTCTGTTTATGCTCGCGTAGTTGGCGGCAGCAATGCTAAAATCCGCGTTGAACTTGTTGGCAACGACAACGAAGTGATGACTCGCCAGCAGATCAGCATCAGCGGCACCGACTGGAAGAAGTATTCTGCAGAGATTACTGCTCCTAAGACCGACCCGAAGGGCTTCATGCGCATCTATCTGGAGAGCAAGGAAGGCGTCGACCTCGACCACGTTTCTCTCTTCCCCGCTGACGCTTGGGAAGGCTGTCTGCGTGCTGACCTCGTGAAGGATCTGAAGGACCTGCATCCTGGCGTATTCCGCTTCCCCGGCGGTTGCATCGTTGAAGGAACCGATTTGGCTTCACGCTACCAGTGGAAGAACTCTGTAGGCCCAGTTGAGAATCGTCCTCTGAACGAGAACCGCTGGAACTACACATTCCCCCATCGCCTCTTCCCCAGTTATTTCCAGACTTATGGAATGGGCTTCTATGAACTGTTCTGCCTCTCTGAGTACATTGGTGCTGAGCCCCTTCCTATCCTGAATGTGGGTCTGGCTTGCCAGTATCAGAATGACGACAAGGACGCTGCTCGCGTTCACGTTGCTACAAGCGACCTTCAGCCGTACATCGACGACTGCCTCGACCTCATCGAATTCTGCAACGGCGGTACTGACACCAAGTGGGGTAAACTGCGCGCAGATATGGGTCATCCCGAGCCCTTCAACCTGAAGTTCATCGGTGTTGGTAACGAGCAGTGGGGACCGCTCTATCCCGAGCGCCTCGAGTACTTCGTGAAGGCCATCCGTGCTAAGTATCCTAAGATGAAGATTGTTGGTTCAAGCGGTCCTGAGCCCGACGATAAGGGAGGAAAGCAGTTCACCTATGGTTGGAACGAGATGACCCGCCTGAAGGCTGACCTCGTCGATGAGCACTACTATCGCAATCAGGAGTGGTTCAAGGAGAACGTAACCCGCTATGACAACTACGACCGTAAGGGTCCGAAGGTGTTCGCTGGTGAATATGCTTGCCACATCACACAGCCCGCTCTGCCCTGCCCCGAAGGCAAGAACGTGTTTGAAGGCGCACTCTACGAGGCTGCTCTCATGACAGGTATCGAGCGTAATGCTGACGTTGTTCACATGGCTACCTATGCTCCTCTCTTCGCTCACGAGGAAGGCTGGCAGTGGCGTCCTGACCTCATCTGGATGGACAACCTGAAGACTTGCCGCACTCCGAACTACTACGTGCAGCAACTCTATTGCGTCAATCCTGGTACCAACGTGCTCTCGCTCACTGAGAATACGAAGGTTGGCAAGAAAACTAAGGCTGCTCCTGTTACCGGCAACGACGGACTCTGCGCTTCAGCAGTCTACGACAAGACTACTGGTAAGTACATCGTGAAGTTCGTCAACCTGAGCAACGAGCCGAAGGAAGTTCAACTCACATTCAAGGGTCTGAAGGCTCTTCCTGCAGCAAACAACGTGGAACTCACCACTCTCCACAGCGACGATCCTATGGCTTGCAACACTGTTCAGAAGCCCTTCGCCATCACTCCTGACGTGAAGAAGTCTGCTGACGTTACAATCAACAAGAACGTGGCAACATTCACTGTTCCCGCTCGCACATTCTCAGTATATCGTTTCTAAACGAATCTGAATAAAAGCCTGAAGGGGCGACAGAGTAAAGATTCTGTCGCCCCTTTGTTATGGGTATAAGTGAATGTTTAAAGTTGATAAACGAGGAGTAATCGCGTGCTAATGAAGAGCAATCGCTATGTAAATGAGGAGTAATCGTTATGATTAAGTTTCTCCCCACCCCTTTTCCTCATCACTCTCAGATGGCGTAGGAGTTTCCATCGGGAATATCTTCGCTGCATCATCAATGATGCGCTGGAAAGTCGGAGATAAAGCATAGCCGACATTCTTCTTCAGCATACTCTCGATGTCTTCAATACTATTGTTATAGCACGAAAGTTCATTGTGGCGCTGCGTACTATGCTGACTTTGCCTGCTGATTTCGTTCTGTCGTTCAGTGACAAGTTGACTGCACACCTTCTTCATCATCGGCACGACCACATTGTCAAACAAATGGTGACCTTGTATATATAAATAGGTCGTATCGGCCGTCACACCAAGTTCCTTCAGCGATTCCTTCACTTCCAGATAACTCTCCTTGGCATCGGGATATTGGCGCTGCAACTGCGAAATGCGCGAACCAACCTTCCTACGAACTCGCTGCAGAATATCAGGCGCTTTGCTAATCGTAAAATTACCAGTCTCTATGACCGCATTGAAGTCGCTAATCGTGAAATTCTTGTAAATATTATGCCGATAGTGCCAGATGCTCCAGACGAACAGAGGGAAGATGGCTTGCGAATATTCACGAAGATACTCCGCCATATCGAAAATCTGATGGTCGTTGAGCGTTACTGCTACGCAAACGCCTCGCAACGTAGGCGCATAACACTGCATATTCTCAATGGAATAGGCATAGGTATGGAGAATGTAAGGATTGTTCAGAATCTGACTCGACGTCTCGTTAGCCCCTTGTGAAAGATAGTCGTAGTCGGCATCAACACAAGCAATCATCGACTGCCCGACCTTCCCTGAGAACAACTTCATCATTGCCGCCTTCTTGCCTCGCTCGAGTTTACCTACACGCGTAGGCAACATCACCTCAAAATACCGCTTATCGTTTTCGAACCTACTGAGCACAGTACGCCAGAAGAACACATCGTCGTAGGCTTCCACATAAGCCACGATGCGCCTCTTACTCGTTTTCGGCTTCAGCCTGTTCGCTGCGTCGAAATACCTATTATTCAGATTGTCTTTGAGAGATTTTGGCATGTTGCAGGCATTAGACAATCATTCGATTATATGGTGATTTCCGAAACCTCGGTCACGGAATCCATCCAGCCGTTCATAATCAGTGCGGGCGAATGGGTCGTAAGAATGATTTGCACGTTGGGATTAAGTTCCAGAATCAAGTCAATCAGTTGCTTCTGCCACTCGATGTGGAGCGAAACCTCGGGTTCGTCCATGAAGAGCACGTAAGGCTGATTGTCCTCGACGAGCACGGTGAGCAGGATTGCAAGCATCTGCTTCTCACCTGAAGAGAGTTGATAGGGCACCAGAATCTCACCAATCTGCGTGAAACAAATCTCATTCTCCGTGCGCACAACTCGCTTACCGGTTTCCTTGAACAAGTCGTCGAGCATGTCCTGGAATCGCGTCTTACGCTGCGAGATCTCCTGTGCCTTAATGGCCGCATCAGGGTCTCCACTCTGCAACATCGCAATCAGACGATTGCCAATGTTCACCTGATAGTCCAGATACTTGCGCTGCAGGTTGTAGAGTTGGAAATCGAGCGCCGAAGAAATTCGGGTATCAATCTGCGCAATCGTCTCCGCATCCAGCACAGGCATATCGAACGACTTCATGATGTCGTAGCGTATCCACTTCGCATCCTCGGGTTCCACCTTCAGATGGACTCCCTTCAGCAGATGACTCGGGAACTCACCTCCCTGCGAAAGGCTCTTCACCACCTTATTCAGAATCGTGCTTTTGCCTTCGCCGTTGATGCCACTCAGAATGTTCACACTACGGTGCAAATCCCACACCACATGCTTCTTTCCACTCCAGAGCGAGTCAATCTCAATCTGCTTGATGTATTCAGCATACTTTGGCATACTATTTTCAATTTAGGTTCTGCCCACAAAGATAGTATTTTTTTTTGAATCATCACTGCGTTTTACATTTTTTCCTGCTAAAAATCTGTAAAAACTGATTAATAATGAGGAAGTTTATATCATCAAAGTCTCGCCCCATGAAAACAATTCTTCGAGACAACTGCCTTTTCCGAAATCCACTGAACTTACTTCAGTAGCCAGCGGAGCACATCTATCGAAGATAGAAAGCAATACTCCTGACCATAGAGAGCAATGCTCTTGACTATACAGAGCAATGCTTTCGACCTTAGAAAGGCATCGTTTATATGTATAAAAAGGCATGCTTTATAGGGGTATAAAGGTATCCTTTCTAAGGTCAAAAGGACATCTCTGTAGGGTCAAAAGGACTGCTTTAGTGAGAAATTTGAAAAAAATAGGTCCTTGAGGGGTAATTTTCCTGAAATTTTGACTATATTTGTAAGTAAGAAACAAGAAAGAAATAAAAACCGAATCGCAATATGAATATACTAATCATCCCTGATGTTCACGGCCGAACCTTCTGGAAAAACTCGGTGGAGAATACAGACGCACAGAAAATCATCTTTCTGGGCGACTATGTCGATCCTTATTACTACACCGAACACATCACGGACAAGGAAGCAATGAATGTGCTGACAGAGATTCTCGAACTCAAGCGTCAGCGCCCTGAAGAGGTTGTGCTGCTTTTGGGCAATCACGATATGCAGTATGTGTCGGACATCTATCTGGCAGAGGCTTGCAGCAACCGCTATTGCTACGAATTGTCGCAGACGCTCGAAGACTTGTTCCGAAACAATCTCCATTTTTTCCAGATCGCAGAGGAATTAAAAATCGGCAAGAAGAATTTTCTCTTCACTCATGCAGGCGTGACACAGACTTGGGCAAAGGAAAACCAAGACCTGCTGCCCGAACTGACGGCCGAAAACCTCAACCGCCTATTGCAGTCGGACGAAGGCATCAGGGCTTTGGCGCAAGTGGGCAGAAATCGAGGCGGAAGGTATCAATCGGGCAGTGTTGTCTGGGCTGATATCGACGAAATGATGGAAAGCGAACCTTTTCCCAACTGTTTCCAGATTTTCGGACATACGCAGATGAAAGAGCCCTTCGTCAACAGCCATTTCGCTTGCCTCGACTGCCGTCAGACGTTCCAGTTGTCGGATGAGGGAGTCGTCTTTGAAGAGTAAGGGTAATCTGTACAACTGTCAACCAATTCAGGAAATGGAGTACCTTTGCGCCTTTGAAGTCGTACAGCATCGGAAATCGTTGAAGAAAATCTACTAAAATCAGGTAAGGACAAACCTGAATAGCAAACGACAAACAGCAAATTGCAAAAAGACGGCTACTGCTTCGGCATTGGTCGTCTTTGCTTTTTGATCAGATATGGCGGTCAATCCAAACAAGTACTTGGAAAAGCATTCAACCAGAAGTACGTTTAAGGCAGAACCCATTCAACTTTTTTCAGGGGTAATACAACCAAATTCGAGAGAATAGGCGACTATCGAATTTTTAAGTGTGACAATTGTGACAAATGACAGTGCGTTTTTTACACACTTCAGAAAAATTTGATGGAATCAGAAGACCTTCTCAACCGAGACTCTTGACAATTTGCCCTCAACTATCACCCATTTTCTTGCAGCGAAAACTCAAAAACTAACAACAATTGACCCAAAAACTGCAACAAAACACTAAAAAACTACTATAAATACTACTATAATTATGTTAATTTATTATTAATTTATATTATTTATTGTTAAATATATTTTCTAATATATTGATAATCAATCAATTGCGAAAATCTCACTTCAGTAGTAGGTGCGTAAAAATCAATTGTCCAATTGTCACAATTGTCACACCCCCGATTTTTAACCTGCGAAAAACAGACGATTTTCCTCTCGTTTTCTTCAACATAAACCCCAATTCGGGCTTCATAACTGCGAAAAACCCCGACTTCAACCCCGAAATGCAGACAGACGAGAAAGGCTTTTTGCGAAAAATAAACTCGCAACCGCATTGATTCACGATTGCGAATTACTCAGGTGATCAGACCGTTTTAGCGGGCTGCAATATAAAAAGGTAAGAAAGGCATGAGGCGGAAAAGCGATATCCTCTCTACTGCTCGTTGATGTAGTTTTTGGTGGACATATCGTAGTAGAGCGCCTCGAGTTCGGGGAGCGTCAGTTGTTCTACGGAATGCTCAATGATGCGAATGAGTTCATCGCGACGAAATTCGTCTGTCTGTCCAAATCTTCCTTTATATGCCATAATTGTGAAGCGTTAAGAGGGTTTCCGACGACAAATTTACGGAATTTATTCCGAATATCGACCGAATTGTGTAACTTTGCATCAAAGTTTCAACGAAAGATATGGATTTTCTGCCCAAAGACCCCGCTATTCTGGTTTCCAGCGTGAATATGTTGCTCCGTGACGAGGAATTCGACTCGCTGGAGTCGCTTTGCTATGCTTTCAGCCGTGAACCTGCGGAAGTGAAGGAATATTTGCTGGCCAACGGATTTGTCTACAGCGAGCAGCAACGGCAATTCCGCCCTATCGGCTTTGATGATCAATCTTACGGCTCAATCCCGAAGGACAGCATCGAGACTGCATACAGTTTTCTACATCAGAAGCGCAACGTCTATATCCACTCCAAACTCGACTGGCAACGCGACGACATTGAATTTGCCATCAGCAATTATACCGACGAGATGAATCCCAAACTCTTCGAGGCTATATCTGAAGGTCACAGCGATTTTCTACACGAACACCAGTATTTTCAGAAAGACATTACGCTGGCGGTAGAAAGGCTCGAACGAATGATGAACCAAGAATAGAGATTAGGTTTTGCTTGCTCAAACCGCAAACAAAGTGAGGTCGACGCTTAAACGGGAAACGAAAAACAGAGTAAATATTGTATAAAAATACGACTACTGCTTTATTATAGCCAAAAGAACCACTATTCCAACATCATCTGCAACGTAACTTCATGTGGTTCATCTATTTGTCTCAACTGACGTATATAGCAGGATTTCTGCAATTTGTCAGAAAAAAATCACCTAAAATCATTATCGTTTAAAGATTTTTTTGTATATTTGCGGAATCAATCGATGATTTTTTGAATATTCATTTCAACCAATCGGAAAAAGAAAAGGCCGAAACGCTTGAAAGGGAGTAGGCATTACGTATATTAATGCATGAATTAACTATGAATCCAGATGAAGTAAAGAACACCGCTGAAGAACTGAAGCAGGATGTTGCTCAGGCCGCTGATACTGCCGAAGCAAAGGCTGAGGAAGTTGTTGAGACCGTAAAGGAAGAGGCTGCTGAAGTGAAGGAAGAAGTCAAGGAGGCTGTCGAGACCAAAGTCGAGGATGTAAAGGAAGCCTGTGCCGATGCTCAGGAGGCTGTTGCCGATAAGGTGGAGGAAGTTAAGGACGCCGCTGCTGAAAAGGTGGAGGAAGTCAAGGAAGCCGCCGCCGAGAAGGTAGAGGAAGCCAAAGAGGCTGTTGCCGATGCCAAGGAAGCCGTAGCCGACAGGGTAGAGGAGGTTAAGGAAGCCGCTGCTGAAAAGGTAGAGGAGGTTAAGGAAGCCGCCGCCGAGAAGGTAGAGGAAGTCAAGGAAGCCGCCGCAGAAGCCAAGGAGGCTGCCGCTGACAAGGTTGAAGACTTCAAGGATGATATTGCAGAGGCCGTTGACGCTGCCAAAGAGAAAGTTGGTGAGGCTGTTGACGCCATGAAGGACAAGGCCGAAGAACTGGCTAAGCAGTTCCAGGAGAATGAGACCGTGAAAGAGGCTCGCGAGAAGATTGAGGATGCTATCGACGATGCAAAGGAAAAAGTCGGCGAAATGGCTAAGCAACTCCAGGAGAACGAGACCGTGAAGGAAGCCCGCGAGAAGATTGGCGAGGCTGCCGACGTAGTTGGAAAGAAGGCTCAGGAACTCTCGGAAGACGCTGCTGAAATGGCAGGAAAGGTTGCTGAAGAAGTTAAGAAGAGTGGTTTCTTCAAGAAACTGAAATCATTCCTCGGCTTCAAATAAAAGTCTTTAGTCGTTCTTTTAAGGCTCAGACTGAGGTCTCATAAAACAAACTTCTGCCCAGAGAGTAACATCCTGAGCAGAAGTGTTCACAAAAAACATCCTAAAGTGACAAGAGTTTGTTCAACATAGAGAAACGCTTTTGTCGCTTTAGGATGTTTTGATTTTTCTATCCGATTCTACTTCACTCCTTCAACTGTGTAGCCAGCATTGCGGAGAAGTTGAAGCACGCCTTTCTCACCGGGAAGATGTCCAGCACCAACGGCAAAGAATGTTGCATGTTCCTTCATGATGGCTGGCATCTTTGTCAGCCAGTCGGCATTGCGATTGTCAATGAGTTGTGCTATTTCCTCAGGAGTAGAGTCGCAGGAATTACCGAGTTTCAGATCCATTGCCTTCTTCAGACCATCAAGGTCCTGAGCATAGAAAGCATTTGTCATATCTTCCATCATCTGACTATTGAACTGCTCGTTGTCGATAAGACACATCAGATTCTCCACCTGACGCTCCATTGTCTGACCGCCGTAAAGGACTTTTGCCTGGAATGAAACTGTCTCGAGTCCACCACAGGGCAGATTGTTCTTCTGAGCCTGAGCCTGGAAATACTGATCGAAGGTGCTCGTCGGGTCGAATTCACCCATGTGGTTCATCATGAACATCAACACCTGCAACTGAGTCACAATAGCCATTGGCGACATTGAATTCATCTGTGCGCCCACCTGAGGACTGCTCAGGCCAACACCCATCTTAGTCTTCAGGAAATCGTCAAGTTTCTTGTATTGCTCTGCGGTCATGACGTCCTTCAGGGTCTTGCCATCAGGCATAATCATTGCATTCTGAAGCAATTTCACTGAGTCAGGATTCGTCATTTCATCCCATTTCAGTTCACCATAGACCTGATCGATTTCGGTAAGCGCTTCCTTCACACCATTGATTTTCTCCACGAATCCCACATTGGCAAGGTGGTGGGTACCAATGATGTAGGAGGGTTTCTCCAACCCGTTTCCTGAAATCTTATAGAGCAACTGTGCGCTGCAAGGCACTGCTGCTACGATGCTACAGAAGAGCACCGACAAAATAGTTTTTTTCATCTTTCTTATTCCTTTAGTTTAATTTTATTAGTTTCTTTACTTACGAAAGTTTTTACCCGTGACTATCTTCGCCGACGAAGTTTTTACCATCGATTTCGGCTACAAAGATACAGAAAAACATCATTCGTGCAAAACATTTATGATTTTTTTCACTTTCCAAGGATGATGTTCACCAAGGCCGTAACGTCAGCAATTGAAATTGCTTCGTCTTGATTGACGTCTGCCGCCTCATGATTATACTGATAAGGCTCCGTGCTGTCTTTGCCGAGAATGATGTTCACCAAAGCCGTTACATCAGCAATGGAAATTTCACCGTCGTAGTTAACGTCGCCGATGATGAAGTCGGGAATATTGTAACGATAAAGGTGGAAATCAGTCGCGCACCACCAACCTTCGCGGTTGTCAGTATAGACAGGATTGGCCGTCTGTTTGCCCTCTTTCGAACTCAGGAAACCAATGGTGAGGCTACCGCCCTCATCAACCCATACAGGCAATGTGGCGAGAGATTCCCAGACATCAGCATTAGTTATTCCTGGCGAATCAAAGCGCTCATACGTAAGAGTCGGAGTGTTTTCTGTCGCCGTTCCATTGGAGATATATCCATGTTGGTCGGTGATGCAGAAGGGTTGGGTAGTCGCCACACATTCCATATAATAATAGCCCTCAGGCAAATCGCTGAGAGTCTGTCTGACTTCAAGCGTTCCTTCGTCCGACGTACTCCACCATGCATTCCAACACGTTCTGCCCCAGATGTTGTTCAGTCGCTGATCACCGCCCGTAAAGGAACCAGTCTTTGTTTCCCAACCTGTGGACGAAGTAAACGTAGGATTCTGAATGAGCGAAGTCACATCTTCAAGTTCAAGATATTGCTCAAGTGCGGTGCGCAGGGCGCTGAGCGTTTCAGAATAACCAGCAACAGTCTCTGCTGCTACCGCATTATTGATTGCAGTCAGCAGCAGGCTGTAACGCGGATGAGCCTCATCTGCCACACGATTGGCAACAACAAGAAGCGAATCGAGCGTCTTTTTCGTGCTTACGCCAACAAAACCCTCTTCCAAAGCCGTTGCTGCTGCCAAATACCGGTTTTTTGCTGCTTCCGTAGAACTGTGGTCCATATTCGTGGCTGTAGTCAAACGCGAACTCAACTCTGTATTAATGTCAGCATAACTCGTGTTCCAATTCTTGAAAGCCTCAGCCTCAACCAGCAGTTGCTCAACACCATCATCATAGGCTTCCTGCTCTGTAGGAAAGAGACGCTGAAGGGTGAACTTGTCGAACTTCGCAGTAGAATTCAGCCATCGATACTTGATTAGGAATTGAGAGTAACTACCTGTAGAGAAAGTCGTTGCCACTCGACTCCAGTCAGTGACAGTAGACAAATTAGCGACTTCTTCACTCTCTGTAGTTCCATCAGAAGAAAGGCTTGCTTTCTGCCAACCACCATCATGATTCTTATGCCAAACCGAGAAAAGATAAGGCTGGTTGGAAACAACGCCAAACACGCCCTTCAGCGAGGCAACTCCATCGACTCCCGTATGACCATAAGTCCGCAAATAGGCTCCATTATCAGGACCTGCAACGGGCACTATCTCCAAATTTGCTTTTGCTGGTGAACTATTGCCTGTACCATCGGTCCATCCCGTAAACCCATAGTTGAAATCGCCATTAGGAATTACATTTCCGCCAAGATAGTAAGTTTCACCATCATATTCCACTTTCGAACCAACAGCATTATCAGCAGAACCTGCCACTACTTCGTCGGAATATCGGTCAACACCGCATAAGTCAACAGTATGAATGCGGTAAGTTCCACCTTCGCTTTCTGTGAATTCGTGCTCATAACTACCGCCATCTGTAAGCAAATCCGTCTGACTGTAAACTGTTGTCCAAGTAGAACCTTCCAGTTTCTCAATATACATCTCCTTGATGTATTCGCCATTGGCGTCGGTCCAGCCTATAGTCGTCGTTGATTCATCAGAATCCTGCAGCGCTTTGGTCAACACTGGGTCTTTCATCCATCTCGATGTGTTCGGCACATAGGTGTTCAAATCGGCCTTATAGCCAATATTAGAAGCCTTATTCGCATAATACTGCCCCATCGGGGTAAGGTAATTGCTGCTGGCCAATGATGCATCACTGGCATTATACATATAGCGACACTCCTGAACATCGTTATAGACAGCATAGCGTTCGATGAAGTCTGTTGATTCCAAACCGTCAACAATCGGACCGAAATGCTGCAGTTCAATCGCATAATTATCTGCCGAAGCGCTCGTACTGCTTCCGGGCCAACCTGTCCAGTTTGCACCATAGTTCATCTCCGTAATCCAAATCTGTCGACCTGGGAAAAGATTGTATATATCTGTAAGCCACGATGACCAAGATGACCAGTCATTGTACCAATAGCAATGGGTAACGATGAAGTCACAACGGTAGCCCTTCTCGTCCAGTTTATCGATAAATTTTGCCAGCATGCCCCCTGAGAAATTATTGCCCCAGTTGGCAACACTGGGCGAACCGATACGTTTACCAGTCTTGAGCAGATAAGTCCAATAATCAACTGCAGCATTGAGAATAGCATCCTCATCACTACTGCCGGCAATTTTTACCAACTCTTTGTAGGAGTCCTCGACGGAATTATCGAACTCATTGTATCCCATTACGTTAGCACCGCTACCAACATCAAGTCCGGGCCACCAAGGCTGCTGACGAATAGGCACGTATTCGCGGTCAGGCGAGTTGAGTTCACCATTGTCGTTCCAATTATAATACCAAGTAGTATTCAGCAAAGCGTTTTGAGTGCTTTGGCCTCCAGCCCATCCCTTTTTCGAAGTGTCGTTCCATTGCAGCACACGAATGAATGAGGCAGTTCCGTCGAGAGGAGTTCCCTTCAAATCAACCTTCAGATTCTTCTTGTCGGCCACCCACACGCGACTATAACCCAATCCATCCGCCTTGGCTGAAAGACACACCGAATAGCCTCGCCGCAAAGTGAAAGAGCGAATGCTATTATCGAACGTGGTTCCTGAGAGATTGTATTTTGTAGAGACCGCATATTGATTATTAGCCTGTCCCGTGTAATCATAATCCTGATAGACCACTAACGGAAGGAAAGCACTTCCATAAGGCATAACGATAGCGCCATCGCCATAGATTTTCACCTGACAGTTATTACCGTTCTCAGCCGCTTCGCCATTGATGGTCACAAACGTAAGCCAAGAACTAATGACCTCACTGGGCTTTAATCCCGAGAATATCAACACTGCTCCATCGTTGGCAATATTCACGCTACCTGTTGTTGTGAAAGGAGTACTACTGGAAACGACATAGTCAATTGGAGTCGTGATATTCACCGAATTCTTTACTTGAGAGACTATTGTCGTCTCGTTTTGCTCATCAGACACTACTTCTACAGCAACTGCTTCTTTCGACAGCAAACCAATATTAGTCACACTGAACCATTGATGATTAGTGCTTGCAGATGCCGAGATAACGAATGTGACCGTCTCTTCTTCAGCAGTCACCGTTACAGGAATATAACGCCATTCCCAACCTCTACCCTTATTACTATTAGCAAAGTTATCATCCACAGAGAAACTCGTCTCCCCATCAAGATTGATGCCATAACCCACATCACCATTCGTTGGTATAGTCTCAGTAGAACTGCCACAAGAAATTGTACCTGTTACGCTGCCAGCAGCACGACAAGCCACTTTAAACACATACTCGCCCTGAGGAAGAGATGCGGTGTATTCCATTGACGAAGTCCAAGATGACGCACTCCAAGATGAACCCGGCTGTTCGTAATAAATAGATGAGGATGTTCCGTCCCAATGCTGACCACTATTCGTCGCTATGTTGTTAGTCGTAGGACTCGACAATAGGATTGATGCATCGTTTGGATAATCCGAACTCACCTTCACATATTCTTTTTCTTTCATGCTATTGATGGCAGCCTGCAGTTGCAGACGGCTTGCTTCCTTAGTAGTACTGACTGCTTTTTCATCCGCCGCATCCACTCCCATTGCCTCAGCTTTAGTAATCTCTGCAAGCAATTCTTTTCTCAACACAATGAGTTCACTGTTACCACCAAGGGCGATGTCAAGATTGTATATCTCCTCATCAGATAGTTGTACGATGCTTCCGTGACGCGGAGTGAAGGCATCATGATTAGCACAATCGCCCCATAATTCATAGGTGCTAAAGTCGTCACTCACTTCACACATTTCGAAAAAGGCAGGTGAGGCCGCATAGCAGTCATAGGCCAGAATCCACTTCCCATCGCTAATGCGCTTGAAAACGCTTGGTCCTTCTACTGCCAAATCCGTCTGCTGTACACCAGTGCTTGCCGTACTCCACTGACTACCTGTTGATTTTCCACTGCCTGCAGTAAGTTTTGTGGCTGAAACGTGGCCAATTCCTTGTTCATTCTCATTCTTATAAAAGGCATGATACTTCGCATCTTGCTCGTTGTAGACAATCGTCATATCTATCGTTGCCGAACCTCTGTCGAAGAGATGAGTAGGTTCGCCATCAAGATCGGTGAAATCGTCATTTGCGTAGCAATACATCACTTTGTCGTAAGAGTAATTGCCATCGCTCGTAAGAATGGAGAAATAAACCATATAGCGTTCCGCTTCTCGGTCGTAGATGACTTCAGGAGCCCAGACACGAGTCACGTTGGCAAAGGTCGTTCCACTATACTTTGTGGGGAAGTTCACAGTTGAGTGAGTCCAGTTCGCCAAATCCTCCGACTTCGACATCACGATGCCTCGATTGCTCGACCAACCATCAGAAGAGCGCATATCTGTGCACACCATTAACCAAGTTCCATCCTCGGCACGAGTGATAAACGGGTCGCGGATATTGCCCTTCACGGCAATGTCGCTGAAATCCACCACTGCGTTTCCTCCGTTTAGTGGAGTGTAGTTCAGGCCATCAGCCGAAATGGCATAGAACAGATGCTCCTGAGAAGTATCATTACCACGAAAATAGGCAAAGAGATAGCCACCCATATCAGCGGCTTTGGCCGTTGGCATGTTCAGGAATATCCACACGAAAAGCATCCAGAGTGTCAGTAATCGCTTCATTTTATTCATTCAATGTTAGCAGTTGTACAGACTGCAAAATTACAGAAAAATCCTTACAATGCAAAACTTTGCTGAAAAAACTATTAAGGAGACGATGCAAAAGGCACTTGAGGACGTTGAGGACGCAACTCCTTCAGAAAAAATGTACGCCTCATAAAGTTGAGAACGTACATATATTAAGGTTAATAAACTGTGGCGTAGTCAAGAAGAGATTTCTTATTTCTTAATTCTTCTCATTCTTAACTACACCACAACCAAAACTATTTAAAACAATTCAAATTCATAGATGCGTGCAGCAGAATCCAGCCCTTGGGTTGGACCGACCACAAAAAGTCGCACATAACGTACTTCGGCAGGGTCAAAACTGCGATTGACCACATTCTTGCGGTTGCCGTCAAACATATCAAGTGTACGCCATTCTTCAGTATTACTGTTACGTCCCTGCAAGAGACAAGTACGTGTTACATACGAGGCTTGTTCTGATGCTGCATTAACCAATCGCCAACGTTTCACTGAAATAGATTTTCCCAAATCGAACACTACATAATTAGGAGCAGACTGTGCGTCACACCACTTTGTAAATCCGTTACCATCGATGAGATTGATGGCCGCAAAGTTAATGAAAATCTTTCGACTTCAAAGATAAAACAAGAATTGTATCATCCTCAAATAGCCATTTCATTAGCCATCTAACTGATTCTCAACTATTTGCAATTAAGATTTCATTTGTCTTGTATAACAGAAATATTCGTCTCCAAGTTCCTGCCGACAGTCTTTCCTCTACTATTCTCTAACACTTCAATTGATGAACTTAAGATATCTTCCTTTCGATTTTCATATTTGAAAAGTTTCTTGTAACTTTGCCGACAAATAAAGAACAACATAATGTCGAAAATTCCAACCCGAACACTGCTAATTGTCTTTACTTTGCTCTTTCTGCTATTTGTTCCTACAAAAATGGCGGCTCAGCAAAGAGATAACTATCGCAGTCTCTTGCGCAATCCAAACGTGAAGGTGGAAACAACCAATCTGCCCATCGTATTCATTACGGTAGGCGGCAAAACTATTCTGCGAGATAACTACATCCTCGCCCGAATGAAAATCATTCATAACGGCGAAGGACTATCGAATCATGCCGATACACTTGCCTACCCAGACCAACATGTTGATTATGAAGGATGGATATCCTTGAAATATCGAGGAAACAGTTCCTTTTCTTCGGCTGACAAGAAGCCGTTGGCTTTTCGCACACTTGAAACAAATGTCTTGCCTGACTATGGCGGACTGAAAAAGAAAGTGGAAATTTTGGGAATGCCCAAAGACAATAAGTGGGGATTCATAGCCCCATGGAGCGACGAGACCATGTTCCGTGATGTATTGTCGTTTGAACTCGGACGACCTTGGTTCGACTGGGTCCCACGTGCCCAAATGTGCGAAGTTATTCTCGATGGCACCTATTATGGTGTGTTTGTTCTCTGTGAACGTGTGTCAAAAGGCAAACATCGTCTTGACCTTAATGAACCAGGTTCGGAAGAGGGGGATTTAACTGGCGACTACCACGTGACCGTAGACCACGGATACGATCCTTACTTCACCTCACGCCACCGCCCTTGGCAGTCTCTCGATGGAAGTATCATAGCCCAGAATTTTCTGATTAAGTATGAGTATGCCGATCCTGACGATGAAGAATTCAGTGATTTGCCTATCGGAACGCGTGTTGCCTTACATAATGAAATTAACAAGATGGAGGATTCGTTCCTGTCAAATGACTGGAATAGCGCCGATGGGGGCTATCGAGCCTGTATCGATGTTCAGTCGTTCATCGATTATATGCTTGCCACTGAAGTTTCTATGAATATTGACGGTTACCGGCTGAGTACACATCTCTACAAACATAGTCAAAAACGCTATAAGAATGAAGGTGTTGACCCACGATGGAAAACTACACTTTGGGACTTTAATATTGCCTGGGGCAATGCCAACTATTACGATGGAGACAAAACCGATTGTTGGCAATATGAACTGAACACGAAATTTCCATACGACGATTGCCCCGTGCCGTTCTACTGGCATCGCATGTTGCAAGACGATCAATTTGTTGAGTCTCTAAAACAACGTTGGCAAGAATACAGAAACAGCAATCATTCCAATAAACGAATCATGCAAACCGTCGATTCGCTAGCCTCTCTTATTAAAGAAGGTGGTGCTGCCGATCGCAATGAACAAGCATGGGGAATCTACAATCGCACTAGTATCTGGCCGATTCCTTACTACGCTTCCAATTATGACGATGCCGTTTCCCACTTAAAAGGTTGGATAAGCAAGCGGCTTCAGTTTCTTGACCGCCATCTGCTACCACCACGTATGGTCCAGACCATTCCGATCTCCATCGCTTCAGGATGGAACGCTGACATTGTGGCGGAATCGCTACCTGCTGCAAGTTACACTAATGTCCCCATCGATGGAGCAGACCGTACATTCTATGCAGAAACGCTGAGAGGCAGTGGTGGACTGCCTCGTGAACATATCATCAACTCAGCCCATGAAGGTGCTAAGTTTGAATTGGCTGCTTACAATGGTCTTAATGCCCTTTCGCTCAGAAACAAAGATGCAGAGGGCACCATTGAATTCGACGAACCTGTGGTAACCAACGAGTTATTCATATTGGCAACTAGTGGTAATGGTGACGCGAACGTCTTAGTGCGGTTGAACTATGCAGACGGCACATCTGAAGAAATGGGCACATTTACCATTCGCGACTGGTCAGTACGGAACGAGGCTTTACAGGGTGATGAGGCAGTTACCAAACTTGGCAATATACGACGGGCGGACAATGGCTATAGTAGTGATAACCACTACTGTCTGTTCGATTTCTCTATACCAGTAAGCGACCGACCGCTTCTATCTGTGACTTTCACCTCAACAAATTATGCTTATGCAAGCATTATGGCCCTCTCGTCACTATCTGCAGAAGCAACTGACATCCAGCAAGGTTGTATTGACCAACCATCTACCACTCAGCCTGCGGCCATCTTTGATATGCGAGGCATGCGACTTGAGCACTTGCAACCTGGCCTCAACATCATCCGCACGAATGATGGAAAAGTTAGAAAAGTTATTAAACGATGAATTCAATAAGTTTCATGAAGAAGTTTTTCCTTTCCGCCCTCGCCTTCTGCTGCCTGGGCACTACTTCCTGGGCTCAGACTCCCAGTCTGTTCAAACCTTATCAGTCAACGAATCTTCGTCTGCCTTCGGTCCCATTGGTAGTCAGCGACCCTTATTTCAGCATCTGGTCTCCCTACGACAGACTAACTGACGGCACGACTCGCCATTGGACCAATGACGAGAAACCCTTAGAGGGACTTATCAGGGTCGATGGCACCACCTATCGATGGATGGGAGCACCGCGCAACGTGTTGGAATCCATCGTACCTATGGCTGACGAACAGGCGTGGGAGGGCGAATACACCAATAAGCCCCAAACTGGAAGCAACTGGACAAATCCTTCATTCGACGCTCAGGGCTGGCAGCATGGAAAAGCGGCATGGGGCAGCAAAGATTTGAGTTTTGTACGGACCTCATGGAGTCAGGAGAACAGCGACCTCTATGTCCGACGCAGTTTCAAACTTTCGGCCAACGACCTGAAGGAGGACTTATTCCTGGTCTATTCTCACGACGATGTCTTCGAAATCTACATTAATGAAACGAAGGTGGCTGAAACTGGTGAAACCTGGGTCGATGGCGTTCAGTTGAAACTTGACTCATCGCTGAAAGCGTTGCTTCATGAAGGCGAAAATGTTATTGCCGCCCACTGCCACAATACGACAGGTGGAGCCTATACTGACTTCGGATTGTTCAAGAACATCAGCAAGGACAAGAAATCAATCCACACTGCACAGCAACTGTCGGTCGACGTGTTGGCAACTAACACCTACTACACTTTCGCCTGCGGACCTGTAGAACTCGATGTCGTATTCACGGCTCCTATGCTCATCGATGACTACGACCTGCTTTCGTCGCCCATCAACTACATTTCCTATCAGGTGCGCTCAACTGACGGACTCGAGCATGACATCCAGATTATGATCAACACCACGCCTGAAATGGCAGTCAACAAAGCCAGTCAACCCACTCGTACCGAGATAATCGAGAACAATGGAACAACCTATGCACGCACAGGCACAATCGACCAACCCATCCTTGCCCATAAAGGTGACGGCATTTGCATCGACTGGGGCTATTGCTATCTTCCCGCCATCAATGGTGAAGTGAGCATCGGCGATGCAAACGAACTGCGTGAAACCTTTATGGAAACGGGTCGTGCCAAGAGCCTGCAAACCACTATCGACTGCAACAAGCCCTCCCGACTGCCCCTCCTATGTTATGTCCACTCTTTTGGACGTACGCGTCAAGCCTCCAGTTTCATGATGATTGGCTATGATGAATTGCAGGATATTGAATATATGTATAAACGCTATCAAGCCTATTGGGCTCATGGCGGCAAGGTTAGCATCTTCCAAATGTTCAACCAACTGGAAGAGCAATATTCAAGCATTATGCAACGCTGTCGCGACTTCGATCAGCGCATCTATGACGATGGACTCCAAGCAGGCAACGCTCACTATGCCGAAATGCTCTCGGCCACCTATCGCCATGTGATTGCCGCACATAAACTATTTCAAGACGATCAGGGCAACTTGCTATTTTTCTCGAAGGAAAACAATTCCAACGGATGCGTCAACACGGTTGACCTCACTTATCCTGAAGCGCCGCTCTTCCTCATCTATAACCCTGAACTGCAGAAGGCCATGATGACCTCCATCTTCGACTATTCTGCCTCTGGACGATGGACAAAACCTTTTGCCGCACACGATCTCGGTACCTATCCCATTGCCAACGGGCAGGTTTATGGGGGCGATATGCCTCTTGAAGAAGCAGGAAACATGCTCATCCTCGCAGCCCAACTCTGTAGAACTGACGGCAACACGCTTTATGTCGATAAGTATTGGGACATCATAACAACTTGGGCAGACTATCTTGTGGAAAACGGACAGGACCCTGAGAATCAACTCTGTACTGATGATTTTGCTGGTCACTGGGCCCACAATGCCAACTTGTCCGTAAAGGCAATCATGGGTGTTACAGCCTATGCCGAAATGGCACGACTCAAAGGACTCAACGAAATAGCAGGCAAATATCTTGAACGTGCCCGAACGATGGCTCAGCAATGGGAAAAAGACGCACGCGAGGACGATCATTTCCGGCTGGCTTTCGACCGAAAAGACACATGGAGCCAGAAATACAATATGGTGTGGGACAAACTTTGGCAGACAAAGATCTTCTCAGAAGACGTTATGCAGCGCGAGATGAAATATTATCTGAAGAAGCAGAACCGCTATGGTCTGCCACTCGACATCCGCAAAGACTACTCCAAGAACGACTGGATTCTCTGGACGGCAGCGATGTCCAAAGACAAGAAAACATTCCTCCAGTTTATGGAACCTGTCTACAATTATATGAACGAAACTGAGAGTCGAGTACCCACCAGCGACTGGTACGATACGAAGACGGGAAAGATGATAGGATTCAAAGCCCGTTCCGTCATCGGCGGGTTCTGGATGAAGGTACTCATGGACAAGAGCAACGCTTCACGACATTAGAAATACCTAAAGAGCATTCCTCCTAAATGCAGGATTTATTGAATGGTGCAGCAAAGTAGTCCAAGTTACTTTGCTGTACCATATTTTTTGACTCGCTCATCGTTGATCACGCCCTTCCAGTTCAGGCCAAAGGCGTAGTCGTAGACGTTGCCGTCAGCATCCTGATAGCAGCGCATGTCGAGAGGAACATCCTCAAATTGCTCTTCCACCGTTTTCATATCTGCGGGCATCTGCATGGGCAACAGGGCCGAAGGTTCGGCTTTTCCACTGATAATGTCAAACAAGGCCTGATGCTGAACACTGAAAGAAACGAGAATGGCATCGGCAAAGGGTTCCACTTCAGAAAGAACAATGGGACGACCAGTCTCCAGTATCAGAATAACAGGTTTCTCGCCCATTGCCTTCTTCGTGTCGGTCACCATCACCATATCGTCACGATTATAGGCTTTTACCGTCTTGCCCCTGAAACTACGATTCGTGAAGGTCTCCATCGGGTCGCCTCCTGCAATACTCACTTCACGGGCATTTGTTGCCGTGTAGTCATCATACTGCAAACTATAAGGCATATAGCCATTTCCCCCTTGCTTCACATCCTCCGTGCTATAGCCGAAGCCCGTACTGGGCTCCTCTATCAGGCAAATGGCGAAGTCGGCCTCTTCGGGAGTCTTTACTACTTCAAAATACTTAGCCACCAATGCCAGATCGATTGGTTCGACAGTCTTCTCTTCAGAAATGCCGCCCCAAACTCCAGGAATAGCAGGGAAATGGCGCTTAGGCACATAGACCTTCTTCTTTTCCTTCACGGGAAGAACTTGATTCTCGTGATTCTTCAGCATCACAACCGACTTCAGTTGAGCATCGTAGCCCTCCTTCATGAACTTCGGCTGACCAACAATCTTCTGAGACTCCTGTGGATCAAGATATGGATTCTCGAAAAGACCAACGCGGAACACGTTGAGCAACAATCTGCGAGCAGACAATTCAAAACGCTTTCGGGCACTCTCCTCACCTTGCTCCTTCACCCACAACTGATAAGCCTCCAGCACAGGACCAACCTCGTTGTTTCCACCGAACTGGTCGACTCCTGCCTGAAGAATCTTATAGTGGCGCTCAGCCTCCGTCAATGCTTCCACACCCCAGGGCTTTCCGCCTCTCGGACTATCGAGCACCTTCATATCTCTCGTGATGCCCCAGTCGGTGCAGACGACACCTTCAAAATTGGCATCAGTACGCAACTGCTGCTCAATAAGCCAGTGACTATAACCTCCGCCAACATTCTCTCCCGACGGGTCCTGATTCCACAGCACACTATAGGTAGGCATTACAGCCGAAGCCATCTGCGTTCCTTCTTTCAAATCGAAGGCACCTTCCACAAACGAACGCTTATGCATCGCCAAATTATTACCAGGATAGACAGCATACTTACCTGAAGCGAAGTGAGAGTCGCGTGCTCCTTCCTGGGCTCCGTAGCCGTACCAGTGTTTCACCATCGCATTCACGCTCTTCATACCCCAACCTTTGGTCTCAGGCGTTGTCTGAAACGCATCACAATAGGCTCGTGCCATATCGATTGCCAGTTCGGGTGCTTCACCAAAGGTTCCGTTGAAGCGAGTCCAGCGAGGATCAGTTGAAATATCAAGTTGTGGCGACAATGCTGTGGCAATACCCAGCGCGCGATATTCCTCTGATGCAATTTCACCAAAACGATGCACCAGTTGTGGGTCGAAGGAAGCAGCCAAACCAAGGGAAGTCGGCCAAAGCGAAATCTGTCCTCCTGCACCCGCATTATACTCCGCTGTGGCCTTTGCCTCATGACGAGGGTCGGAACTGATATTGGCTGGAATGCCGTGATCGAGCGCCTCGACAAATGCCTGCATATTGTTGTTCCACTTTGCAGCCTCAGCAGGACTTTCAACACCAGTCATCAAGACCGCTCTGAGATGGTCCTCGCTCAGAAATTTCTTCTGGTCGTCCGACAGGTCGTAGTTCTTCGCACCACTCTCCTCAAACGGCTTTCCGCCATACAACGAAGCGCCGAACCCCGTTGTCGAAGCCATAGGAACCGACTGATGGCTGCTGTAAAGCATCAGTCCTGCAATCTCCTCGATTGAAAGTTGTGAAGCAAGGTCGGCAGCGCGTTCTTTCGCGGGCAGCCGCCAGTCCTCATAGGTATCGAGCGAATCGTTCTTGTTCAGGTCCTTGAAAGCATAGCCGTCCACTATCAATAGTTTCACACCCGACTCGGGCGAATAACCCAGAGAAGGTCCCCCTTTCTGAGTGACCAGCATGAATGAATCTACTGTCAGCTCCGTCCATTTCTGTCCATCACAAGCCGTCAGGGCAAGAAGCATTGCGCCCACTACCATCAAAAAAACATTTCTTCCTTCTTTCATATTCTTATTTATTATAGTTATTCAGGTATTATCGATTGCAAAGATAAGAAAAATTCCGCACAAAGCATCTGCCTCATACGGATTTTCATTGTTATTTTTAAGAAAACGTCCTTCTGCTTATTATACGATTCATCATATCTCAGTTGCAAAACCAAGGGAAAAATTGCAAAATTCTAATAGCAATTGTTCGGAAAAGCGTAACAATTATTCCTGAATACTTGTAAAATTGCAAAATATTAATTATTTTTGCCGACACAAACGCGATATTATGGTAGGAAAAAAGAAAAATCACCCCATGCAGCAACAGCCACATGTCATCGAAGAACGTGGGCTTGTTGTTTACGACGGCATTCACAATATGCCCTCCTACGATGAACCGTTCACCACACCCTACATGGTTATTACCCTCAACGTGAAAGGATGGGTAAGGGCCGAATGCGACATGCAGCCAGTCTATTTTCAGCCTCACGACATCGCCATTCTGCCCCCTCGACACATTCTTTGCGCCCATGAGTCGTCGGCTGACTATCATGCTATACTCATTGCAATGTCGGTTCCTTTTCAGGAAGAGATGAAGCGGCTCTATCCTGACATATATCTCGATAATTTCCACTACATCCACCAACCTGCTATTCCTCTCAACGAAGAACAGTTTGCTACTGTCCATCAACTCATCCTGATGATTCAGACCGTAAGCCGAATCGACAATAGCAGCCGTCGTTGGAGCATGCTTGGCGACCTTCTCAACGTGCTATTCCTGCTGCTGCAGGACTACCGCCAGCAAAATGGCATTAACAAGGAACAACTGTCGGCACATGAGAAACTCTTCATTCGCTTCTTCAAAGCCATCACGGAACACTATACCGAGAGCCGCGAAGTGCATTTCTATGCCGACCTTTTCCACCTGACGCCCAAGTATTTCGCAACAATCATCAAACAGCACACCAACACCAATGCACTGGAATGGATTAACGGCTACGTTACCATTCAGGCCAAGATGCTGCTGCGCAATCAGATGCAACTGACGGTTCAGGAAATTGCGCTCCAACTCGGATTCCCCGATCAGGCTTCATTCAGCCGTTTCTTCAAGACCCATACGGGAATGTCGCCTACTGAGTATCGAGCCCAACTATAAAAGAATGACCGTTTAACAACACATTCACCTCTTTTGTTGCCGACAACGCAATTCTTTCTATTATAAAGAGATAAAGTTTTGACCATAAGGAGATGTCCTTTT
>JAILFH010000025.1 GCA_024697645.1 Prevotella sp.
CGCAACGACAACAAGGAGGGCTGGGACAACATCGACATCTTCGGTTGGATGGGTTATCCCATGCAGATCAAGATCAACTTCCTGTGCCGCGACTCTATCCTTGCTGCACCCTTGTGCCTTGACCTGTGTCTGCTCATGGACCTCGCTCACCGCGCCGGCCGCTATGGCACCCAGCGCTTCCTGAGCTTCTTCCTCAAGAGCCCGATGCACGACTACACCAAAGACGAGGTCCCCGTTAACCACCTCTTCCAGCAGTATGTGATGCTAAAGAACGCCATCCGCGAGATGGGCGGCTATGAGGCTGACGAGGAAATCGACTAAAATAACGACATGAACCGGGAGTTTTCGGACGTTTGATCATCATCTGCGTCTTCTGGGATTTCCCGCAACAACTAACATCAATTGGTGGCTGCTACATGGCAACCACCAATTTTTCTTTTATCAGCCTGTTTCGCCAAGAGATGGAACGGTTTCTTTTTTTGATTTTTTATTATTTTATCGTTTGTCGTTTCAATGTAATTGCAGTAAATTTGCACCAAATTATGCAATCTAGCCAGCAGTCCTGTCCACTGTGAGGCTGAATTATCACAAAAAAGGAACATAATTAGCTGAATATGCAACAAATAATTCAAGAAGATCTCGTCGCGAAAGCGATGGCCGAAGAGAAAAAGAAAAAACGCGCGCGTACTGGCGTGAAGTGGGACCGATTGTTCATGGCTTGTGCCTATAACTGGTACTGGTTTGTGCTTTCAATGATCGTTTGCGTCTGTTTGGCCTATCTGTATGGTAAGACTAAACCGCAGTTCTATGTTGCCCATTCGTCCATTTTGATCAGGTCTAAAGACAGTGCTCAGGGTACACCGTCGATGACTTTCAGCGATTTGGGACTTAACACAGTGAACTACATTCCTAATGAGCCGCATAAACTCAGGTCCTCAAGGGTGATGGAAGTTGTCGTCAATTCACTCGGGCTCAATGTGCAGTACTTTGGCCACAAGTTCTTGCGCGACGAGAACATGTACAAAGACTCTCCCGTCCAAGTGACACCCCTCAAAGAAGTGACCTCGGGCTACTCAATCACTATCGTTCCCAAGAGTGAAGAAGAGTATGAGTTCAGGATGAATAATGGACAATGGAAAAAGGCTCACTTCGGTAACAAAATCAATACCGAGTTTGGACCTATCGCCATCACGAAAACGCCGAAGTTTTCTGAAAAATTCATTGATTTCACGATTACAGTTATCGTCACCAACCCGAATGGCATGGCAAGAACACTTGCCGGTTCACTTAACGTTGAGCTTGCTGATCAACATAGCGATGTGCTGAACCTCGCTATTAGGGGTCAAAATCCAGAGATGTGCGCCGACATTCTGAACGCTCTTGTTGTTGCCTATAATCAGGAAGGCATCAATGACATGAACCAAGTGGCCCGCAACACCGAGGCTTTCATTGCTGAACGTGTATCAGACCTTTCCAAGGACTTGAGCGGTGTAGACAATGAAGTGGCTATCCTGACTGCGAATTCTGTGAATTCAAGAGTTATCGGTGGTGAGGGCAACACGATGAGTCATATTAACCAAACCGAGAACATCAATCTCGAGGTCAACCTTGCTTCTCAAATACGTAATTTCATTGCCACAATGGGTCCCAATGATCTGATTCCCATGAACACTGGCATGAATGAGGCAGGAATTTCCGGCCAGATCAACGAATACAACTTGGCAATGCAGGAGTATCAAAAGATTGCTGCAACCTCTAGCTCTGAAAATCCAGTAATGAAGGAACTCTCTAGTTCGTTAAATAGCCAAAGAAGAAATATCCTCGCCAGTCTTGACAACTATATCAGCACACTGCGCACTCGTCAGAGCCAGGCTGTGAGACTGCAGAATCAAGCGCAGAGCAGCATGACTGCAAATCCTGCTCACGAGAAAGCCATTACCGAGGTCACCCGTCAGCAGAAGATCAAAGAGGAACTTTACCTGTATCTGCTGAACAAGCGCGAAGAGAACGCTCTTCAGATGGCCATTACCGAACCTAACGCCAAGGTGATGGAACCTGCAATCCCGAACTACACGCCCATCTCAGTTCCTCTGCAGCGAATAGTGCTGACCGGTTTGATCATCGGTCTGTTGATTCCCGCATTCATCCTTTACGCTGTCTTCTGGTACTTCTCACTCGATAAGACGATTCACACACGCCGTGAAGTTGAAGAGGTTTGCGATATTCCCATCTTGGGTGAGTTGCCCGCTAAGAAGAGCAACATCACTGGCGAGATCGTGGTTAATGAGACCTCAAATGACCGCATGAACGAGGCATACCGCATCGTGAGGAACAACCTAGACTTTGTCACCGACCAAAATAAGCCTGAAGGTGAAGGCACCGTTATTCAGTTCACTTCAACCATGTCTGGTGAAGGTAAGAGTTTCGTTGCCGTGAACCTCGCGTTGGCCTATACCTACGTCGGAAAGAAAGTGATTGTAGTCGACCTCGACTTGCGCAAAGGTAAGTTCTCTGAGTATGTCGGTGTGCAAGACGGTAAGGGTGCTTCGGCCTTCCTTTCTGGTAAGGAAACTGATCTGGACAAGGTCATCCACCGCGGTCCCTTGCATGACGGTTTTGACATCATCAGTGTTGGTGCTATCCCACCCAACCCCACTGCTCTGCTGTTAAGTGAGAATATGACCAAGATGGTTGATCAGCTTAAGAAGCGATATGATCTCGTTATCCTCGATACCGTGCCTTATAACCTGATTGCCGATGCTGCCGTTGTAAACCGCCATGTCGACCTGACAATCTACGTCATTCGCGATGGCCGCGTCGAGCAACAGTACATGTATGAGCTTGAGCGCCTGTCTGATGAGAATAAGATCAAGAATCTGACCATCCTCATCAATGACATCAAGGTGAGCAAGACCCGTTACAACTACTCCTACGCCTACGGCTATGGTAAGGGTTACGGTTACGGATACGGTTATGGATACGGTTACGGTTACGGTGGTGATAGCGGCGGTTATTACGTCGATGACACCCCGAAGGATCGCGAAAAACCGATTAAGGGTTAAACAAAGCAGATGAAAATCGCAGTCGTCGGAACCGGCTACGTCGGATTAGTCACGGGCACCTGTTTCAGTGAAATGGGTGTCCATGTGACATGTGTAGACGTTGATCAGAACAAGATTGATGCCCTGAATCAAGGCATCATCCCGATTTATGAGCCAGGTCTTGAGACTCTGGTCCACAAGAACGTGAAATCAGGCCGCCTGCATTTCACCAATAGCCTAGAAAATGTGCTCAATGAGGTGGATATCGTCTTCAGCGCTGTGGGCACACCACCCGACGAGGACGGCAGTGCCGACCTGAAGTATGTGCTCGAAGTAGCACGGACCATCGGCAGGAACCTCAAGAAATACATCGTCGTGGTCACTAAAAGCACTGTTCCTGTTGGCACAGCACAAAAGGTGAAAGCGGTCATTCAAGAAGAATTGCAGCGACGTGGAGTTGATATCGAGTTTGATGTCGCCAGCAATCCCGAATTCCTGAAAGAAGGCAATGCCGTGAAGGACTTCATGAGCCCTGACCGTGTCGTTGTGGGCGTTGAGAGCGAACGTGCCCGCAAACTCATGGCCCGGTTATACAAGCCCTTCATGATCATGAGCGACCGGCTCATCTTCACCGACATCCCGTCGGCCGAGATGATCAAGTATGCCGCCAACTCCATGCTCGCCACTCGCATCAGCTTCATGAACGACATCGCCAACCTGTGCGAACTTGTTGGCGCCGATGTGAACATGGTGCGCAAAGGCATCGGCAGCGACACTCGCATCGGGAAGAAGTTCCTCTATGCCGGTTGCGGCTATGGCGGTTCCTGCTTCCCCAAAGACGTCAAGGCGCTCATCAAGACAGCTGCCGACCTGGGCTATCCCATGCGCGTGCTGCAAGCTGTCGAAGAGGTGAATAACGACCAGAAGGTCGTGCTGTACCGCAAGATTGTCAACTACTACGGCAGCGAAGAGGCATTGAAGGGTAAAACAGTCGGAATGTGGGGATTGGCCTTCAAGCCCGAGACCGATGATATGCGTGAGTCGACGGCGCTGGTCATGATCGACAAACTGTTGGCAGCTGGCTGTCAGATCCGTGTCTACGACCCAGTGGCTATGGAGGAATGTAAGCGTAGGATCGGCGATGCCGTCACCTATTGCCGCGACATGTACGATGCCGTACTCGATGCCGATGCCCTGCTGCTGCTCACCGAGTGGAAAGAATTCCGTCTGCCCGGATGGGGCGTGATCCGTAAGGCTATGAAACAGCCGCTGGTCATCGATGGACGTAACATATTCGATACCGAAGAGCTCGACGAAAACGGCTTTGAGTATCACTGCATAGGAAAATAATAGAATGAAACAATTATCTGTATTAATCTTTCTGACCTTGGTGCTTTGTGGCTGTGGTAACCGTTCTGCCAGCGTTCCTGCAACAGAACCGGAGGAAGACCGCGATGCAAAGGCCATGCTGCAAGGCTTCTGGGTGGATGATGATACCGAGGAATACGCCGTTCATGTCGAGGGCGACACCGTCTTCTATTCCGACTCCACCAGCATGCCCGCTTATTTCCGTATTGTCAACGACTCGCTCGTCCTGGCTTCGGGCGCTGCCTACAACATCGACAAGCTCACGGAGAATCTCTTCTGGTTCCGCAATCAGAACGGCGACCTCGTGAAGTACCGTCGCAGTGCCAACCCTGAGGAGGACTCGACCTGGGTACACGACACCCCGCACATCATGACCTACACCCATCAGGTGAAGACCGACTCGGTGGTCAGCTATGGTGGTGAGCGCTACCATTGGTATATCGCTATCAATCCGACGAAGTACAAGGTGGTGAAGCATTCCTATAACGAAGATGGCGTCGAGGTCGACAATGTCTATTACGACAATATCATGAACATCAGTATCTACAAAGGTGCGCAGAAGCTCTATTCCAGCGATTTCCGTAAGTCACAGTACAATAAGTATGTGCCTGCCGACTTCCTTGAGCAGGCGGTGCTGGGCAATATGGAATTCAGCAGTATCGATGCTGAGGGCCTGCATTTCAATGCCACCCTCTGCATTCCTGACGGCGCCAGCTGTTACCTTGTAGAGACCTTGATCTCCTACAAGGGCGAGCTGAAAATGAAAACCATCGAGTATTAATCGCCTGTCCAGGCATCCAACAGCATGCGGGCGATGGAGAGTTTTTCCGGGATATCCGGCAGGTTATCCTTCCTGAACCATCCGCCTTTGGCAATCTCACTCTGTTGCAGGTGAATCTCGCCTGATACATAGTCGGCATTGAAGCCAACCATCAGACCGCAAGGGTAGGGCCAGGGCTGCGAACCGAAATAGCGGATGTTGGTGATGGTGACGCCCGTCTCCTCAAGTGCCTCGCGAGCTAC
>JAILFH010000027.1 GCA_024697645.1 Prevotella sp.
TCAGCCAGCGACATGGTGCTCTCGGGCGGTTATGTATGCGGCTATTCTACTGGCAACGATGCGATTGACGCTAACGGCAACCTCTACATTCAGGGCAGCGTGGTCTATGCGATCAGCACTGCAGGTGGTGCCGAAACGGCAATCGATGCAAATACAGAGGGCGGTTATAAGTTGTATGTGCAGAGTGGCACGCTGGTGGCCTATCCTTCATTGGAAAACGGCTCATCCATCTCCCAGACGTGCTACAAGGTGTCCATTTCTTCCACGAGTGCCTATAATGCGCTCTACAGTGGCGACAACGTGGCCTTCGTCTTCAAGGCTCCGAAGACAGGTTCCTACATCGTGTCGTCTTCATCTCCTTCGGTTAAGACGGGAGTGAGTGTAAGCGATGGCACAAGCATCTTCGGCGGCTATGGCTACAAGGACGCAACGGTGTCGGGCGGTTCATCTGCTTCGCTCTCGTCCTACAGTAGCGGAAGCGCTGGTGGTGGCCAACGCGGATGGTAATCATCCCTTCGAGCACTACGCTCGCCCTCTTTCAAATGCAGACGGCTTTTGCTCAGCAAAGGCTGTCTGTTTTTGTATCTGTTTTGTCTTGATTACATCATTCAATTCCCACATAAAATGAATTCAAATCCGCCCAATAACAGCCGATAATCATAAAACCTGCATAAATAACCTCGTAACTCGTTCAGTATCAAGTGTTAAAGTTTGCAAGCAGATAAAATTATTTGACTACAGATGGCTGATTTTGAAGAATTTTTCCTAAATTTGTGCCCAATAAATCTTCAATTGTCCAGCGTGGACCCGTCAGGCACTGCGAAAAAGAGGACTTCAGGAGGAAATCTGAACTGCATCTGCCTGACTGTATTTTTTACTAAAATAGGTATTATTTTTATGATTTGGAATGAGAGCATCGAATGTATGGACCGCGAACAAATGCGGGAAATACAGAGTGCAAGACTGAGGAAGATGGCTGATTATGTTTATCACAACACGCCCTTCTATCGCAGAAAATTTCAGGAAATGGGACTGGAGCCCGGTGACATCAAAGACATCGACGACATCGTGAAACTCCCCTTCACCAACAAGTTAGACTTACGCGACAACTATCCCTTCGGACTCGCAGCAGTTCCGATGAGCCAGATTGTGCGCATTCATGCGTCATCGGGCACTACGGGCAAGCCCGTCGTTGTGCTTCACACGCGCAAGGACATCGCCATGTGGACCGAGAGCATCTCGCGTGCATTTACGGCCTACGGAGCCACCAAGGACGACATCTTCCAGGTGTCCTACGGCTACGGTCTGTTCACGGGTGGACTCGGTGCTCACGACGGAGCAACCAATGTGGGCGCAAGTGTCATTCCAATGTCATCGGGTAATACCCAGAAGCAAATCACGCTCATGCACGACTTCGGTGCAAGCGTTCTCTGCTGTACGCCTTCCTACGCTATGTTCCTCGGTGAGGCAATGCGCGAGAGCGAATGGCCACGTGAAGATTTCAAGATGCGCATCGGTGCCTTCGGTGCTGAGCCCTGGACCGAAAGCATGCGTCAGAAACTCGAGGAGACGCTGGGCATCAAGGCCTACGACCTCTACGGACTCAGCGAGATTGCTGGTCCTGGCGTAGGATATGAGTGTGAGTGTCAGCACGGAACCCACCTCAGCGAAGACTACTTCTATCCTGAGATTCTCGACCCGAATACAGGCGAACCACTTCCTGAGGGCACAGTGGGCGAATTGACGTTCACCCATCTCACCAAGGAGGGAATGCCCCTACTCCGCTATCGTACTCACGACCTCACCGCTCTCCACTATGAGCGCTGCTCCTGCGGACGCACACTGGTTCGCATGGACCGAATCCTTGGCCGTTGCGACGATATGCTCATCATCCGCGGTGTGAACGTATTCCCATCGCAGATTGAGGCCGTCATCCTGAGCCTGCCTGAGTTTGAGCCCCACTTCATCCTCGTTGTCGACCGTGTGAACAACACCGACACATCGGAGTTGAAGGTGGAAGTGAAGGAAGAATACTTCACCGACGAAATGGCACAACTCGTGGGTCTGCAGAAGAAACTCGAAGCCGAACTCCGCAGCGTCATTGGACTGGGCTTCAAGGTGAAACTGGTTGAACCGAAGAGCATTGAGCGCTCAACGGGTAAGGCTCGCCGTGTGTTTGACAATAGAAAACTCTAACCATAAAAACCGACCGTCTATGTTAACAAAGCAATTATCCATCTTTCTGGAGAATAAGCAAGGCCGTCTGACCGAAGTCACCGAAGTGCTGGGCAAGGCAGGTGTCAATCTCGTGGCCATCAGCATTGCCGACAACACCGATTTCGGTATTCTGCGCTGCATCGTCAGTGATCCCGAACGAGCCTATGAAGAACTGAAGAAGGAACGCTTCACGGTGAAGATTCACAACGTGGTGAAGTTTGTTTGCCCCGACACTTGTGGTTCGCTGGCCAAGATTCTGCGCCAACTTTCCGATCAGGGCATCTTCATCGAATACATGTACAGTTTCTCGTTTGCTGGTAGCAATGAGGCCCACATCGTTATTCGCCCCACCGACATTGAGCGCTGCGAGGCAATCATCGAGACACTCAGCGTTTAAGGAATTTTTCTTCGCTAATTAAAAAGAATTGAAATGAATCAGGGAGCAAGCAATTGCCCCCTGATTTTTGTTAAATAAGAATGTAAAGTACAGAAAATATTAATTCGAGATAGATGCTTTTGAACGCAGTTATTAATGAGTAAACCACTCCCTTGAATTAGGGTTCTGGTTTCTGTCCGCAAATATTAATGAGATAACCACTGCCCTGAATCAGGGCTCTGGTTTCTGTAGATTTTTAATGTAGAAAAAGCACCGTCGCGAATCGCGACACTGCTTTCTGCATCAAACAGATAAGATGCTAACCACATACCTGAACCAAGTATCTGGTTTCAGCGTACAATCACCGACGGTGAACAATTCGTTCACCGTTAGTTCTCTTGTTCCGCCTTTGCTGCTCCTTGTTCCTGTTCCTCAAAAATGTTCAGCATCTTGAACGTAGCCTTGATGGCCGCTTCAGTCTGGTCGGCATCAAGACCACGCGTGCGGAGGAGTTTATCGCCGTTGTGCCACGTGATAACCGTCTGCACCAACGCATCTGTCCTTCCGCCCGGTGGAATCGATACTGCATAATTCGCCAGTATGGGGAACGTGCGACCCAGGTACTTCTTATAGATGTAGCGCAGCGCCTTCACAAGTGCGTCGTACTGACCGTCACCTGTGGCACTGGCCTCATATTGCGTGCCGTTGATCTCTACACGCACGTTTGCACCTGGTTTCAGGCCATAGGCTGTCGACACCAGATAACTGATGAGTTTCACGCGATCCTCGGGAGCATCGTGTTTCAGAACGTCCGACACGATGAATGGCAAGTCTTCCTTCGTCACTACCTCCTTACGGTCGCCAAGTTCGGTGATTCGCTTGGTCACTCGCTTCATCTGCTCTGGCGTCAGTTCCAAACCGAGTTCCTTCAGGTTCTTCGCCACGCTGGCCCTGCCACTATTCTTGCCCAGCGCATACTCTCGCTTACGGCCGAATCGCTCTGGCACCAGTTGATTCATGTAGAGACCGCCCTTGTCGTCGCCGTCAGCATGAACACCCGCCACCTGCGTAAAGACGTTCTCGCCAATGACAGGCTGATTCGGTGCAATCGCAATGCCGCTGTAGCCTTCCACCATACGCGAGATGGAATTCAGTTCGTCCTCGCGAATGTTGGTCTTCGCGTGGAACTGGTCCTTCAGAATCACCTGAACACTCGACAGCGGTGCATTGCCACAACGCTCACCGAGTCCGTTCACCGTGACGTGCAACCCACGACAGCCGCAAAGCACAGCGGCCAGCGAGTTGCTCACAGCCAAATCGTAGTCGTTATGGGCGTGGAAGTCGAAATGAGCATCGGGATAGCGCTTCCGCATCTTCCGCATGAGTTCTATCACCTGAAGCGGATTCAGAACGCCCAGCGTGTCGGGCAGCATGAACCGCTTGATGTCGGTCTGGGTGAGCGCATCGAGCATCGCATAGACATACTCGGGCGACTGCTTCATGCCGTTGCTCCAGTCTTCCAGATAGAGATTCACCGTAAAACCGTTCTGCTTCGCATAGTCGAGCGTCTGTATGATGTCGGCAATGTGGTCTTCGACCGTTTTGTGCAATTGCTCCGTGCAGTGCTTCTCTGAACCCTTGGCCAACAGATTGATTACATGGCCTCCGCAGTCCTTAATCCAGTCAATCGAGCGCGTGCCATCGACAAAACCAAGCACTTCCACCTTGTCGAGCAATCCTGCCTGACGAGCATATCGGCAAATCATCGACACTGCTTCCTTCTCGCCCTGCGAAACTCTGGCCGAGGCCACCTCGATGCGGTCAACATTCACATCGCGGAGCAGTGCCCGGGCTATCATCAGTTTCTCATGTGGCAGAAAAGAAACACCCGAAGTCTGCTCACCATCACGTAGTGTGCAGTCCATGATCTCCACAAACGGCTCTATGCGGGTGTATGACGAAACATTGCTGGCGTCATCCTGAACATTAAACAATCCGTTAGCCATTTTCCTTACCTATCTATTATTTATGTTATTAATTCCCTGTTACCGACAAGAAAAAAACCTTTCTCACTTGTTGGAAGTGGAAAGGTTTCATTTGTCTTATTCTCATTTCTGCATGCACCTCAAACACTTCCGGCAACAATCGGCTGTCGAATAATAATACTAATAATAATGTGTTGAGATGTACTCTGCATCATAATTCTGAAATCATTTTGATTAAATCGGATGCAAAGGTAAATAAATTTATTCGTTCCCACAAATAATTCGTAACTTTTTTCTTCTTTTCGCTTTCAGATTCAAAGTTTTGGGGCATAAAGCAAACTTTTTACCTTTCAGTTGCCATTTTCGCTCAAAATTAAGTAAATTTGTGGCGCAATTAAAGAAATCGTTCAAAAATGACACTTCCGAAGTTCATTATCACTCTCAACGGCTATTTCCGGTTAGGTATGGTCAATCAGCACTGCCATCTGCTGCAACCTGGCGAACAGTGTATTGGCGGGGGCTACTATCACTTCGACTACCTGACCAACACGCTCCTGCTCGACCGCTCATCCTACGATTTTGGCCGTCCGAAATGGCACTTGCTCGAACGCCTGAAAGTGCCTGCAGAATATCGCGGCTGGCGCATCGTCTATACCTACGACGACAACTTTCACGACGATTTTGTTGTCAACGATGAACTCGCCATCGAATACTACGAATAACGGACAAACGCAATACCAAAATTGCAAAATATGACTGACTACGACTCCATTTGGCACTTGCAGGACGAAATGAGAACCATCGTGAATGCGGTTCTCGGGGAAACAATCTGGAATCTGAGTTACAACGAGCAACGCAGAGCCATTGAACTCGAACTCTCGCTGCATCTGGAGGAAGAGTCGGCCTCAAATCTATGTAGCCAGTTCCCCACAACAGTCGATTATGATGGCGAAGGCACACATGGTAGCAAATTCGTTGCCTTTCTCTAACTCTCTATTCTTCTTTTCTATCAACTCTAATCATTTGCTTTAATCAAATCTATTCATTCGCTGTTATCAACTCTATTCGTTTTCTTCTATCAACTCTATTCATTTTCGCACTCGGTTGAGAATAATCAACGAGGGAAATTTTTCCCCCGTTAGCACGCACTATAAACTAACAAATGCAAAAGTATTAAACCACTGAAAATAAATTAATTAATTAAATTCTGTAAACAATTGGTTAATGATTAACGGGCTCAAATTTGAGCCCGTACAATTTGTCAATATTTTTCTTTCAAGAAGTCTATTTTTGAACAATTTCAAGTGGAAAAATTGTGGCAAAATTTGTAAGGAAAAGAGAAAAATTTTCGGACATTTGCCATCAAAAATCGGCGGTTTCATCGAGAGTCGGTAAAAATTATTGACACAAATTATATCGTTTTTGACTCAGATATTGAGCAGATTTTGAGCCATTTATGATGTAAATATTTTTGATTAAGTTCTCCAAAATCGACGACTCAATCACGAGTTGATCAGGATACTTTGCAATACTAGAGCATCGTCCTAAATCAGGAAAAGACAAAGATGTGTAAACCAAATCAGTATGGCTGTCAACCAACTCAGGAAAAGGGATGACTACTACATTGGGAAATAGATAGAAACGCATCTACCTAAATCAGTAAAAAGCATTTCTCCATTGGACTTAAATTCCTCAAACGTCGCAACGTCGCAACGTCGCAACGTCGCATAAGGTGCTTCCACTATTTCCTGCTTAGAAAATCGGTTAGAAATTATAAGGAATTTAAGTTAAAATATTATAGTTTGTAATAAGTATAATTTTATATTATATTATAATTTATTATAATATAATATAACCCTTAGGATGTAAGCCTCCCTGCCAGGGTGTAAAACGACCTTATGCGACGTTGCGACGTTGCGACGTTGCGACGTGCGACGTTTGCATTGGTTAACAAATAAAACACAAGAATTAACAGTTTTTAGATATTTTTTTTGAAGCCAAACTCTTGCACGACTTATAAGTTGTTAGTAACTTTGCAGTAAAGATCAGTGAGAGACACACAGTCCCCATTATACACTGAATTCATATACTCACGAGGCTTTGTCCACCTCTGTCGAACGCGCAACATTACTGGCCAGACGGCGCATCGAGACGGAAACCAAAGGACACTGCCCACTAACATATAAAGCATTGCTTACCAGCATCCAAAGCATTGCTCCCAAATATACAAAGGATGCCTTTAGATGATAGAAAGGACACCTTTCGATGATACAGAGCATGCCTTTTGACTATAGAAAGGATATCTTTATATGGTAGAAAGCATGCCTTTCGATGATAGAAAGGACACCTTTAGACAGTACAAAGCAATGCTCTCTAACATACAGAGGATGCCTTTACATAAAGGCCATCTGATGGAAAGAGGTAATTAGCGATGAAGTCGATGAATTAGGAAGTTGAATGGTCTGGAAGATGGAAGATTTGGAAGATGGAAGTTGGGAAGATGGAAGATTTGGAAAGAGTCTGTTGAATGGATGATCAGGTAGGAAGTTGACGGCCATGTAGATGTAAAGTTCGGAAAGAGTTTGTTGAATTGATAATCAGTTTGGAAGTTGACAGTCGTGTAGATGTTAAGTTCGGAAAGAGTCTGTAGAGTTGATGATCAGTTTGGAAGTCGACAGTCGTGTAGATGTAAAGTTCGGAGAGAGTCTGTAGAGTTGATGAATAGTTAGAAGATGAAAGGTGAAGTAGAAATAGTTGAAAAAAATTGTTGACATTTCATTCCATATCGAAAAAATATTCGTAACTTTGTTGCACAATTTATTAAAACCAATTTTATAACCATAACTCATGAAAGAAATTCAGAGAATCATAATAGCGGCTACCCTACTTTTTGGGGCCTCGACAACGACAAGCGCACAGGGCTACGTTCGCCCCCACAGCGAAGTGAAACCCGCCCCCGCGACCAATGTCCCCATTGACGAAGGAGCCTTCAAGGCTACGGAGGAAAGTCTCTCCGACTGGCAGTGCCCCGAATGGTTCCGCGACGTGAAATTCGGCATCTGGGCTCACTGGGGACCTCAGTGTCAGGCTGAATTTGGCGACTGGTACGCTCGCAGCATGTACATCGAAGGTGATGGGAAATACAAGCACCACGTGGAGACCTATGGCAGTCCAGCAGAATATGGTTTCAAGGAGATGTGCCGCGACTTCACTGTTCCCGACTGGAATCCGGAAGAACTCATCAAACTCTATAAAGCCGCTGGTGCTCGCTATTTCTTCACGCTGGGCAACCACCACGACAACATGGACCTCTGGGATAGTCCCTATCAGGAATGGAACTCGATGAACGTAGGACCCGGACGCGACATCGTTGGCGGATGGGCTGCAGCCTGCAAGAAGCATGGACTCCGACTCGGCATCTCGTTCCACGCCAGTCACGCATGGATGTGGTATGAGCCAGCACAAGACTTCGACGGCAATCTCACCAAAGCCGACGGAAAGGGCAAATGGTGGGAAGGCTACGACCCTCAGGCACTCTACGCCCAGTGCCACCCGAGGGAGCAGTCGGGCGGATGGCATTGGGAATGGGGCGGCACGAGCAAGCCCGACATGCCCTACATGATGAAATTCCAGAACCGCACACTGCAGTGCATCAATGCCTACAACCCAGACATCATCTATTTCGACGACACGGTGCTGCCTTTCTGGTATCACAACAATCAGATTGGCCTGAACATCCTGCAGCATTTCTACAACCACAGTGCCGCCCAACACCGAGGCAAACAGCAAGTGGTAGCAACGGGAAAGATTCTGAAAGACAACCACAAACAGTTCCTGATGTGGGATGTGGAACGAGGTGTTCCCGACCGCATACAGGAAGAGCCTTGGCAGACTTGCACCTGTATCGGCACTTGGCACTACGACCGTCCCACGTATGAGAGAGGAAGATACAAATCGGCTGGCACCGTTATCCGAATGTTGGTCGACGTGGTGTCGAAGAACGGCAATCTGCTGCTCTCTGTTCCCATCAACCGCCGCGGTCAGATTGACGAAAAAGAGCGTGCCATCGTCGAGGAAATCAAAGTCTGGATGGACATCAATGGCAAGAGCATCTATGGCACTCGCCCTTGGACAACTTTCGGCGAGGGTCCTCTGGCCGAAGCCAGCAACCCACTGAACGCACAGGGATTCAACGAAGGCTTCAAATACTCTGCGGCGGACGTGCGCTATGTGAAGAAGGGAAAAAAGTTGATCTACGCTACAATCATGCAATGGCCTTCCACACAGCAGTTCACCTTCAAGGCGCTTGGCAAGGACGCGAAGACTTGTCCGGGCAAGGTGAAGAGCGTGAAGGTTCTGGGCGCTGGCAAAGTGGCTTTCAGGCAAGATGGACAAGGCCTCACCATCACGCTTCCGGCGAAGCATCCGAACGAAATTGCTCCGGTAGTTGAGATTAAACTGTGAATAGACAGTCCGAAGACGACTAATTAAAGGAAGATTGTCAAACTGAAACAAAAATAGATATGGTCTATAACGAAATAGGTAAGACGGGCATGCGAGTTTCGGCCTTGTCGTTTGGAGCGTCATCGCTGGGTGGTGTGTTCCACAGCATCCGTGAAGACGAGGGTATCAGGGCTGTACATGTGGCTGTCGACAACGGCATCAACTTCATCGACGTGTCGCCCTACTACGGTCATCTGAAGGCCGAACAGGTGCTGGGCAAAGCACTTCGCGAGATTCCACGAGACCACTATTACCTCTCTACGAAGGTGGGACGATATGGGCAGGACGGACGCAACACTTGGGACTATTCGGCCGAGCGCGTCACCCGCAGCGTCTATGAGAGTATGGAGCGACTGGGCATCGACTTCATCGACCTCATCAATGTCCACGACATAGAGTTCCAGGCTGCTCTGCCAGGTGGTTTGCAGAAGATTGTCGACGAGACGCTGCCCGCATTGGTCAGACTTCGCGAAGAGGGCGTTGTGGGCCATGTAGGCATCACCGACCTGCAACCCGAAAACCTGCAGTGGGTCATCGACCATTCGCCTAAAGGAACTGTGGAGAGCGTGCTCTGTTTCTGTCACTACAGTCTGAACGACGACCTGCTCACGGAGTATCTCGACTATCTCGAGGCAAAGGGCATTGGCGTGGTTAATGCCTCGCCGCTTTCGATGGGACTTTTGTCGAGTCGCGGCACTCCCGACTGGCATCCCGCTCCCGAAGAATTGAAACAAGCCTGCCGGCGTGCGGCTGAATTCTGTGCCTCGCAGGGCTACCCGATTGAGAAACTCGCTGTACAGTTCTCAACAAGCCTCTCTCCCCGCATCGCCACAACGCTCTTCAGCAGTGCCAATCCGGAGAACGTGCTGAAGAACATCAACTACGCGGAAGACCCTATCGACTGGCAACTCGTCGAAGAAGTGAAGAAAATCATCGGCGACCAGCAGCGCGTCAGATGGAAGAATAGTTAATGAAGAAAACTGCTGAAGCAGAAATCTCAAATTCTGAAGAATTGAAATGAATAATCTCGAGAAGTTGAAATGGCTTCTCTGAAAAAGACCAAACTCAATCATAATCGCATGCTCATCATCGATGCTCACAGCCATCTCTGGCTCCAACAAGACACTTCGTGGAACGGGAAGCCCATACGCAGTCTGAAGAATGGGCGGTCGCTCTTCCTGGGTGAAGAAGTACAGATGCTGCCACCGTTCATCATCGACGGACGAAACACGGCAGAAGTGTTCCTCTCCAACATGGACTATGCACAAGTGGCCGCTGCCGTCGTGGTACAGGAATTCATCGACGGAATCCAGAACGACTATCTCTCAGACGTCAGCCAGCACTACCCCAACCGCTTCATCACCTGCGGAATGGCCAACTATCTGCAAGACGGTTTCTACGAAGAAGTGGAAACACTCATCAGAAAGAAGGGATTCCGGGGTATTGCCATTCCTGGTCACCGGCTGTTGGGACGATCGCTGACATCGGTGGAGATGATGAAAATGTTCCACCTGATGGAAGACAACGACGTGTTCCTTTCCATTACGTTGGAAGACGGTTTCGGCCAGATTGCCCAACTGCGAGAGGTCATTGCCGAGTGCCCACGATTGCGCATCGCCATCGGACATCTGGGAATGGCCAATCCTCCCCTGTCGCCACCTTGGGAAAACGAGCAATGGAGACAGCAGATAATGCTTGCAAGGGAACCTAAAGTAATGGTTGAATCTGGAGGTATTACCTGGCTGTATAACAGCGAGTTCTATCCCTTCCCATCTGCCATCAGAGCCATCAGGGAAGCAGCCGATTTGGTGGGTTGGAAGAAACTGATGTGGGGGTCGGACTATCCCCGTACCATCACTGCCATTACCTATCGGATGTCGTACGACTTCGTAACGAAATCAAATGAACTCAGCGACGCTGAAAAGCAACTCTTCCTCGGTGAGAATGCACACCAATTCTATGGCTTCAGCAACTTGACCGAACTACCATACATCAAGAATATGAGTGAGTGAAAATTCAACCCAAGAAACTTAGAAAACTCGAAACAATTAGCACATGAAAGCAATACAAATCGTTGGTGAACGCCAGATGCAAATCGTCGACATTCCCAATCAAGAAATGAAGGCAGGCGACGTCGTGTTGCGCCTGAAATATGTTGGATTCTGCGGCAGCGACCTCAACACCTATTTGGGCAAGAACCCGATGGTGAAACTGCCCGTCATCCCCGGTCACGAAATTGGAGCCGTGATTGAAGCGGTGGGAGAAGACGTTCCCGAAGGTTTGAAACCAGGGATGACCGTCACCGTGAATCCTTACACCGCCTGCGGGAAATGTGCTTCATGCAGGAATAGCCGACCCAATGCCTGCGAGCATAACGAAACCCTTGGCGTTCAGCGTGACGGAGCCATGCGTGAGCGTCTGGTTGTGCCTTGGGAGAAGGTGATTCCTGCTGGCTTGCTCACTCCCCGGGAATGTGCTATCGTCGAACCCATGAGCGTTGGATTTCACGCTGTCAATCGGGCTCAGGTGACCGACAGCGACTGCGTTCTGGTCATTGGCTGCGGAATGGTGGGCATGGGGGCTGTGGTGCGCGCTGCCTTGCGTGGTGCGACTGTCATTGCTGCCGACATCGACGAAGACAAACTGGCGCTTGCCAAGCAGATGGGAGCAAGTTACACCGTAAACACAACCGACAGCGGTATGCAGAACCAGTTGTTGGAAATGACGAGTGGTTTCGGACCTGATGTGGTCATCGAGGCAGTAGGCAGCGTTCCGACCTATCAGATGGCTGTCGATGCGGTGGCTTTCACGGGGCGTGTTGTCTGCATTGGCTACGCGAAGAGCGATGTATCGTTCCAAACGAAACTCTTTGTACAGAAAGAACTTGATATTCGTGGTTCTCGCAATGCGCTGCCTCAGGATTTCCGGGCGGTCATTCACTACCTGGAGCGTCATCTGGCCCATGCCGTAGGAGCAGTGTCAGCAGTCCCCATCTACAGGTTGATCAGTCGTGTGGTGAAACCCGAAGAGGCTCAGGAAGCCATGAATCAGTGGGTCGCTGAACCCGGAAAGGTTTTCAGAATTCTTGTTGAAATGTAAAAGTGGCCCTCACAATCCACCTTTTTCTCAAATTCCCTCCTCTCTTTACCCGAATTCGGAAAATTATTCGTAACTTTGCGCCTTGATTAGCAAATAGTTAAACGAAAGATTTTCGAATGAGGAAGATATTCATTTTTATGGCCATTATAAGTTGCCTCTCTGCCAATGCCATTTCGAGAGAGCAACTGAAGGAGTATGCCAGTTCGCTCAGCGGTCTGAAAAAGGCTGAGTTGAAGACAGCGGTGTACCAGATAATTGTGCCTCAGACTATTTATGAATACGGCAATGGAGAAAATAAATCATGGTATGGATTCTACTCTACCGACCGTGTTGAAGAAACCAACGAATGCATCAACCGTTATAGCGCAAGAAAATACTATTTCCCAAAAACCAATACAGGTGCTGCCCTTAGCATGATGAATATCGAACATTCATTTGCTAAAAGTTGGTGGGGAGGCAATAAAGTCACCGCTTACCATGATTTGTATAATCTATGTCCTTCCGATTCAGAGGTGAACAAGACGAAAAGCAACCGTCCCATGAAAACTATTGAAAATGTTACCGTAGAGGAGGAAGGATACGTCAAATTCGGAACAAGCACCATCAATGGCGAAGTACAAAACTGTTGGGAACCTGGTGATGAGTATAAAGGTGACTTCGCCAGAATCTACATGTATATGGCAACAGCCTATCAGGATCTAACTTGGGTGGATGTCGGATTGCAGCAACTGGAAAACAACGAATGGCCTACTTTACAGGAATGGGCTTACACCCTCTACCTTACTTGGACCAGGAACGACTTCATTGACGAATTGGAAATTACGAGAAACAATGCCGTTAGTGAAATTCAAGGCAACCGAAATCTTTTCGTTGACTTCCCCAATCTTGCCGAGTATATATGGGGTGACTCCACCAATGTCGCATTCTATCCGGAAACATCAGTTACAACGGCCGAAGACGATAGTCGCTATACGGCTGCACCAGAAGTTGCCAAACCGGTCTTCTCTCTCGATGGAGGTGCATACGGTAATGCGAGAACAGTGAGTATTTCGTGTCCAACGGCCGATGCAACGATATTCTACACAACTGACGGTTCGTCTCCTATTACCGATGGTATTGCCTATAGCGACCCAATCAATGTCAGCGAGAACATGACGCTAAAAGCTGTTGCAGCGAACGATGAGGGAACCTTGAGTTATCTTGCGGTAGCCAACTACAAGATTTATTCAATTACTGATAATTTCTCAGAGACCTTCAGCGAATGTTCTGGAACAGGAGGAAACGACGGTATATTTGGCGGAAAAGGAACTGCTTCTTCATCCGATAAATACAAATCAGACAATGACGGTTGGATGATATATAGTTTCTTTGGTGGAAACGAATGTGCCCGTTTCGGAAATATGAATGGAGCAGGAGAAGTCACTACTCCAACCTTTAATGTACATGGAGAATCGACCTTCAGTTTTATGGCTGCTCCTTGGTATATAGATGGCACAAGCCTCACGCTTACTGTAAACAATCAAGATGGCGGCAATGTGACTCTCTCAGAAACGTCGCTAACCATGAAGGAAGGCCAGTGGGACACCTATGAACTGACCTTAACTGGTACGGGCAACATCACCATAACCTTCACCCCAACTTTGCGTCTCTTCCTCGACGAAGTATGCTCTACACCAGTTTCAATCCTCGGCGACGTGAACAAGGATGGAGTTATCTCGATTGCCGACGTAACCGCACTCGTGAACATCATTCTGGGCAAGGTTTCTGCCGATTCGGATGAATACGACATGAACGCTGCCGACGTGAACCAGGACGGCGTGAAGACGATTGCCGACGTGACAGCACTGGTGAACATGATATTGAACAAATAAGCAATGAACGACTACAAAGTTATCAACGACCCGGTGTTCGGGTTCATAAGAGTGCCGCGAGGGTTGTTGCTCGACATCGTGAAGCATCGCCTGTTTCAGCGACTCTCTCGCATCAAGCAACTGGGAATGGCCTCAGTGGTCTATCCCGGTGCACAGCACACTCGCTTCCAACACTCGCTGGGTGCTTTCCACCTGATGAGCGAGGCCATCCTCTCGCTGCAGCAGAAGGGTATCTTCATCTTCGACTCTGAGGCCGAGGCGCTGAAGGCTGCCATCCTGATGCACGACATCGGTCACGGTCCATTCTCCCATGTGCTGGAGCACACGCTCATTTCGGGCATTTCCCACGAACAAATCTCGCTGATGATGATGGAAGAAATCAACCGCGAGATGCAAGGGCGACTCAATCTCGCCATCAGCATCTTCAAGGACGAATATCCAAAGCGCTTCCTCCACCAACTCATCTCGAGTCAACTCGATATGGACCGCCTTGACTATCTGCGTCGCGACTCATTCTTCACAGGTGTGACCGAAGGCAACATCGGCTCTGCCCGCATCATCAAGATGCTCAATGTGGTCGACGACCGACTAGTTGTGGAACAAAAGGGCATCTACTCTATCGAGAACTACCTGACCACACGCCGACTGATGTATTGGCAAGTGTATCTGCATAAGACAACGGTCGCCTATGAGAAGACACTCGTCTGCCTGCTTCGTCGCGCAAAGTTGCTCGCACAGCAAGGTCAGGAGGTGTTTGCAACGCCCGCCCTGCGCTATTTCCTCTACAACGACGTGACTGCAGAGCGGTTTGAGAATGACCCACTGGCACTGCAGAACTACGAGTTGCTCGACGACAACGACATCTGGGCAAGTGTGAAGACTTGGATGAGCCACGACGACCGCGTTCTCTCGCTGTTGGCTCGCGATTTGGCCGAACGCAAGATTTTCCGCGTTGAAGTGCGCGAGGAGCCCTTCGGCGAAGAGGAGGTCAGCCGACTGCAGAAACGACTGGCAGAGGCGTGTGGAGTATCAATGGAAGACGCAGCCTATCTGATGAGCATGAACACGATTCAGAAAGACATGTACGACCCCAACGACGACCACATCGACATTCTCTGCAAGAGGTCAGCAACGATTGCCTCACTGACGGAAAACAATCAGGAATCAGATACGGAGAACGAAGCCGAACCTATCGTGAAAGATATCGCAGAAGCGTCAGAACTGTTCAATATTTCGCTTCTTTCTAAAAAAATCCGTAAATATTACCTCTGTTATCAGCGTATTTGAATAAAAATGTGTATCTTTGCAAACTCAATAAAAGATTAGAGTTTTAATAATATGGAATTTACCGCACTGCAAATTGCACAAATGATTGGTGGCCGCGTAGAAGGAAATGAAAACGCAGCCGTCAACACATTTGCCAAAATTGAGGAAGGTAAGCCAGGCGCTATATCTTTCCTTTCGAATCCCAAATACGTTCATTTCATCTACGACACAGAATCGACGATTGTGCTTGTCGACGAGGCCCTGCAATTGGAACACCCCGTGAAGGCAACGCTCATCCGCGTGAAGAATGCCTACGAGGCTGTGGCCCGACTGCTGCAGTTCTATGAGTCGATGAAGCCCAAGAAGAAGGGTATCGACCCGCTGGCATTCATTGCTCCTACCGCAGAGGTTGGCGAAGATTGCTACGTGGGTGCCTTTGCCTATATCGGCGAGGGAGCCAAGGTGGGCAAGGGTTGCCAGATTGAGCCACACGCTGTGGTGGGCGACCGCGTCACTCTGGGCGAGAACTGTCTGCTCTACCCCAACGCAGTAGTCTATCACGACTGCCGTCTTGGTTCACGCGTGACGCTTCATGCAGGCAGCGTGATTGGTGCCGACGGATTCGGATTCGCTCCCACCGCCCACGGCTACGACAAGATTCCGCAGATTGGTATCGTGACGATTGAGGACGATGTGGAGATTGGCGCCAACACTTGCGTCGACCGATCTACGATGGGCAGCACCTACGTGCGCAAGGGTGTGAAACTCGACAATTTGGTGCAGATTGCACACAACACTGATATCGGCGAGAACACCGTGATGTCGGCTCAGGTGGGTATTGCAGGTTCGACGAAGGTTGGTCAGTGGTGTATGTTCGGCGGTCAGGTGGGTCTGGCTGGTCACATCACCGTAGGCAACCACGTGAACCTTGGTGCACAGGCTGGAGTACCCAGTAGCGTTGAAGACAATCAGACACTTATCGGTACACCTGCCATGAACACTCGCGGTTTCTTCAAGTCGCAGGTGATCTATCAGCGTCTGCCCGAACTCTACAAGGAGTTGCAGGCTCTGCGCAAGGAAGTTGATGAACTCAAGAAACAAAATTCATAAAATATAGCAAATCCCTTAACACATTATATGGAAACAATGAAACAGAAAACCCTGAAAAGCAGTTTTTCGCTTTCTGGTAAAGGACTCCACACGGGTCTGAACCTGACCGTGACTTTCAATCCTGCCCCCGAGAACACGGGTTATCGCATTCAGCGAGTCGACCTCGAGGGTCAGCCTATTATTGAAGCCGTGGCCGACAAGGTCGTCGACACCCAGCGCGGTACTGTGCTGCAGCAGGGTGACGTACGCGTATCGACCGTAGAGCATGGTCTCGCTGCCATCTACGCACTCGGTATCGACAACTGCCTGATTCAGGTTGACGGTCCTGAATTCCCCATCCTCGACGGTTCTTCTATCATGTATGTGGAGAAGATTCAGGAAGTGGGCATTGAGGAACAGACCGCCACGAAGGAATGGTTCATCATTCGCAAGAAGATTGAGATTCGCGACGACCAGAGTGGTTCGTGCATCACGATTCTGCCCGATGAACAGTTCTCAATCACGGCCATGTGCTCGTTTGAGTCGAAATTCATCAATAGCCAGTTTGCAACCATCGATAAGGTGGAGGATTTCCCAACGGAGATTGCTCCTGCCCGCACTTTCGTATTCGTTCGCGACATCATGCCGCTGCTCGACGCCAACCTCATCAAGGGCGGTGACCTCGAGAATGCCATCGTCATCTACGAGCGTCAGGTAAGCCAGCAGCAACTCGACAATCTTGCCGACCTGCTGAAGGTTCCCCACATGGACGCTACGAAGATTGGCTATATCCAGCCGAAGCCGCTGCAGTGGGAGAACGAGTGCACTCGTCACAAGTTGCTCGACATCATCGGCGATATGGCACTGATTGGTCGTCCCATCAAGGGCCGTATCGTTGCCACTCGCCCCGGTCATACTATCAACAATAAGTTTGCCCGCCTGATGCGCAAGGAAATCAAGAAGCATGAGGTGCAGGCTCCCGTCTATGATCCGAACGAAACACCCATCATGGACAACATTCGCATTCGCCAGTTGCTGCCGCATCGCTATCCTATGCAACTCGTCGACAAGGTGATTGCAATGGGTCCCGCAAGCATCGTGGGTGTGAAGAACATCACTGCCAACGAGCCATTCTTCACAGGCCACTTCCCCGAGGAGCCCGTGATGCCCGGCGTACTGCAGATTGAGGCTATGGCCCAGTGTGGCGGTCTGCTCGTACTGAGTCAGGTGGAAGAACCCGAACGCTGGTCGACCTACTTCATGCGCATCGATGAAGTGAAATTCCGCCAGAAGGTTGTTCCTGGCGACACGCTCCTGTTTAAGGTTGAACTGCTGCATCCTGTTCGTCATGGTGTGAGCACGATGAAGGGTTATGCATTCGTTGGCGACCATGTGGTTTCCGAATGTCAGTTCACCGCTCAGATTGTGAAGAATAAGTAAAAAATCATCGAGACAAGAGGCTTCTGCACAAGGATTTGATAGTTGATAGTTAATAGTTGAAACTCGAAACTTGAAACTCGAAACTCGAATTTTCGTGCAAGCCGAACGCAAAGAGAACCAGATCTCGTTTGCTGAGGCGCAGCCGAAAATCACGACAGAATGTCGTAAACTTGAAACCCATAGCAACGAAGCCCTCGAACCTCGAAAATTCATAACCGTAAAATAGAAACGTAGTGAATCAAATTAGTCCTTTAGCATTCGTTCATCCCGAAGCCCAACTGGGCGACGGTAACGTAATCGGGCCCTTCTGCTACATCGACCGCGATGTGGTGATTGGCGATAACAACGTGTTCCAGAACAGTGTGACCATCAATCAGGGTGCTCGCATTGGCAATGGCAACGAAATATTCCCCGGTGCAAGCATCTCGACCAAGCCTCAGGACCTGAAGTTCAAGGGTGAGATCACCACCTGTCAGGTTGGCGACAACAATTCTATTCGCGAGAACGTTACAATTTCACGTGGTACAGCCTCAAAGGGCACAACCATCGTGGGCTCCAACAACCTGCTGATGGAAAATATGCACATCGCTCACGACTGCGTAGTCGGCAACGGCTGCATCATCGGCAACTCAACAAAGTTTGCCGGCGAGGTTGTTGTTGACGACTTTGCCATCATTTCGGCTGTGGTACTTTGTCATCAGTTCTGCCACATCGGCTCCTACGTGATGATTCAGGGAGGCAGTCGCTTCTCACAGGACATTCCGCCCTACATCATTGCAGGCAAGGAACCCATTCGCTATGCTGGCATCAATCTCATCGGACTTCGCCGTCGTGGATTCTCGGCTGAAACCATTCAGAACATCCACGAGGCCTACCGAATCATCTATCAGGGTACAAACACACGTGCAGACGCCATCCGCGAAATCAAGGAGGTACTGCCGATGACGCCTGAGATTCAGTACATCATCGATTTCGTTGAGAATTCGCAGCGAGGAATCATTAAATGAAGAAGAAGGACACGCTCGTTGTTCTACTCGGTCCTACGGGTGTCGGCAAGACGGAAATTAGCCTCCGGCTTGCCGAAACTTTTCATACACCTATCATCAATGCCGATTCGCGACAAATCTTCGCGGAGATACCCATTGGCACTGCGGCACCAACGAAGGAGCAACTCAGTCGTGTCCGTCACTACTTTGTAGGCACTCATCATTTGGAGGACTACTACAGCGCTGCTCAGTACGAAATGGACGCGCTGAACATCATTCAGCAGCAACTCAGCGAACAGGGAATTGCTCTCATGAGCGGCGGTTCGATGATGTATATCGACGCTGTATGCGATGGGATTGACGACATCCCGACTGTCGACGACAAGACTCGCGACTGGATGAAACAACGTCTGAAGGACGAAGGGCTGCCCGCTCTGGTTGAGGAACTAAAGACGCTCGATCCTGAACACTACGAAATCGTTGACCGACAGAATCCTCGTCGCGTGATTCATGCGCTCGAGATTTGCCACATGACGGGCAAAACTTATACTTCATTCCGAACCAACAGCAAGAAAGAGCGGCCGTTCGAGATTCTGAAAATCGGACTCAACCGCGAACGTGAGGAACTCTACGAACGAATCAATCTGCGTGTAGATGAGATGATGCGTGAGGGTATGCTCGAAGAAGCCCGACGCGTCTTTCCTCTGCACCATCTGAACGCTCTGAACACGGTGGGCTATAAGGAACTCTTCAACTACTTCGACGGAACGTGGACGCTGGAAGAAGCCGTCGAGCGCATCAAGGGCAACACGCGCCGCTATATGCGAAAACAACTCACGTGGTTCAAGCGCGACGAAAGTATTCGCTGGTTCCATCCCGACCAACTCGACAAAATGGTTGAACTCATCAAAGCCTCTATCAATTAAGCAATGCAATATCAACGACCTTTATTCATACAAGGCCTCAAAACCTTCGCTCTCCTACTGGCCACATTGTTTTTGGCTGCTGGCAACGCCAATGGTCAAACATTCAACAACGTGAGCGGTCAGGAGGCAAGCAATACAGACTGCTGGGCCGAGACGCCATTCACGCTTTCACCTAAATACGAGGTGAGAGCAGTTTGGCTGACGACCATCGGTGGGCTCGACTGGCCACATTCCTACGCCAACGGTTCATACGCTTCAGTGGAAAAGCAGAAGAACGAACTCACGAGAATTCTCGACCAACTGAAGGCTGACGGCGTGAATGTAGTTCTGCTGCAGACTCGCGTGAGAGCAACGACGATCTACCCTTCTGCATTGGAACCTTGGGACGGCTGCCTAAGCGGCAAGCCTGGAGTAAGTCCAGGTTATGATGCACTGCAGTTTGCCATCGACGAATGCCACAAGCGGGGAATGCAACTGCACGCGTGGGTGGTGACGATTCCTATTGGTAAATGGAACTCAGCAGGATGTGTTCAACTGAGAAAGCGCTATCCGAAACTCGTCAAAAAGATTGGACAGGAAGGCTACATGAATCCCGAAATGTCGCAGACGGGCACCTATATTGCCGACATCTGTGAGGAAATTGTCAAGAACTACGACGTCGACGGAATCCACCTCGACTACATCCGCTACCCGGAGACTTGGAAGATTAGAGTGTCGCGCACTCAAGGCCGCCGCTATATCACGAACATTGCCGAAACCATTAGCCAGCGGGTGAAGAACCTGAAGCCCTGGGTGATGATGAGTTGCTCGCCTATTGGTAAGGCTGACGACTTGCGACGCTATTCGTCACGCGGTTGGAACGCTTATTCGGCCGTCTGTCAGGATGCTCAGGGTTGGTTGCGTACTGGCGTAATGGACGCGCTGTTCCCAATGATGTATTTCCGCGATAACCACTTCTATCCGTTTGCCATCGACTGGAAAGAACAGTCGCACGGGAAGATTGTGGCTCCAGGCGTTGCGACTTACATGCTTCATAGACATGAAGGCAACTGGCCACTCGTGACTATTACGCAGGAACTGAATGTGCTCCGGCAACTCGGATTGGGACAAACCCACTTCCGCAGTAAATTCCTGACCGACAACACGAAGGGTATCGAAACTTTCTGGCGCCGATTCAACCAAACGCCTGCACTGATTCCACCAATGACTTGGAAGAAGAGTACGCCTCCTGTGGCTCCAACTGATTTCCAGATGAACGAAGAAACTGGAAAGAAGATGGTGCTTTCGTGGAGAAAAGGTGCAGACAACAACACAGAAGATAAGGCGGGAATGCTGTATAACATCTACGTGAGCCGCACGTGGCCTGTAGACATCAAGGATGCGAAGAACTTGCTGAAGACTCGTCTGCAAACTAACAGCGTCAGCATCGATACCGACTTCCCGAAGGCAGAGAGGATGTACTATGCTGTGACTGCTGTCGACCGCTACGGCAACGAGAGTGAGCCGCTGCAGAGTTATCAGCCTCAAGAAGGAGGATTCAATGTGAACGCCGTACTTAATCACCCAGGAATGCTGCGCTGCAATGGTACGAAACTTCAGTTGCCGACTAAGTCAGAGACGCTGGACGCTGATATGCTCACCATCGAGACAATGCAAGGTCGTGTGGTCAAGACAATTCTCTATCGAGGAACAAGTGTCGACGTGAGCAAATTGCCTGAAGGCATGTATCAACTCCGTTCGCTGAACCGACGAGGCGTCACCCACCGACTGGGCTTCTTCGCTGTCAAGCATTAAGAGAAACAGAGATTACAACGCTATAATTAGAAAAGTCTGAATTTAAGAAACGCTTCCGTTAGGCAATCCTAAGTAGAAACTAAAATCGCAATGCCCATCATTCACATCTCATCACTCAATCACCCTGGTGTTGAAGTCTTCAGTCAACTCACTGAGGCTCAACTTCGAAACCGACTCGAACCAGACAAGGGAATCTTCATCGTGGAGAGTCCGAAGGTGATTCGTGTTGCCATCAGTGCGGGCTACGAGCCATTGGCGATGCTTTGCGAAGAGAAACACATCCAGGGCGATGCGGCAGATATTATCAGCCAACAGCCCGAGATGACAATCTATACTGGTTCACGCGAATTACTCCAGCAACTCACGGGCTACACGCTCACTCGAGGCGTTCTCTGCGCTATGCGACGACCACAAGCCCGCAAGGTTGAGGAAGTTTGTCGCAAGGCGAAAAGAATCATCGTCATCGACGGAGTTGTCGATACAACGAACATCGGTGCTATCTTCCGCTCAGCAGCGGCTCTGGGAATGGACGGAATTGTGCTTAGCCGCAGTTCGTGCGACCCGCTGAATAGAAGGGCAGTGCGCGTTTCGATGGGTTCAGTTTTCCTTGTTCCCTGGACTTGGCTCGACGACTATCAGCAACTAAAGGACTTGGGCTTCAAGACTGCAGCAATGGCGCTCACCGACAACTCTATATCGCTTGACGACGAACGTCTGAAAACGGAACCCCGATTGGCTATCGTCATGGGAACAGAGGGCGATGGTCTCCCCAAGGAAACAATCGACAATGCTGACTACGTGGTGAAGATTCCGATGGCTTATGGAGTCGATTCGCTGAATGTGGCTGCAGCAACTGCGGTCGCTTGCTGGGAACTAAGAAAAAGATAAGGAGAGCATTTCTACTAATAAAACAGGTAGATATTTTCCATAATTATCAATAGGAGGATGTTTCTATAATATGTACGCAAGAAGATTCACGACTATAAACACAAGATTATTCCAATCCGCCAAACGACTGATTGCGGTTTTCATCATGTTGGTAGCGTTTCTGCCAACAGAGGCTCAATTGTTGCCTACTGATGGAGAACTCACATTGCGCCCCATGCTTCAGCAATTAGGTGAACGTCTGCTGAAAGGAAAGAAAGGTTGCATCGTTGCCATTCGACCTGAAACTGGCGAGATCATCTGTCTGGCAACCAATTCTGCAGAGGGTTTTAACACGCAGATGGCTATTGGAAAAGCCTATGCTCCTGGTTCTACTTTCAAGACTGCTCAGGCACTTGTGATGCTCACTGAAGGCGCCATCAGTCCAGAAACAAGCATCGCGTGTGTGAATGGTTTTACGGATGGAAACATCCACGTGGGTTGCCACAGTCACGCCTCTCCCCTAACCCTCAGAAATGCTCTTGCCGTTTCTTGCAACACGTGGTTTCTGACAACATTCATGTCGATGATCAACGACCGATTCATGTACGAATCTCAGGACGAAGCCATCACTGTTTGGAACAGACATATGAGGAGTCTGGGACTCGGTGGTCCGCTCGGAATTGATTTCGGAGATGAGAAAGGCGGACTGCTGGCTAATGTCAACTACCTAAGCCGACGCTACAAAGACGGTTGGGACGGAAAGACGATTCTCTGGGCAGGTATGGGACAAGGTGACATCACCGTTACGCCGATTCAACTCGCCAATCTTGCAACAGTCATTGCCAATCGCGGCTATTTCTATACGCCTCACATCCATAAGGCAACTGAGGAACGACCAATACCTCAGCGCTATCTGACAAGACGCACATCAACTATCGACCCTGAAGCCTTCACACCTGTTATTGAAGGAATGCGTCGTGCTGTGGAACGCGGCACCTGCAAGAGCATCAATACCACCTACCCGATTTGTGGTAAGACGGGAACTGTGGAGAACGGCGGACGCGACCACTCGGCCTTCATCGGTTTTGCCCCAATGAACGACCCTAAGATTGCGATTGCTGTCTACATCGAACACGGTGGATTTGGTGCTGATATGGCTGCACCTATCGCTTCGCTCATCATCGAAGACTATCTGAAAGGAACTTTGTCGGCGAACTCTGAATCTCTCGCCCGAAGACTCGAGCGCATGCACACTCCGTAGAGGATAGTTGAGAGTTGATAATTGATAGTTATGATTACCTTTCTGCCTTAGATGATGATGACATTTATCTTGAAAAGGCCATAAGCAAAACGTAATCTCAATAAGTTGCGTTTTTAATTTGCAAGCAGAAAAGCAATTCTCGTAAACCTTATTCTTTGCTCTTTTTCCCTTCTGAATCTTCTCCCCCATACCTCTTCATAAGGCTATAGGCATCATAGAGTCCGAGTTCACCAGCCTTACTCAAATCGCGCAATCCTTCAGTCCGATGACCCGCGAAGATGCGAGCAAGCCCCATATTGAACCACGCTTCCGCAAGATTAGGATTCAACTGCAACGCATGCTGGAAATGGTCAATGGCCTTGTTATAATCTTTCTGAAGCGCATAATGAGTGGCGAGATTATAACTCAGAAGTGCATTGTTACTCTGCAGTGGGTCAGTCGCACTATTTCCTTGCGCAAGCGCAATAGCACGCAGCAAATCGTCCTTCACCCGATGGGCATAAATCTGAACCTCAATTCCCTGAACAGAACCGAAATCAGCAAGCATGTGCTGACAATAGGCACGCTGCCAATAAGCGAGCATTGACGTTGAATCGATATTGATATAGTCGTTCAAATCGTTCACCGCATCAGAGAAATTATGTGTCGTAACATGAGCCACAGCACGTTGCAAGAGCAAGGCGAGCGCTGTAGAAACATTCTGCGAAGAACTAATCGCACTCGACAGCGAGTCAATCGTTGCAAAGAACGAAGCACCTTCGGTTTCATCAGGAACGTCGGGACGACAAGTAATATAGATCTTCCGCTTCGGATGATGCTCCATCATGAAGCGCTCGAGTTGTTGCTCCACAAACTGATGAGTGGAAATGCCCCCACGATAAGGAATGAACGAAAGCGAGAACAGCGGCATAAACTCACTACCCACCTCACGATTCTGAACACTACCGCGATATTCGTTCTTATACTGCGGAGTGACCACATCGTTATCAACGACAACCCATTGGTCGTATTTCTCCACATCCACATCGCTCAGTTTGCGCATCTCACGCAGTTTGCTCTTGCTCCAGCGGTGCTGAATACCCAGATGCTTGTCGAGTTGGGCCTTCGTCACACGAAACTCATCGAGTTCGGCCTTTGCCGTCATCCCCAAATGCCTGTAGCATTCCGCACGAGCCAACAATCCCGACCAGAAGTTCGGGAACGTATCGATAACGCGTGAATAGTCTGCGATTGCGGCACGATAGTTTCCTGTGCGGTCGAGCAACAGCGCGCGGTTATAGAGTGCCTGCAGATTATTCGGCTCGTAGCGCAGCACAAAATTGAAGTCCTCGATTGCTCGATTGTCATCACCCACCTGAATACGCAACAGACCTCGGTTGTAGTGCGAGAGGAAGTTATTCGGGTCCATATCAATCGCCTTATCGTAGTCCTCCATCGCTTGGCGCAGACGATTCAGATTCACCCTCACCATAGCGCGATACATATAGTTGTTGACCACACGCGGTTGATAGTGAATCGCTTTCGTAAATGCCGAATCAGCCGTCGTCCAATTATGACGCTGCATATTCAGACGCGCGAGAATCGACCACGAGTTACCGTCATAGGGATTATGCTCCAGCGTTCGCTCCAGCCACTTCGAAGCAGTTGTCGTATCGTTCTCATTCAGATAGATTTCCGTCTGGAACGCATACGCCATATTCATATCGGGCCAGCGTTTCACGATATATTCCAAATCCTCATGAGCCTTCTTGTAGTCCTTCAGGAAAAATCGACAGTAGGCGCGATTGAACCAGTAGCCATTATGGTCGGGAAGAAACGTGAGCGCCTTCTCGTAATCGTCGAGTGCCTCCTGATAGCGCCTCTGCCTAATCAGCGTCTCCGCACGAGCACTGAACAATTCGTGAACATAGGGATTGAGTTCTATCGCCTTGTTAAAGTCGCTCTCCGCACCCGTATAATCGTCGAGTTGAAGTTTGCACAAACCACGATAGAACCAAGCCTCATAGAGGTAAGGCTTACTGGAGATAACATGATTGAAATGCTGCATAGCAACAACATAGTCGTGGTTGCTATAGGCGATACGACCCGAAATGGTCAGTTGCTCAGTGTTGAACTGAGCGCGAGAAACAACAAACGGACAGGAGAGAGCAAACAACACCGCCAGCAGTCTCAAAAATGATACAGACTTACTCATGCGCTTATAAATTTTCTTGTTATCCACTCTCCCACGTCCGCTTTACAGAATCACTTTTTCGCCGGCTTCGTCCGATACGAACAGCGATAGCGACCCTGAAGGATTGACTTCAGTTTGCCCTTGATGAGTTGCTTGCGAAGCGGCGACAGATGATCAATGAACATCTTTCCATCGAGATGATCAAACTCGTGCTGCATCACACGAGCCAGGAAACCTTCAATCCACTCGTCGTGGTCCTCGAATTGATCGTCCTTCCACTGAACACGAATACGAGTGTGACGAGTCACATTCTCATGAATGCCCGGAAGCGACAGACAACCTTCCTCCATCGTCTCCGTCGGCGACTCCTCATCAATCTCCACAATGCGGGGATTGATAAACGCACGGCGGAAATCCTTATACTCGGGCAGGTCGTCACTGATCACATCAAGATCAATCACAGCCAGTCGGATGTTTTTGCCAATTTGTGGAGCAGCCAGACCCACACCGTCTGAAGCCGTCAAGGTTTCAAACATGTTGGGAATCAATTCTGCCAACCCAGGATAGTCGGGCGTAATGTCTTCCGACTCCTTGCGCAAAACGGGCTGTCCGTAAGTGTAGATGGGTAATATCATTTCAATATATATTTCTTAGGTTTTCATCTTCTGGGCAACAGATTGCCTTGCCGCAATGATGCCCAGTCTTTTCTTTATCTTCCTCCCTTCATCCGTCGACTCTCCATATAGTCTTGCAGGATGATTGTCGCACTGATTTCATCGACAAGCGCTTTATCCTGTCGAGCCTTTTTCCTCAAACCGCCGTCTATCATCGCCCGATGTGCCAACACCGAAGTGAAGCGTTCATCATAGAATTCTATAGGAACCTGCTGGTGATTGCGCCAACGATTCACGAACTGCTGAACACGAGCCAGATTCTCACTCGGCTCACCATTCGGCTGACGAGGTTCGCCCACGACAATCAACTCTACCTCCTCACGGGCAATATAACTGACCAGAAAGTCGTAGAGTTCAGACGTAGAAACAGTCGCCAATCCGCCTGCAATGAGTTGCAAGGGATCGGTGACTGCAATTCCTGTACGTTTTTTGCCGTAGTCTATGGAAAGAATTCTCACAACGTTTTCCTTACTACAAAATCAAGATACCGCTACTCCTTATTTATTATAGAGCAACCAAGCATCAGGATAAGTAGAACGGAAAGCATCGCGCGAACGAGCAGCATCAGCCTTATCAGCAAATGTCGAAGCGACAACGCGATAGAGACCACGCTCGTTGTTCTTCACAATCTGAGCATCATAGCCAGCAGCCTTCAGTTTGTTCTGAAGTCCCTGGGCATTAGCCTGAACAGAGAAAGAACCAACCACTACGCTGTAGTTCTTAAGACCAGTACCGCTGACGAGCGAAACTGACTCCGAACGATAAGTTGCATTGTCGTAATTGTCAACTACTGTCTGAGTGGGCTGCTGAGTAATGGGAGTTACCACGGGAGCATCAACAACTGTGTTGTCGGTTGTCTGAGCAGCGGCTTCAGCCTCGGCAGCCTTTGCCTTGTCGTAGGCTTTACGATAAGCACTTTCTTTGGAACCGCAACTGGCCAAAGTTAATACAGCGCACAGACCGGCGCACAAAACCAATGATTTCTTCATACTTTTCTTTAATATTAATAATTATAATTTATGAAATTCGCAATATTTTTGGCGAAATTACAAAATATCTCCCGAAAAACACTCAATTTGTCGCATAAAGTTTGTTAAAACACTTAAAACAAACTTTTTTAACAAAAAAACTCCGCTATTTTTGAGGCTTTTTCCAATAGTTTTGCTACATTTGCGAAGAATTTCAAGTATTAATTATAAAAAACTATCGACAATTATGAAAACATTAGGTTATTTTGGCGCATTTATTGGTGGCGCAATCGCTGGTGCAGCACTTGGTCTTCTTATGGCTCCTGAAAAGGGAACAGAAACTCGCAACCGCATCACTGATGCTGTAGATGATTTCTGCAACAAACACAACATCAAACTCAGCCGCAAGGAAGTTGACGACCTCGTTGACGACATCAAAGAGGCTGCTGCTGACATTGTTGAATAAACTCTCTTCTGACTCTGCCTTTCGTAAAAACAGCACATTATGTTCTCAAACGACCGCAACATAGAAACTATCGGCCAACTGGTAGAGGCGATGAAAGAGTACATCGGGCTTCAGCGTGACTACATGAAACTCGATGTTGTGGAGAAGGTTGTGCGGCTCATCACTGCCATCACGCTCACCGTGGTGCTCTCGCTGCTCATCATCCTCATCCTCATCTATCTCTCCTTTGCCGCTGCCTATGCATTAGGCACTGTCATGAGTCAGGCCGCGGCATTCGTCATTGTCGCTGCGGTCTATTTGTTCATCTTCCTGCTGTTGTTAGCATTCCGCAAACAGTGGATTGAGCGACCTGTGGTCAAATTCCTCGCCAGTTTGCTCATCGATAAACAAGTTTAAAAGCAAAGCATTATGGAACTAAATAGCAACCCTACCCCAACGACTCCGACTGCTGCCAACACCAATGGCATTAACTCTCTCGAGGAGATTCGCAATCGGAAAGATGCTTTGCGCCAACAGATTGACAAGAGCGATTCCAACATCCGCCAACTCTGGGGGCAACTTTTCGTGAAGCCGGAACCTTTCTCCGCCCTAACGCCAACCAAGCGCTTCAGCACAATTATGAACACAGGTGCAGGCGTTCTCGACGGAATCATTCTCGGTTGGAAACTCTACCGAAAGTACTGGAAGAAAAAGAAGTAAGCAACTCAAGCAATTAGAGGACAAGGAAACAATTTCTTCATTGAAATCCGTTTCTTTGTCCTCTTTTTTTTTCCTTATTGCTTACTTTTACCAAAAGGTCTACTTGCTTTATACGATACAAAAACAACCTTCTATGTTAATTTGAGAAGGTTTATGCTTTACAAAATAAATCGCATTCAGTCAAGGACAAAAACTTTGCAAAGAGAAAATTTCGATTCAGTTAAGGACAATAATCTTCCACAATTACAACCCCATCTGAAACTCGGAAGTGAATATCGTAATTGAGGAAAGGCATTCCGTAAACTTTCTCTGGGTCATTCTGATAATGCGGACGAGGGTCAAGTTCAAGCGTGTGGCGAAGAGTAGAGAGTTCATCCTCTGTCAAGCGCGTCGACCACGATTCAGGAATCAAGACCTCCAGTCGCTGCCACTTGCGCGTATCAACAAATCCACTACGGGCATCAGCGTGACTGTCGGCATAGACGATATAAGGCTTGATGTCGTAGATGGGTGTTCCGTCCATCAGGTCTCCTCCGAGAACATGAATAATGGGTCCGCGTTTGGTATTGAGTTCGATTCGTTCAATACGAACTGACGACAACCCTAACGGATTCGGACGAAACGGCGAACGCGAAGCAAACACACCGACTTTCTCGTTTCCTCCCAACACCGGCGGACGAACCACAGGACTCACCGCCCGATGCGGATTGGCGGAAAACTCCCATATGAGCCAAATGTAATCAAATTCCTCCAGACCCCGCAGATAGTCAGCATTGCGATAAGCAGGCTCAAAGACTATCTCACCGCGAAGTTCCTCGACGAGTCCACTCTGCTTCGGAATTCCAAATTTCGAAGTGAACGGCGAACGGAAATGGGCAATGGGTTTAATTTCCATTATTAAATTGTGGATTAAAGTCGGAAGAGCGTCAGGTGATTGTAATAAATATCGGAGCAATGAGGAAGGCCGCCAACAACACTAATTCCACAACAATAGGAACGTAAGGATGTTTCAATTCTGTGGGTGTCTGGTAATGGCTCACACGAACAAAGATATAATAGAACAATCCCGCGCTGAGAACGCCCAGGAGCATTCCCGCCAACAAGTCTCCGGGATAATGAACACCCAGATAGAGCCGACTGTAGCAAAGCAAAAGCGCCCAGCCCGCCAGGAACCAGTTCAGGAGCCTACGACGAAGCAAAAGCGCAAGGAAGAAGGCAAAGCCCCACGCATTGCTGGAATGGGCTGAGGGGAAGCCAAACCGCCCTCCGCGATGATTGTCGACGATGTGAACATAATGACTCAGCGGATTGTTGAGATTGCTGGGGCGAAGGCGACCAATATTCGGACGAATCAACTGTGAGTTGAGTGCATCAGTGAAGAGAAACACCAGACCGATAGCGGCCAGACAAAGCAACAACGTGCGCCATGAGAAATTGCGCACCAAGACGTAAAGGACCGAAAGATAAAGTGGAATCCAAGCGAATCGGTGACTGCAGAGCCACATAAACGTGTCCCAATATGAGGTATGATGCTGGTTGACCGCCAACAGCATCGTTGCATCGGTACTGTCGGCCCATTGATAAATATCTGTGATGATTTCAGTCATATTTGAAGTCTATTTAGTTGCAATGTCGTCGTAGATTATCTGCAGATAGGCCTTGCCCATTTGCAGGAGAGTGTCATTGTCGTCAGCCTTTCCCGCAACCACACGAGCCGATTTATTGTCGTAGATGAATCGTTGCTCGTTCGTCACCAACCCAAACGCATCGGGCACAGCAAAGAAAGCAAAATGGGGTATCGTAGAATCCATAAGGTCCTTGCTGAAGGGGAAGTCGTCGTGACTCAGGCCCAGTTGAGCAAGGAGTGTGGCCGCAATGTCTTGCTGCGAGCCAATCGTGCTAATCTGTCTGGGCACTGCGATAGCCCCACCGACCATGATAAGCGGAATCTCGTAGCGCGAGAAGTCGGTGTTCTTGATGTCTTTCGGATAGGCACCGAGATGATCGGGAACAAACACGACGAGCGTATTCTGCCAACGCGCGGAAGCCTGCAACTGACGGATGAAACCACCGACACAACTATCGGTATAGGCGAATGCATTCAGGCGTTCGTCGCTGAGTTTATGATACGGCACCTCGAACGGCTCGTGCGAACTGGAGGTCTGAACAATCCGCAACAACGGACTCTTGGAGTTCTCCTTCGCAGCATCTTCTGCAACACGCTGGAACAGGATGTGGTCGTGAACGCCCCACTTGCTGAGTCGGTCTTTCACGGGGAAACTCACGTCTGAGATGATGTCCTCAATCCCCTGACCAATGAGATAGGAGCGCATATTGGTAAAGTCAGCATCGCCCCCATAATAATAACGCAGTTGGTAGCCGTTCTTCTTCAGCACCGCAGGAACCGACGAGAGCGACTGCGTCTTACGAGGATACTTCATCAGACTCATCGTCGGTTGGGCGGGATAGCCGCTGAGGATTGAGACCAAGCCGCGATCCGTACGGAAACTGTTGGCGTAGAAATGGGTAAAGAGAATACCCTGCTGGGCGAGCGTGTCGAGTTCTGTAGCGACACCGTTACCGCCGAGCGTCTTCATGAGTTTCGAGGAGAAACTCTCAAGAATGATAATATAGATGTCAGGGCGCTGATTCTTCAGCAGCATTTCCGACGGCCCGTTCCCCTTCGGAGTCAGTCGGGCGGCGAGTTGTGTGGCCTTCGCGTCGTCCATGAATCTGTATTGCGAAGCGAAGTCGTTCTCATGTGAAAGCGACTCCATCAGACTAAACAAAGGATTCACCGCCGCATGATTGATCGCGGGCTGTTCACTGAAATAGACGCGTCCCGTGTTCATCGACGAAACAGAGAATCCGCCACGAATCACAAGAAACGTCAGACCGCACAGAATCAGAAGCAACAGTGACGTGAGCAACTGAGTGGGCAACAGCGGGAGTTTGTTCTTGCAGAAAGACTTCAGCCCAAACGCGAGACAGGCTCCCTCATAGAACAACACAGAAACCAGCAACCAAGCGACAATCCCGATGATTATCCCCCCAATGCCCATACTCGCGAAGGCGTCCTTAGGCGAAGAGAAGAAATAGAACAGCGGCGTCGAGTCGAGCGGAAATCCCCAGTATTCGTAGAGGATGATGTTCAGAAGGAAAGAAAAGGCCACCAGACAAGCCGAAGCGGCGAGCCAGAAACGCGCTATTCCCCGAAGCGCTCTGAACGGCTTCCACACCGAGACGAGCACCAACAGCAACGGAAGCGACACGAGATAGCCCGCCATCGACATATCGAGTTGGAGCCCATGAAGCATCACGCTCAGATAGTCGGTCGCGCCGCAATCAGCATAAAGCCCATGATACCACAGCATGAACAACGGCTTCTGCACGAGAAACACGACGACCCAATAGAGCCAAAGCATGAGGACTCGCCAGAGTTGCGTTGTGAGGAATGGTCTTTCTTTCATCTGTTTCAGTTTTATGTTCCGACTCTACCCTACCTCTTCACCGCGAAGGAACAGGCGCTCAATGATGGGCGTCGTGTAGGCGTAGGGAATAAAGTCAATCGAGGGAATCGGCCGCGTGATGAAGAAGTTGGCAACATTGCCGCGACGGATGCTTCCATACTCGTTGCTGAGTCCCATCGCCGCAGCCGAATTTATCGTTGCAGCGTTCAGGGCCTCTGCAGGCATAAGTCTCATCTTGATGCAGGCAAGTGCAACGACAAACTTCATGTCACCCGAGGGAGTTGAGCCAGGATTGTAGTCGCTGGCAACAGCCAGAGGCAGTCCGCTGTCAATTATCTTGCGACCCGGGGCAAAGGGCATGTTCAGGAAGAACGATGTTCCGGGCAGAGCGGTAGGAATCGTGCGCAACGATGGCTCGGTCGGATGCTCACTCAGGAGTTCAATATCGCGCTCGGTCATACTCTCCAGATGGTCAACCGAAAGCGCATGATTCTTCACGGCCACCTCTACCCCACCCGAATCGGCGAGTTCCTGACCGTGAATCTTTCCTCGCATTCCGAACTGAGCCGCAGCCTTCAGCATACGGTCGGTTTCCTCAGGCGTGAAGAAGCCCTCATCGCAGAACACATCGACGAAGTCGGCGAGTTGCTCTTGCGCTACGGCGGGCAGCATCTCGTTGACAATCAGGTCGACATACTCGCTCTGTCTGCCCTGATAGGCGCGTCCCACAGCATGTGCCCCAAGGAACGTAGAGACGACCTTCAGGGGCGAAGTCTCCTTGATGCGGCGAACGACGCGCAGCATCTTCAATTCGTCCTCGGTGTTCAGACCGTAGCCGCTCTTAATCTCAACGGCACCCGTTCCCTTGCGGATAATCTCGCGAATGCGCGCCATAGCCTGCTCGTAGAGTTCGTCTTCAGAGAGTTCGTGCAGTCGGTCGGCCGAGTTCAGAATTCCCCCACCTCTGCGCGCAATCTCCGCATAACTCAGTCCGCGAATCTTGTCGACAAACTCCCCCTCGCGACTGTCGGCATAGACGATATGTGTATGACTGTCGCAGAACGACGGCAGCACCGTTCCCCCTGCTGCATCAACCACCAGCGTGTCGGCATCAGTCGTGGGAAGCGCGTCAGCCGACTCGCTGCCGAAGTCGCTGATTCTCCCATCCTCCACCAGCATCCACGCATGTTCGATGGTGTTCAAACGAGCCATCTCGCTGCCCTGCAGAAACAGAACAGGTTCATGCTGAATGCCAGCAAGGAGGCCGATATTTTTAATGAACGTCTTCATACGTACGGAGGAATTCAATCGAACGTTCGATATGAGGATACATCAGTTCGTCGTTGAGGATAAACGGAACGCGCTTGCGATAGGCTTCGTGGATGCGGCAGATGGCCGGCGAAGAGCGCAGCGGCAGACGGAAGTCAAGAGCCTGAGCGGCATTGAACAACTCAATGGCCAGCACGCGCTCGGTGTTCAGAATCACCTTATATAATTTAATGGCGCCATTGGCTCCCATCGACACGTGGTCTTCCTGATCCTGACACGAAGGAATCGAGTCCACCGACGAAGGCATTGCCAACGACTTGTTCAGCGATACGGCCGAAGCAGCAGTGTACTGCGTAATCATGAAGCCGCTGTTGACACCCGGATTGGCGACAAGGAATGAGGGCAGACCGCGCGTACCGCTTACAAGTCGATAGATACGACGCTCCGAGATATTGGCGAGTTCGCTCATCGCAATCGACAGGAAGTCAATCGGCAGTGCGATAGGCTCACCGTGAAAGTTACCTGCGGAGATAATCAAGTCCTCTTCGGGGCAAACGGTCGGGTTGTCGGTTGCTGAGTTGATTTCAGTATCAATCACCGAACGCACATAGCGAATCGTGTCCTTCACCGACCCATGAACCTGAGGCACACAGCGGAACGAGTATGGGTCCTGCACGTGAGCCTTCACGCCATTGATGAGTTGACTGCCCTCAAGCATCTCCCTCATGCGGGCAGCGGTCTCGATTTGTCCCTGATGTGGACGAACGGCATGAACGGCGTGAGTGAACGGTTCCTTACGGCCGTCGTAGGCATCGAGCGACATTGCTGCAATCTTGTCGGCCCAGTCGCTGAGGCGCTTCGCCTTCAGCAAAGCCCATACGGCAAAGGCACTCATGTTCTGCGTGCCGTTGAGCAGCGCGAGACCTTCCTTCGAGGCGAGTTGGATAGGCTTCCAACGCTTCTTGCGCAGTAGTTCCTCACCACTGATCACCTTCCCCTGATACTCCACCTCACCGAGTCCGATGAGCGGAAGACAGAGATGGGCCAGCGGCACAAGGTCGCCCGATGCGCCGAGCGAACCCTGCTTATAGACGATGGGATAGACGTCGTTGTTGAAGAACTGCACCAGACGCTGCACCGTGTCGAGTTTGCAGCCGCTATAGCCATAACTGAGCGACTGAATCTTCAGCAGCAGCATGATTTTCACAATGTCGTTGGGCACGCGGTCGCCTGTTCCGCAAGCGTGCGACTTGATGAGGTTCACCTGCAACTGGCTGAGTTGTTCCTTGCCAATAGAGACATTACAGAGCGACCCGAAGCCTGTCGTCACGCCATAGACGGGCTCGCCGCTGCCACTAATCTTCTTATCGAGATAACTTCTGCACTTCTTGATTCGGTGCTTGGCATCTTCACTGAGTTCTATTTTTATTCCGTTTCTTATAATCTCGCCGATGCGCTCTATCGTCAGATGCTCGGCACTAATTTCGTGTATCATGTTTATGTTTAAAATTATTTGATTAAGGATTGTCTAAAGTTCAAGACCGTTGATGACTGAATCGTCGACGAAGTTGGGAAGCGTCACCTGAAGTTCGGGTGTGCGCTCCATCTCGCGACGGATTGCGTCTACCGAGCCATCGTTGCGAGCCCATGAGCGACGGGCGATTCCGTTGTTGACGTCCCAGAAGAGCATCTCGCGAATCTTCTTGTCGCTCTCCTCCGTACCGTCGATGACCATACCGAAGCCACCGTTGATGACTTCGCCCCAGCCTACGCCGCCGCCGTTGTGAATGCTCACCCAGGTGGCACCGCGGAAGGAGTCGCCGATGACGTTCTGCACAGCCATATCGGCACAGAACTGCGAACCGTCGTAGATATTGGAGGTCTCGCGGAAGGGCGAGTCAGTACCGCTGACGTCGTGATGGTCACGACCGAGCACCACGGGAGCCTTCAGTTCTCCGCTACGGATAGCATCGTTGAACGCGAGCGCAATCTTCGTGCGGCCTTCGGCATCTGCATAGAGGATACGAGCCTGCGAACCCACGACGAGATGGTTGGGACCTGCCTCACGAATCCAGTGCAGATTGTCGAGCAACTGTCCGCGAATGTCGTCGGTCACGTGATGACTCATCTCCTCGAGCACCTCAGCCGCAAGACGGTCGGTCGTAGCCAAGTCCTCGGGATCGCCCGATGTGCAGACCCAGCGGAACGGACCGAAGCCATAGTAGAAGAACAACGGACCCATGATGTCCTGCACATAACTCGGATAGCGGAACTTGCCGTCCTCACGCAGAATATCTGCACCGGCACGACTCGACTCCAGAAGGAATGCGTTGCCGTAGTCGAAGAAATACATGCCCTGAGCGGTCAGACGGTTGATGGCGGCCACCTGTCGGCGAAGCGAAGCCTGCACGGCCTCCTTGAAGCGCTCGGGCTCCTCGGCCATCATCTGCTTCGACTCCTCGAGCGAATAGCCCACGGGATAGTAGCCTCCTGCCCAGGGATTATGGAGCGAGGTCTGGTCGCTACCGAGGTCCACGTGAATGTTCTCATCGGCCAGACGTTCCCAGAGGTCAACGATATTGCCGACATACGCCATCGAGACCACACGGCGCTCGCTGACTGCCTTGCGAATGGCGGGAATCAGTTCGTCGAGGTCGGTGTGGAGTTCGTCAACCCAGCCTTGGTCGTAGCGCTTCTGAGCCGCCAGCGGATTCACCTCTGCGATGACGCTCACCACTCCGGCAATGTTGCCTGCCTTGGGCTGAGCGCCCGACATTCCGCCGAGTCCTGCGGTCACGAAGAGTTTCATGTTGTCGCCACCGACGCGGCGGGCGGCATTCAGCACGGTAATCGTCGTGCCGTGAACAATGCCCTGCGGACCTATATACATATAACTGCCGGCGGTCATCTGACCATACTGGCTCACACCCATCGCGTTCATGCGTTCCCAGTCGTCGGGCTTCGAATAGTTGGGAATCACCATACCGTTCGTCACCACCACTCGCGGAGCGGTCTTATGACTTGGGAATAGGCCGAGCGGATGACCTGAGTACATCACCAGCGTCTGCTCGTCGGTCATCTCCGAGAGATATTTCATCACGAGCCGATACTGGGCCCAGTTCTGGAAGATGGCACCGTTTCCACCATATATAATCAGTTCGTGGGGATGCTGAGCCACTCGCGGGTCCAGATTGTTCTGAATCATCAGCATGATGGCTGCTGCCTGACGGCTACGGGCAGGATACTCGTCGATGGGACGAGCATAGATGTCGTACTCAGGACGATAGCGATACATGTAGATGCGGCCATAGCGGTGGAGTTCCTCAGCAAACTCAGGTGCCAGTTCGGCATGCAGATGCTTGGGGAAATAGCGCAGCGCGTTGCGGAGCGCGAGTTGCTTTTGCTCCTTGGTCAGAATGTCCTTGCGCTTCGGGGCGTGATTGATTTTCGTATCGTATGCTTTCGGCTCGGGCAGATAATCGGGAATGCCCAGCCGGATTTGTTCTTGGAATTGTTCTTGATTCATGGTAATATCGAAGTTTAAAGTTTACTTTCCACAATGGCGATAATCGCCTTCTCCTCGTCGTTGGCCTTTGCGGCGAGTTCGTTGGCCTCGGCAATGAGCGCGTCAGCCACCGTGCGGTCCTTCAGCGAGGCAGCATTGATCTTCACATTCAGACAGGCTCCCAACACGGCAGCACGGGCGGCGAGAGCGCCTACTCCCGCATCACTCACGCTGGCGGGGTTGCCTTCCTCGGCCATAGCCTTGCAAATCCCGAACGCGCGGAACGAAGCCTTCATCGTGCGCAGCGGCACCTGAGTGGCATAGAGCGTTGCCTTCTGAATGGCCTCCGAGCGGACTGCCTTTTCCTCGTCCGTGCCCTTCGGCAAGGAGAATGCCTTCATGATTTCGTTGAACGCGTCAGTGTCCTCGTCAACGAGATGCAGCAACTCGGTCATGAGCGTCTGTCCCTTGTCGGCCCAGGCGGAGAACTCGGCCCAGCGGTCGTCCCATCCGCGCTTGTGCGAGGACAGATTGGCCACCATCGTGCCAAGGGCTGCACCCAGTGCACCCATATAGGCAGAGATTGTTCCGCCGCCAGGGGCTGGACTCTCGCGCGACGTCTCGTCGGCAAAGCCCTTCACGGTCAGGTCGACGAGTTTCCTCGCCTCGCCCTTCTGAGCGTCTTCGAGCAAATATTCGATGACCTTCTCGCGCGGATTGAACGGCTTCAGGTCGTCGAGTCCCATCGACTTGATGGCAATCTTCATGATGTCCTCTTCGGGAATACCCGTCGAGCGCTGTTGTTTCTCGAGGAAATACTTACCTGCATCTACGAGCGTCTTCTTCGGCACAAGTCCCACAATCTCGGTTCCCGTGACACGAACGCCGCGGGCTGCAGCAGCGCGACAGACCTCGTCGAAGGCCACATGCAGCGGAGTGACGTTCAGATTGGTCATGTTCATCGAGACCTGGGCAATACCGTATTCATCGATAAACCAGCCAATGGCCTTCGTGCATTTCAGCGTACCGGGCTGCATGATGGTCTTGCCGTTCTCGTCCTTCAGCGGCTTACCTGTCAGCAGGCCTCCCTCACGCACGGGTCTGCCCTTCTCTCTGACGTCGAAGGCAATCGCGTTGGCGCGACGGGTTGAAGTGGTGTTCAGATTGTAGTTCACGGCAATCAGGAAGTCGCGGGCACCGACGGCTGTGCAACCCGTACGGGCAACACCCTCGTCGAAAGGACGGGCACCGAAGTCGGGAGCCTTCTCGGGAGTAGCGAGTTTCTCGGGCAGACCTTCATACTCACCTGCACGACAGACTGCCAGATTCTTTCTCTCGGGCTTGAAGGCCGAAGCCTCGTAGCAGTAGCAGGGAATACGGGCCTCGTCGGCCAGACGCTGAGCGAGTTGGCGGGCAAGTTCGGCACACTCCTCCAGCGTGATTCCGCTCACGGGGATGAGTGGCAGCACGTCGGTAGCACCCATACGGGGATGAGCCCCGTGATGCTGGCGCATATCGATGATCTCACCTGCTCGCTTCACGGCGTCGAAGGCCGCATCACAAACAGCCTCGGGTGAACCCACAAACGTCACGACAGTTCTATTGGTTGCCTCGCCCGGGTCAACGTCGAGCAAGATAACGCCCGGATGTTTTTCTATCTCGTCGGTAATCTGCTTGATTACTTCCATATTGCGTCCCTCGCTGAAATTGGGAACGCACTCTATGATTCGTTCTTGTTTAGCCATAGTCTCGATGTAAATAACAGGTTTAGGTTTTCAGTTCAAGTTCTTTCTCCTCGCAACCTTCAAGAGAATCACGTGGAAAAAGAACTTGATGTTTTTTGTATGATAAATAGAATCGTTCAGGATTACATCACGCCGTCTTCGCGGAGTTTCAACTGCCACTTCCACGCTGATGCGAGCACGTCCTCAACAGGTGTCTCTGCCTTCCAGCCCAGCACCTTGTTGGCCTTGTCTACATTGCCCCATACCTTCTCGATATCGCCCTCGCGACGCGGAGCAAACTCCCAGTTCAGTTTCACGCCAGTAGCCTTCTCGAAGCCTTCTACAACCTCCAGCGTAGAGAGACCGCGACCTGTACCGATGTTGAAGTATTCCAGTGCGTCGCCGTCCTGATCGAGCACGCGGGTCATTGCCTTCACGTGAGCCTTGGCGAGGTCTACGACATAGATGTAGTCGCGGATGCAGGTTCCGTCGGGGGTGTTGTAGTCGTTGCCGAAAATCTTCAGTTGCTTGCGAACGCCGATAGCGGTCTGTGTGACAAACGGAATCAGGTTCATGGGAACGCCGAGGGGCAGTTCACCAATCAGTGCTGTGGGATGGGCACCGATGGGGTTGAAGTAGCGCAGCACAATCGACTTGATGGGAGCACCCGAGTGGATATAGTCAGCAATAATCTCCTCGTTGATCTGCTTCGTGTTGCCATTGGGCGACAGGGCCTTCTGGATGGGAGCCTGCTCCGTAACGGGCAGATTCTCCTCAGTGGGCTGACCGTAGACCGTGCAACTACTCGAGAAGATGATTCCCTTCACGCCGTATTCAGGCATGAGTTCCAGCAGGTTCACAAGTGAGACGATATTATTGCGGTAGTAGACCAAAGGCTTCTCAACGCTCTCGCCCACAGCCTTCGACGCTGCGAAGTGGATGATGCCTTCAATCTTCGGATACTTCTTGAAAACGGCCTCAGTAGCAGCCTTGTCGCGCAGGTCAACCTGTTCGAAAGCGGGACGAATGCCGGTAATCTTCTCGATTCCGTCGAGTACTTCAATCTTTGAATTAGAAAGGTTGTCAACAATAACAACTTCGTAGCCTGCTTCCTGCAGTTCTACAGTGGTGTGGGAACCGATAAAACCAGTTCCGCCAGTAACCAAGATGGTTTGTTTCATGATTTAAGTGAATTTTAAAGTTATAACTTACATTCTGCAAAGTTATAAAAAAAATCTGAAACCCACCACAGGATTGTTAGAAAAAATCTAAAATTAAGTATTTGTTCGTTCCCCAAAGGGGAAACAGCCCAAGCTAAAGGACAAATAAGACAACGGAAATGTTCGGAAATAAACAGAAGACACGGAAATATTTTGATTCCGAAATTACACGAAAATAGAGAAAATTACGAAAATTTATTTCTAATTCCAAAAAAACACGAAAATAAACGAAAAGGATAGCCAAATGGCTTGGCGTCAGTTCTGCTACGAATGTCAAACGAGTTTGCCTTCGTAGCCGAATGTCGGCCACCTGTTTCAAGAAACAGTTCATCCTTTTCTACAGGGAATGAGAGGCTGATATTTTGAACTGCATTTAAGGCGCGATATAGAGCGCCGAAGTTGTCAAATGTTGTCAAAGTTGTCTTCAAATAACTCTGATGGTCTTCGGAAACCCTTTGGCTTAGGCCGCTTACCATCGGGGAACGCTCAAATCTCGAATTCTTATTCATTCAATGCAGTAGGAAAAATTCTAAAATTCTAAAATTCTTGATAAAAAATCTTTTGCCCCTGTAGGGCGAATATTTGTTGTGATTGCATAATACCCAGGGCGTTGCCCTGGGCTAGGAGCGAGTTGGGCTTACAGCCCGTCTTTTGATTACACCGCTACCACCCCCCGTTTCGCTCCGCTTCACTACACCCCTCCTCCCCAGAGGAGGGGAATGAGTGGGTGCAACTTTCATGGTTCTCTGCCTCATTTGGTCTGCGGTTTTTTTTATGTCGCGTTAGCGTAATACCTGGCGCAACGCGCCAAATGTTTTCTTATGTTTTCTTATGTTTTTAACTGTTTTCTTAAAGCCGCCAACGGCGGAACTCAGCAGGTACCATTTTCGTTCATTTCGTTTTGTCTTCGTGTTTTTTCGGAATATAAAAATTTCCGTTTATTCCGTTATTTTTCGTTTATTTCCGTTATAAATTAATTTTTGTTGTTTTCGCCTTTTTTCGCTTGTTTTCGGAATTAAATATCTCGCCGACGGCGAAACACCCTCGTTTTATCCACAAAGCAAATCATATTTGTAATTTGTAATTTGTCATCTGTGATTTGTGATTTGCTATTTGCCCCCAACCTCGTCGACCACTTCCTCCATCGAGCAGCAGACTGCACTGAACAGTTTATACATCAGTTCGGGCTCTTGCCTCACGGGTATATACGCGATCACCCTGCACCCTCTGCCAACAAACCACCCTGCCTCGGTGTGAGCGCTTCGTCCACACGGCAGCACGAGCACACAAACATCGCACGACTCCATCGCCTCGATATCGTTCTTGAACTGGCGAACGGCCTTCTCGTGCCCCAACATCTCGCGATATTTCTCAGGACTCCACTCCATATAATCGGCTGAAACCCCACTCCACTTGAACCCCTCGTCACCCGACGGCGGGTTGCGAAAGTCATAGACATCATGGCCTGCTGCACGCAGCGTCTCGACTACTTCAGGATAGAATTCGTTGCGCCAACTACTGGCCACATAGATACGATGTTTGTTGATTCTGCAGTCTCCCATAACTCTTTAATTATCAGCGATTTCTAAGTGCTTTCTTAATGTGATTGTCTAAGATGTGAAAACTCGGCTGCACCATACTCCCGTGGTCGTGTCCGTCGAGTTCGTAGAGGTAGGTCTCCTTGTGTCCAACGAGTTTCATCATACGGGCCAGATACTGGTTCTCGTCGTATCGTCCATAGAGTTCCAACTCGCGGTCGCCACAGATCAGCACGAGCGGCGGACAGTCGTTGCGAACCCAGTAGATAGGAGCATATTCGTCGATCGTCACCTGCAGCGGCTGCAGACCCCGCATCTTGCGCACATTGTAGTGAGTCACCGCCTGACCGCTGAACGGCACATACAGCATCACGTCGTCGGCATCTATCTCATACGTCGCCAGCCACGCCTTGTTCAGGCACAGAAGCATTCCGAGATAGCCACCAGCCGAGTGGCCCGTGACCACAATCTTGCTCGCGTCGCCGTTATACTCCCCAGCGTGTCTGAACACCCAGGCAACCGCCTCCGCTGCGTCGTCAAGCACCTTGTCGATCGTCACCTTCGGCAGAAGTCGATAGTTCACGCCTACGACCACGTAGCCCTTCCCCTTCAGTGCGGCGGGAATCTCCTTCTCGCCCGCCTCGATTCCGCCACCGTGGAACCACACCACTACGGGACAATCCTTCAGCGCCGTCGGGTAATACACATCGAGTTTCAGCCGCTCTTGCGCATAGGCGTCTGTCTTCTGCGTGTAGCGAATATCCTTCACCGTCTGGTAGTCCTGCGCACAGACCGCAAGCGCCATCAGTTGTACGAATGCCAATAAAAATGTTCTCTTCATTTTCTCAAGTCCTTTCCTATTTAGTTTTGATGATTCGAATGCAAAATTACAAAACTTTTCGGAAACCTACAAATAACATCGGCCATTTAAGCGCTCATCCGTCAAAAAAACTTTTTTACAAATGATGCTTCGCAGAGACTGCATTCCCGCTACAGTCACGCCCCAGCCACTCGTTCGGCCTACGCATCAGTCACGACGCGGCCACTCGTTCGGCCTACGCTTCATCGCTGTCAGCAATTCCGTACTCCTCTTTGATTAATTAAAGAAAAAAAAGAGTGAAACTTGCGAGTATAAAATAAAAATACTACCTTTGCAAGCAAATCGAAAAATTTTTAGCAAAAAATATTATGACACAAGTAATTCAAAAAACACTACGCGACTCGGCAGGAATGCGTTGGACTGCCCTGTTGCTATTGGCTCTGGCCATGTTCTGTTCGTATATCTTCATGGATATACTCTCCCCCATTAAGGACCTGATGCAGGAAACCCGCGGATGGGACTCAACCGCCTTCGGCACCATGCAGGGCTCGGAGGTATTCCTCAACGTGTTCGTGTTCTTCCTCATCTTCGCCGGTATTATTCTCGACAAGATGGGCGTGCGCTTCACAGCCGTTCTCTCGGGTGCTGTGATGCTCGTTGGTGCTTGCATCAAGTGGTACGCAGTGAGCGAAAGTTTCATGGGCAGTGGCCTGGAGACTTGGTTCACCAACAACCTCAACTACATTCCACTCTTCGATGAGTTGGGCGTTTCGCCGTTCTACGAGGGAATGCCCGCTTCGGCTAAGTTCGCTGCCTGCGGCTTCATGATCTTCGGTTGCGGCTGCGAGATGGCTGGTATCACCGTCAGTCGCGGTATCGTAAAGTGGTTCAAGGGTCGTGAGATGGCGCTCGCCATGGGTTCAGAGATGGCTCTGGCTCGTCTGGGAGTTGCCACCTGTATGATCTTCTCACCGTTCTTCGCTAAACTCGGCGGTCACGTCAGCGTAACTCGTTCCGTAGCATTCGGTGTCGTCCTGATGTGCATTGCCCTCATCATGTTCATCGTCTATTTCTTCATGGATAAGAAACTCGACTCGCAGACGGGTGAGGCCGAGGAGAAGGACGATCCGTTCAAGGTGAGCGACATCGGCAAGATTCTCTCCGACTCTGGCTTCTGGCTCGTGGCCCTGCTCTGCGTGCTCTACTATTCGGCTATCTTCCCCTTCCAGAAGTACGCTGTGAACATGCTGCAGTGCAACCTCACACTGACCGAGCCCGCTGCTGATTCGTTCTGGGCAAGTCCTACGGTGACCATCGTCCAGTATGTCATCATGCTCGTCGTTGCAGCCGCTGGTTTCGCCAGCAACTTCCAGAAGAAGGCCAACATGAAGTACGGTCTGCTCGGCCTCTCCATCATCGCCCTCATCACCTATTGCTATATGGGCTACATGCGTCAGTCGGCAGAGTCTATCTTCGCCGTATTCCCACTGCTCGCCGTGCTCATCACCCCGATTCTCGGTAGTTATGTCGACCACAAGGGTAAGGCAGCCTCGATGCTCGTTCTGGGTTCACTGCTGCTGATTGCCTGCCACCTGACATTCGCCTTCGTCCTTCCGATGTTCAAGGGCAATGCCGTTGGCGGTATCGTTGTGGCCTATCTGACGATTCTCGTGCTCGGTGCTTCGTTCTCACTCGTTCCCGCAGCCCTGTGGCCCAGCGTTCCCAAACTCGTCGACGCGAAGATTATCGGTTCTGCTTACGCCCTGATTTTCTGGATTCAGAACATCGGCCTGTGGCTGTTCCCACTGCTCATCGGTAAGGTCCTCGACAAGGCGAACCCCGGCGTGACCGATCCTACGCAGTTCGACTACACCTGGCCTCTCGTCATGCTCGCCTCTCTCGGTGTCGCTGCCCTCCTCCTCGGCCTCGTCCTGAAGGTTGTCGACAAGAAGAAAGGCATCGGCCTCGAAGAGCCCAACATCAAGTAAGAATTAAACTACATAATTCGAAATACAAGAGCATTGTTCCACGAGCAATGCTCTTTTTTTACAATTAAACAACGGAAATAAACTAAAATAAACGGAAAACACGGAAATCTTTTTATTCCTAAAACGAGCGAAAAAGGCGAAAACAACGAAAATTAAATACTACAGAGTTCCGCCTTTGGCGGCCGATTACAAAGTAACAAAGTAACAAAGTAAAAAAGTTACATTACAGGACATGTTCCGCCGTTGGCGGCTTTAAAAAAACAAAAGAAAACAAGTAAAACATAAAAAAAACAATGGCGCGATGCGCCAGATTTTTACGCTAACGCGACATAAAAAAACCGCAGACCAAACGAGGCAGTAAATAAAGGAATAGCCCTCCCACTCATTCCCCTCCTTCGGGAAGGAGGGGTGGAGCCGAAGGCGGGGGTGGTAGCGAACCATTCTGAACCAATCATAACTATTCTGAACCATTCTTAACCACGCGAAGCGTCTTGTCGCCCTACAGGGGCAAAAGATTTATCATATCAAGAATTAGAGAATTATAGAATTTTTCTTCCCTGCTACAGATGAATTATCAAGAATTTGTGAATCCGCGCTCATAGTTGCGCCTCACTGCTGCCGATTGAGGCTCCCTGAAGAAAAGGATGAACTGTTTCTTGAAACAGGTGGCCGACAGTCGGCTACGAAGGCAAACTCGTTTGTCGTTCGGAGCAGAACTGACGCCAAGCCCTTGGGCTATCCTTTTCGTTAACCATTTTCGTGCTTTTCGCCCTTTTTCGTCCTTTTTCGGAATAAAAAAATTGTCATTAGTTGCCTGAGTTGTCTTTAATAAAAAAGATTTCTCGCGAAGCGATTTTTGAAGGATTTCTACGCGAAGCGTATTCTAAACGTCCCCCTTTGGCTTCAGCCGCTTCGCAACGGGAGCGCACTAATGTTTGCGCATTTCAATATTCTTGTGGGGACACGCCACGCATTTGCCACACTTGTAGCAGTCGGGATGGAGGTAGCCATCGGCTTGCCCACGGCTCTCATAAGGCTTTAATTGCAACGGACAGACACGGGCACAGGTCTTGCACTTCTCGTCACATTCCTCGGCAACGTGGATATTGGTGAAGGCGCTTGGCAGTGGGGCGTTCTTGGGTGCTGCCCAGGCTGCTAGTGTTCCGATGGGACAGAAACTGCACCAGGTCATCGGGGCATAAACAAAGGAGAGGATGACGCCAATGACGGTTGTAATCAGGAGTACCTTCCAGAACACTCTGCCCATGGCTCCAAGGTCGCCCCAGACTTGATAGATCTGAACGCCAAAGGAGGCGAAGATGAGGATCAGGACGAACAACCGGAACTGAGGGGTGCGCAGGAAGCGGGGGATTGGCCGATGAGGTGAGTATCGGGACAGCAGACGGAGAAACAGATTGCCACGCGGACAAATGTGGCCGCACCACCAGCGACCTCGACGGAAGGCGGTGGCTACGGTGCCAATGATGAAAATGAGTAGAGCCCAGCCGAAGATTGGCCACACCCAGCCTAAAACGAAGTAGCCGAGGAGAAGCCAATACAGGGGGTAGCCTTTGGTCTCGTAGTGGTAATGGAATCGTTTCATGGTGCAAAGATAATGAAATTATCAGAAAAACGGAAAAGGGAGAGAGAAATGTTGAGAAATGTTGAGAGGAGTTGAGAGGTGTTGAGAAAGGTTAAGAAAGGTTGAGAGGTGTTGAGAAAGGTTGAGAGGTGTTGAGAAAGGGTGAGAGGAGTTGAAAAAGGGTCTTCAGTGAAGAACTTCTGAGTTCCGCCTTTGGCGGCCTTTCCAAAGTAACAAGGTAACAAAGTAACAGAGTAACATTTGTGGATGGGTTCCGCCTTTGGCGGCCTTTAAAAAAACAGAAGAAAACATAAGAAAACAGTTAAAAACATTTGGCGCATTGCGCCAGGTATTACGCTGACGCGACATAAAAAAACCGCAGACCAAACGAGGCAGTAAATAAAGGAATAGCCCTCCCGCGTATTCCCCTCCTTCGGGAAGGAGGGGTGAAGCGAAGCGAGGGGTGGTAGCGGTCAAACTCTATACAAACCATTAATAATCTGTCGAGCCTTGTTTTTCTCTACCACCCCCCGTGCGCTTCGCTTACTTCACCCCTCCTTCCAATAAGGAGGGGACCTCGTGGCTGCCACACGTCCCTGAAGAAAAGGATGAACTGTTTCATAAAACAGGTGGCCGACAGTCGGCTACGAAGACAAACTCGTTTGTCGTTCAGAGCAGAACTGACACCAAGCCGTTTATGGCATCCTTTTCGTTAACAATATCCGTGTAATCCTCGAGATCCATGGTCTAAATATAGTTCGTCTTTTTCGTATATTTTCGTGTTTTTTCGGAATTAAAAAAAGATTTCTCGCGTAGCGATTATTTAAGGATTTCTACGCGAAGCGTATTACAATGCGCAAAGAATTATAATTTCCGTGTTTTCCGTTTTGTTTCCGTTTATTTCCGTTGTAAAGAACCCATCTAAACCCATCTCAACATTTCTCAACATCTCTCAACATCTCTCAACAGAGCGAGGCCGAAGCCTCGTCGGCTTAGGCCGCGTTCCCTCCTTTTTGTTGAAGAATTTCGACCATTCGTTGAAATTTTTTTCATATTTACATCTATTTTTGTAATTTTGCGTATCATATTATTCACCAAAACCCCAAACACGATGAAAAAGGTCTTTATTTCAGTTTTAATGATGGCAGTTGCCATTTGTGTTAACGCTCAGCCGCCCGCAGACGATACCCCTACCTACCCCCAGGGAGCGACCAAGCAGTATACCAGCGGCACAAACACACTCTCAGGCGAATCGCTTTCGAGTTCCACCCAGTATTATAATGTTGTACAGGTGTCTGGTGGCACCCTGACGATGACCGACTGCACCCTCTCCAAGACAGGCGACGGCAGCGGTGGCGACAATTCCAGTTTCTATGGCAACAACTCCAGCATCTACTGCGGAGCAGCCAGTTCCACCAATTATCAGAGCACGACCGCAGCCAGCGGAGCGAAGATTGTGATCAACAACTGCACCGTGAACTCGTCGGCACAAGGTGCCAATGCGGTGATTGCAACCAATGGTGCTACGATTGAAATCGACGGCATCACTATCGTGAACAACAACAGCGTGAGCCGTGGTCTCCACGCCACTTATGGCGGCATTATCGAGGCGAAGAATGTCGATATCACCACCAACGAGGCAACCTCGTCCACCATCGCCACCGACCGCGGTGGAGGTACGGTGACCGTTGAGGGCGGAACCGCTACTGCCAACGGAGCGAAGTCAGCCGTCATCTATTCCACAGGTACCATGTCGGCCACCGACCTCGTCGGAACATCGGCACAAGGCGAGATAGCCGTTATTGAAGGCGACAACAGCATCTCAATGACCAACTGCACCATGACCAGCGGCTCCTCAGAGCGCGGTCTGCTGATGATGCAGAGCGGTTCAGGTGATGCCGAGGGTGTCAACCCCGTGATGACCATCACTGGCACATCGCTGACGATGACCGATTCCAGCGCTCCCCTCCTCGAGGTAGCCACCTGCGTGACTGCCACCTGCACCCTCGACAACTGTACGGTGAGCGTGCCCAGTGGCGTTCTGATGTACGTCATGGCCGACTCGCAGTGGTCCACAAGCGGCGCCATTGGCAATCTCGTCCTTTCCAATGGCACTTACGACGGAACGGTGAAGTACGACTCTGGCTACACGGCCAACGTCACAGTGAACAGCGGTGCAGTCTGGAACCTCACAGCCAACACAGCCATTTCGGCTCTGGTCAACAACGGCACCATCAACCTGAACGGCTACACCCTCTCTTACACCTCGAAGAGCGGAAGCGGAACCATCAACGAGACCACTGGTATCACTGAACTCACCACTAAGGATACCGCCTCTTCCGACGCTCCTGCCTACACGCTCGATGGTCGTCGTGCCAGCGAAAACGTGCGCGGCATCATCATCAAGGGTGGCAAGAAATACGTGGTGAAATAAATCCCACAACCCTCCATTCTTCAAACAGAGGATGTGTCATCGGCACATCCTCTGTTTTGTGTCTGCCCGTCACAACATGCACGACGTGACTCCGAGCGTGGTTCCGATCGCCGTTAGAATCGCAATAACCGTTTGTATGATGTATTTCCAAAATTCTTTTTTGTCCATAATATAAGTTTCAAGTTTTAAGTAAATAGAGTATTTAGAGGAGAGTGGAGAGTGGAGAGAGATATGCCCTTCGGACAGTTCAACGGGCTTCGCCCTAGTTCAATCGGCTTCGCCTGTTCAAGAGTTCAAAGTGCTTCGCCCAGTTT
>JAILFH010000108.1 GCA_024697645.1 Prevotella sp.
ATGTAGATACCCTTCTGCTGGGTGTTCTGCATGCGAACGCCATTCAGGTTGTAGATCACGTTGTTCTGCTCGTCGGCATTCAGTTCGCTGATACCTGCAGGAACGACGTAGTTGAAGGCAACCTTCACCAGAACAGCCTTCTTGTCGTTGGCAATTGCCCAGTAGCAGTCGATAGTCTGAGGCTCGCAGCCGTTGATGTTGTAGCAGAGGTAGGTCTTACCGTCTGTGTACTTCACGCAAGCGGGAACCTCTGCAGTGCCTGACCAATTCTGGAAGTCGCCAGAAGCATTGCGCCAGCCGTCGTAAGCCCCATAGTTGCTAACAAGTTCCTTCGTGGTCGGGTTGTAACCATAGACTGTTGCATCAGCAAGGGCAGAGATGCCAAGTTCAGCGCAGATGGCGGCAACCTGATCGTCGGTCAGAACAGCCTGCTTCTCAACATAACTTGCCTCAGTGGTCTCGTAGTCGACAGAAGCCTCCTGAACATTCTCAGAAATCTCGAGTTCAACCTCCTCAGGCTCAACGAACGTGATGACAACGTCGATCACTGCAGCCTGATTGTTTGCAACGAATGCCCACTTAGCGGTGTAGGTCTCACCAGCAACGTGAGTATCGTCGATACAGCCAATGTAGTCGATAAGGCCAGAAGCGGGATCATTGATCTTCACGCAGACCATACCTGCTGAAGTTCCCCAAGTCTCAGCGTCGCCAGAAGCGTTGCGCCAGCCGTCGGTAGTATTGGCAACTGCCTCGTTGGTTGTTACGTTAACGATGTACTGAGCAGCGTCGCCGATAGCACTGATGCCAAGAGCCTCTACAACTGCGTTCACGTCGAACTCTTCAGTAGTGCCGCTGTAAACGGTCTTCTCAACCTCATTGTGGTTGACTGTGAAGGTCTTAACAACGGGAACTTCTGCTCCGTCAACGGTAATGGTCTCACCCGGCTGCGAAACACGTGCCTTGGCTGCATTCAGAATCTCACCCGTCACATCATCAACAACAAGCACAATAGCAGTTACGAGATTCTTGTTGAGTGCATTCTTTACAGAAGTCTTTGAAGGCGAATTAATAGTATAGGTGCCCTTGAACACATCACCTGCGTTGATATCGCTACTGCCAATAGACTGTCCCTTATTAGATTTTGAAACATAAGAACTGCCGATAACAGCATCGTTGAATACCAAAGAAACAGATGACGAACCATACTTTCCTCCCTTACAGAAATCTACGAGACCCGGAGCATTTCCTACTTCAGCAGCCGAATACTGATAGTAGTAATTGGTCTGCTTCCAAGCATTCGTCGTACCAGTCAGACTATCAGCGGTAAGCACATAAACCAGCGAAACACCATTGGTCTTGGTAAGGAATTCCACATTTGCTTTGATGTTCACTTGATTCATGTCTTCACTCCACTTAGCAGAAACATTCACATCAACCTCTGCAGTAGCCGCAAGCAGACGTTTGAAATCGTTTTCAATTCCAAGATTATCATTTCCTGTACCATAATACGGATCGGCCTCTATCTTTCTGTCAATCACACAACCAGGGGCACCTGACAGACCGAGCATCGGATAAGCCGAATAATAAAGAGGATCACCGCTATTATACTGATGGAAAGCAATGCCGATGAAATCGTCAGGATAGTTAGCCTTCATGTATTCCATGCCGACCCAACCGCGTGGGCAATAGCCACAGCCCGTTCCCGTGAACTCCTCAATGACAGTGCGACGGGAAACCAACTTCGAAAGGTTCCTCAGCGAACCAGTGGCTGAAGTCTCATTATTGTAAGCCTCACCATTGATCTTCTTCAAAGTAACAGTAATATCGAATGCCCCCACTTCGCTGGGCGAAGTTCCTGAAACGTTGAAACTACCATATTGATTGAATCCTGCTGCAATAGGAGCACTCAGGTCAACGTGCTGACTCGTTGTTGTTCCATTTACGGTCACATCGACATCAAACGAATTGATAGCCTTGGAACCATTGCTTACAAAATTAACAGGAACTGTATATTCCGAAGAGGGGAGTTGATAGGAAGTGCCTACAGAATTGAGGCTAACGCTATATTCATCCAACGAAACATCTGAACAGAGCACCTGCAGAACTGAAGGATTGAACTGCGTTGAATAGTCGCCCCATCCTGAATCCTGACCACCAGATACAAATCGCAAATAAAGACCTCCATCAGCCATATCGCCGGCAATCGCAATAGGATAAGCCTCGGAGCCTGTGAACGAATAACCCACATAGAGTCCCTCAGCAGGGATCTTGATGGGGTTGTTCAGTGCAACAGTAATATAAGAGCCAAAAGTATAAGGAGAAGGCACGTCTACAACATCGAGATCACTGCCCGTGAGACTATTGCGCACCCAGGCCTTCACATTGGTCATTCCTGCATCTATGCTAGGAATCTTGATGCCTTGAAGCGTAGCGCCTTTGAGCAAACCTTCACCTGACACAAAAATAGCAGCATCGAAATCAACTCCTGAGGCGCCAACTCCGAGTCCACCCCATTCTGAGGCATCACCCATAAAGTATCCCCATGCAACTGTGTTGTCGAGACTTGCTGCCTTGGCAGGTGCTTTCGCTGCCTTAGCATGATGTTTGTTTGGTGTGTTGTTCGGATCTACATGAAATTTGAGAGGCGAACCAAGCACTGAAACCTGGGCCATTGCACCCAGCGACAGCAGAAGCGCTGTCAACGAAAGTAATGCTTTTTTCATAAGCGATTTGTGTTGATTTATTATTAAATGATTAATTGTACAATTAGATTTTCAATTTACAAGGTGCAAAATTACTTTATTTTCTCCACACGGCAAAAAAAATCGGCAAATAGTTTTCCTATATGCCGAAATAAATTCAATCCGCTTTCTCCAACTTTGCTTTCTACACACACCATTTTTGCTCATCTTGCTTCCTTCAAGATTACTGACAAATTTCTCCTTATTCATTTAGAATAGTTTGGTAAACGAAAAGGTCATTAACAAATGAAAAACCAATATACAAACCAGTCTCTTCCCTATCCTTTTTGTCAAAAAACACCGATTTCATCGGGAATTTTTCCATAACTTTTATCAATATTGGCTAAAAGGCGTTATTCGACCGCATAAGTTATTTGGGAATGATTTATTATCGGAAAAAACAAAGGCAAAAAGTTTTACCTATCATAAAAGATATCGGGAAGAAAATTTGCTGTTTCCTTCCCGATATCGTATATTGTTGAATTCGATTTCTATTTCACAGTAATGAGGAAATAGTTCTTCTTACCTTTCTGAGCCAGCAGATACTTGCCATCGATGAGATCTTCTGATGTGATTGGACGCTGCTGATCAGTAAGTTTCTCCTTATTGAGGCTGACGCCGCCGCCCTGCACCATCTTTCTCATCTCACCCTTTGAGGGGAAGACAGGTGCTGCAGTTGTGAAGAGTTCGATAGCGGGCTGACCAAGTTGGTCGGCAGAAATCTCGAAGTGAGGCACACCGTCAAAGACATCGAGGAAAGTCTGTTCGTCGAGGCGCTCAAGGGCTTCCTTCGTTGCCTTGCCAAAGAGAATGTTAGAGGCTTCAATGGCCATATCAAGGGCTTCGCGTCCGTGAACCATCACTGTCACCTCCTCACCCAGACGACGCTGCAGTGTGCGGCGACCAGGATCCTGCTTGTGCTCTTCGATGAGAGCATCGATGGTTTCCTTGTCGAGCGAAGTGAAGATCTTGATGTACTTCTCAGCCTCTTCGTCACTGACGTTGAGCCAGAACTGATAGAAGCGATAAGGAGAAGTGCGCTTCGGGTCGAGCCAGACGTTGCCGCTCTCAGTCTTTCCGAACTTCTTACCGTCAGACTTGGTGATGAGCGGGCAAGTCAGGGCGAAGGTCTCTACATCATTGCCCAGCGTGCGGCGAATCAGTTCCGTACCAGTAGTCATGTTGCCCCACTGGTCGTTACCGCCAAGTTGCAGTTTCACGCCCTTGTGCTGATAGAGATAGAGGAAGTCGTAACCCTGCAGAAGTTGATAGGTGAACTCTGTAAATGAAAGACCGTCGCGGGCAGTTCCGTTGAGTCGCTGCTGCACGCTGTCCTTTGCCATCATGTAGTTCACGGTGATGTGCTTACCCACCTCACGGGCAAAATCCAGGAAGGTGAAGTCCTTCATCCAGTCGTAGTTGTTCACCATCTCTGCGGCATTCGGCTCATTCGAGTCGAAGTCAAGGAATCTGGCCACCTGCTGCTTGATGCACTCCTGATTGTGGCGAAGGGTCTCGTCGTTGAGCAGATTGCGCTCCTGCGACTTGCCGCTGGGGTCGCCAATCATACCTGTTGCTCCACCAACGAGGATGATGGGCTTGTGGCCGCAATGCTGCAGATGGCGCAGCATCATGATTCCACAAAGGTGTCCAATATGCAGAGAGTCGGCCGTCGGGTCTGTACCCAGATAGGCCGTCACCATTTCTTTCTGAAGGAGTTCTTCTGCTCCTGGCATAATCTGGGCAAGCATCCCACGCCATTTCAGTTCTTCAACAAAGTTTTTTCTCATTTCCGTTTATATATTCTTTTGTTATTATTTTCAAGTTGGAGTCTTGGGTCGTCTCGTACCTTATTATTATTTTCAAGTTGGAGTCTTGGGTTGTCTCGTACCTTATTACTATTTTCAAGTTGGAGTCTTAGGTCGTCTCGTACCTTATTATATTATATAGAGACCTCTATGGCACTGGGTCGTAACCTGAACCGCCCCATGGATTGCAGCGAAGAATGCGACGAATGGCCAGATAGAGTCCTTTGATGGGGCCGTGTTTCAGCAAAGCCTGACGCGCATATTCCGAACACGTTGGGGTGAATCGGCAGGAAGGCGGCGTGTAGGGTGTGATGCAGACCTGATAGAACCGTATCGGCAATAGCAATAGCCACACCAGACAGCGCGAGAGAAAATGAAGTATTTTCTTAATCGTTTCCATAGGCTTGTTCCGTTATGCGGGTCAACAATTGATGCATGCGATGGACCACTTCCTGAGTTTCCTTGTGCTCACCAGCCATCCAGATAAACGCCAGCAGCAGTCCTTTCTGCTCATTGCGCTTCGAGGCTGTCTCCAGCAGATGCTTCTCCTGACGATAGGCTTCACGAATCTGGCGCTTCACACGATTGCGGTCGACTGCATGCTTGAAGTGTCGCTTGGGCACACTAATCACCATCTGGGCCACAGGCGCTGACGACTGACGTTCAGTTGTCAGGAAAACTGCCCGAAGGGGAAACGATGACATGGAACGCGAGTTGCCGCCACCAAAGAGTTGTTCAATGAGTTTGCGGCTACAGATGCGCTCCTCTTTGCTTAGTGTGGCCATGCCTGACTCGTTTTTATTTCTTTTTCTCTTCCTTCAGATAAGCCCTGAGGGCGCTTGTCATTGATGGATACTGCTCTGAGGGAGCCTGCAAGTTGAGGGTTAGTCCAGCCTCCTCGACGGCTTTGGCTGTTGAGGGACCGAACGTACCAATGCGAATGTCACCCTGGTCAAACTCCGGGAAGTTCTTCATCAGGGCATCAATGCCGGTAGGACTGAAGAAAATCAGCATGTCGTAGTCGAAATTCTTCACTTCCTCCTCGGTGAAGTCGTTCGAAACGGTCCGGTACATCACTGCCTCCGTGTGCTGAAGTTTCTTCGAGTCGAGAAGATTCTTCACATTGTCGTTGTGCACGTCGCTCATCGGAACGAGATACTTCTCGCTCTTGTGCTTCACCATGGTGGGCAGCAAGTCCTGAATCTTACCCGTTGTACCGAAGAACACCTTGCGCTTTCTGTACTGTACGTACTTCTGAATGTAGAGGGCAATCGTTTCCGTAACACAGAAATATTTCATGCTCTCAGGAATCGTGATACGCATCTCCTTTGCCAACATGAAGAAGTGGTCAATGGCATGGCGGGAAGTAAACACCACGGCCGTATGGTCAAGAATGCTTATCTTCTGTTGACGGAAGGCCTTGGCCGAGAGAGCCTCTACCTTGATGAAGGGTCGGAATACGAGTTCTACACCCGATTCACGAGCGATGTCATAGTAAGGAGACTTCTCACTAGAGGGCTTGGGTTGCGACACCAAAACTTTTTTGATCATTTCTTAAAAATTTACCTTTAAAATGTTGCTCATTAGCACCAATACACCCCACAATGCGGCAAGTGGTACGACTTCAAGGGCGCAAAGGTACAAAATATTTTGCAAAAAGAAACTTTTCTCGCGGAAAAAGATGATAAAAAGCCTGTAAAATGTCAACATTTTTACAAAAATTATCACAATCGCCACGTAAATCACTGCACTTGGTATTGCTAAATCGAAATATGCCAACAGCATCACAAGCGGAAACATCAACACTCCTTCGAGTGAAAGAATGAACAGATAAGACTTCATCCACTGGTCGTGAGCCCTGCTGTCGAAGAACACACTGTCCACCATCCAGTAGAGCAGTGCCTTCACCAGACAGTAGCCGGCAATCACGGCTGTGAAGAGACCGATAATCTGATATTGCTCTATCGTGAACGTGTCAGTGACATAGGTCCTCACATAGAGGAAATAGGTGATGGCAAACAGCAGACAGGTCTGAATGACCAATCCGAGTTGCACCCATATCTCGCCAGAGGTCTCGGTGATCTCCGTCGTGGTTCCTCGCTGCACATGAAAGAAACTCTTGGCCTGACGCAGGATGAATTCGCGCGACTTTGCCAATGCAATCATGGCCAGTATGAAACATCCCAGCAGCAGTCCCGTGACGAGATTGTCGCCTGCAATCGTGTAGGGAACAGGGTCGCCGGCAACACCGAGTCGACCGCCCGAGAGTTCAGGATGGAACAGCGAGTCCTTCGAGAAAAACGACTCCTTGTAGTATTGGGGCAGGCTCACATCACGAAAGCTCTTGCCTTTCGAATGACCGGGCATATGAAGCGTGTCGGGCTGCTGACTCCAGTGGATTTCCGAAATCTTCACATGCTTCTGAATGGCAGAGTCCTGCTGGGCGGGCGTTGCATCCTTCGGCAACCACGACAGCACCTCTTTCGGCGTAATCTCATGAGGGCGGGACGCGGCTGCCGCCTGACTACTGTCTCCAGCAGCCAGTCCTGTGCTTACTGTCAGCGAGTCCTGCCTCATCGTTCTCCTTTATTTAAGCCCGAATTCGTTTTTGATGTCTTCTACGCGATTGAGTTTCTCCCAGGTGAAGAGTTCCACCTCCACCTCGCGTGTGGGATGATAATGACTTGTAAAGACTTTCTTCACCACCTCGTTCTTTCTGCCCATGTGACCGTAGGCTGCCGTCTCCAGATACATCGGCTGGCGCAAGTTCAGCGCACGCTCAATGGCCTTCGGACGCAGGTCGAACAACTTCGGAATGCGCTGTGCAATCTCGCTGTCGCTCATAGCCACATGACTCTTGCCATAGGTGTTCACGAAAATGCTCACGGGCTCGGCAACGCCAATCGCATAACTCACCTGAACAAGCATCTCGTCGCTCACACCTGCTGCAACCATATTCTTCGCAATCCAGCGAGCGGCATAGGCTGCCGAGCGGTCCACCTTCGACGAGTCCTTTCCCGAGAACGCACCGCCGCCGTGGGCGCCTTTGCCTCCGTAGGTGTCGACGATAATCTTTCGGCCCGTCAGACCTGTATCACCGTGAGGACCACCGATGACGAACTTACCCGTAGGATTCACATGATAGATGATCTCGTCGTTGAACAGTGCCAGCACCTTCTCGTCACACTGAGCCTTGACCCGCGGGATGAGAATATTGATGACATCGCTCTTGATCTGGCTGAGCATACGCTCGTCATCGCTGTCGAACTCATCGTGCTGGGTCGAAACCACAATCGTGTGAATGCGCTGAGGTTTGCCGTCGTCGCTATACTCTATCGTCACCTGACTCTTCGAGTCGGGACGCAGATAGGTCATTTCCTTTCCTTCACGGCGAATATCGGCAAGGGTAATCATGATCTGATGTGCCAGTTCCAGCGAAACGGGCATGTAGTTTTCCGTCTCGTTGGTGGCGTAGCCAAACATCATACCCTGGTCGCCGGCTCCCTGATTCTCTACATCCTCACGGTCAACACCGCGATTGATGTCGCCGCTCTGCTCATGAATGGCAGTAAGGATTCCACAGGAATTGCCGTCAAACTGATATTCTGATTTCGTATAGCCAATCTTGTTGATCGTGCGACGGGCCATCGTCTGCAAGTCGATGTAGGCCTCCGAGCGCACCTCACCCATAATCACTACCTGACCCGTAGTCACAAACGACTCTACTGCGCAACGCGCATCTTCATCGTATGCCAGAAACTGGTCGAGTATCGCGTCGCTAATCTGGTCGGCCACCTTGTCGGGATGGCCTTCCGAAACTGATTCTGATGTAAATAGATATGCCATATTCTTGTTCCCCTCTGACGGGGGAGATTGGGGGGCTAGTGAAACTTAATTTGTTAATTCCTCTCTCTCATGTCCACTTATCCTACCAGTGAGCCGGGCTTGGTGCCACGAACCAGTGAAGTAGGAACGAGCGAACCGTCGTAGTCAACGGCCGAGAGAATCATACCCTGACTCTCTACGCCCATAATCTTGCGCGGGGCAAAGTTGGCGATGAACAGCACGTCCTTGCCCACGAGATCCTCGGGCTGGTTCCATTCGGCAATACCAGAGAGAATCGTGCGGGGCGTACCTGTTCCGTCGTCGATGGAGAACTGCAGGAGTTTCTTCGACTTCTTCACCTTCTCACACGACAGCACGTGGCCAACGCGGATGTCGAGTTTCTCAAAGTCCTCAAACGACACCACGGGCTTCACGGGCTCGGCCTTGTAGGCAGCAGCCTCGTTTTCCTTCTTGATGCGCTCCAGCCGGTCCAGTTGTGCCTGAATGGTCTCATCGTCAATCTTCTCGAAGAGCAGCGAGGGCTCAGCAAGTTGATGGCCGGGCTTCAGGATATCGGTCTGACCGAGTTGACTCCATTCGAACGAGTCCATATTCAGCATCTCACGCAGACGCTTGCTCGAGAACGGCAGGAACGGCTCGAAGGCAATAGCGAGGTTGGCGGTGAGTTGGAGCGAGATGTAGAGAATCGTCTCCACGCGCTTCATGTCGGTCTTTGCCACCTTCCAAGGCTCACATTCGGTGATGTAGCGATTGCCGATACGGGCAAGATTCATGGCCTCGAACTGAGCCTCGCGGAACTTGAACTGGTCAAGCAGCGACTCCACCTTTGCCTTCACGTCCTTGAACTCGGCAATAGCGCGCTCGTCCACTTCCTGCAGTTCGCCGCACTCAGGCACCACTCCGCCCCAGTATTTCTTCGTGAGTTGAAGGGCGCGGTTCACGAAGTTTCCATAGACGGCGACGAGTTCGTTGTTGTTGCGGTCCTGAAAATCCTTCCAGGTGAAGTTGTTGTCCTTGGTCTCAGGCGCATTGGCGGTGAGCACATAGCGCAGCACGTCCTGCTTTCCGGGGAAGTCCACAAGATACTCGTGCAGCCAGACGGCCCAGTTCTTCGAAGTTGAGATCTTGTTGTCCTCAAGGTTCAGGAACTCATTGGCGGGCACGTTGTCGGGCATGATATACTGACCGTGGGCCTTCATCATGACGGGGAAGATGATACAATGGAAAACGATGTTGTCCTTACCGATGAAGTGCACCAGACGGGTGTCCTCGTCCTGCCACCACTGCTGCCAGGTTCCCCAGCGCTCAGGATTGCTCTCGCAGAGTTCCTTGGTGTTGGAAACATAGCCAATCGGCGCGTCGAACCAGACATAGAGCACTTTTCCGTCGGCTCCTTCCACGGGAACGGGAATACCCCAGTCCAAGTCGCGGGTCATCGCACGGGGCTGCAAGTCCATATCGAGCCACGAACGGCACTGACCATATACGTTCGGACGCCATTCCTTGTGACCTTCCAGAATCCACTGCTTCAGCCAGTCCTGATACTCGTTCAGCGGCAGATACCAGTTCTTCGTCTCCTTCAGCACGGGCGTCGAGCCACTGATGGTTGATCTCGGATTGATGAGTTCCATGGGTGAGAGGTCGCGGCCGCACTTCTCGCACTGGTCGCCATAGGCACCCTCGTTATGGCAGTGGGGACATTCACCGACTATATAGCGATCGGCAAGGAACTGATGGGCTTCCTCGTCGTAGAGTTGCGTGGTGGTCTGCTCCTTGAGTTTTCCTTCGTCGTAGAGTTTCTTGAACCAGTCAGCGGCAAACTGATGATGGATGTCGCTGGTGGTACGGCTATAGATGTCGAACGACACGCCAAACTCCTCAAACGACTTCTTAATCATCTCGTGATAGCGGTCGACGACGTCCTGCGGGGTGATTCCCTCTTTGCGGGCACGAATCGTGATGGGCACTCCGTGCTCATCGCTGCCGCCAATGAATACGACGTCCTGTCCACGAAGGCGCAGATAGCGCACGTAGATGTCGGCAGGCACATAGACTCCTGCCAGATGACCGATATGAACACCGCCGTTGGCATAGGGCAATGCGGCGGTTACGGTGGTTCGTTTGTAGTTCTTCTTTTCCATTGTTATCTTCCTAAATTACTAAGGGTCAAGACCCTTTTTCCAATTTCGGGTGCAAAATTACTAAAAAACAATGACGCACGCAAGAGGAACGGCTGGAAAATTGTAAAGAAACAATACAACTTGGCTCTACAGAGCAAAAACATCGCCCTTCATATTCATTCTGACCCCTTTTCTTTCAGAAAAAGTGTCAATAAGGACATCTATCAGTCTGACCCCCTTTTCTTTCAGAAAAAGCGTCAATAAGGACATCAATCAGTCGGCTCACAAAATCAACTTTGTTCATCCGCCAAATCTGTGCGTTTACCTGTTGGTTGAATTAAAATAATGCGTATTTAACTTGCCCTATGGGCCTATGATTGAGAAGATTGAAATACTGCAACATGGTGAATGCCGCTACCTTGGCAGCCATCCTCGCGAAGAGGCCAGAAGGCTTCTTTGCATAA
>JAILFH010000115.1 GCA_024697645.1 Prevotella sp.
TGAGCAAGCGAGCGAATCAGGGCAACTCGCTGCTGCTGACCAAACGACATCTGACCAATCTTATCATGTTTCTTCTCGGCAATGCCCAAGCGTTCGAACCACGAGTCGATCTGTGTTTCTGTTGCAAAACCCGTCAGGCGGTTCTTGATGAGCACGTTCTCCCACGACGACAGTTCGGGAAACAGACGCAACTCCTGAAACAGATAACTCACGTGGCACTGACGGAGGTCGACCCAGTCGCTTGTGCGAAAACTGGCGGAAGACCGCTCATCGAAAAGCAACTCACCCGAGAAATCGTTGCGATAGCCCACCAAATAACTACAGAACGTGCTTTTACCCATTCCACTGTCGGCCTTAATGAGATAGATCTTTCCCTTCTCGAACACTACCTTCTGCTGCCAGATTTGAGAATGCAGGTCAGCAGTGTTGGCAAACACGTGAGGCTGGATATTCTTTAGCGTGATTGAGTTCATATCACAATTATTTCGTTGTATAAACAATAGTGGCTACATCGCCCAGCAGTGGCTTCACAAACGGGAAGGCATGCCCCATCGGGTTGTCGGAGGAAGTGAGGTTGGATATATTGAAGACAATTCCCATCTTGCAGCCCTTCAACTCATCAACGATGTTCGACGAAAGCGGTTGAGGAGCTGGAGAGAGCAATGCTGCGGCGCCCTCAGAGGTCGTACCGCTATAGAATTGCAACTTAGGTTCGGAATCTGTCTTCTTCACGCCAAAATAGAACGATGTGCTACCGCTCTCGTAGCAATAACCGTTGGGAGCCCAGTCAACAATACGACTGCCTTTCTTACATGAAGTTTTCCAATAAGGAACATCCATAATCCATTGATTATGAGAAAGTTTTGCAATCATATAGAGATTGTTTTTCTCCTTCGAGAGCGTGGGCATTGTAATAGCCATATCACCATTGATGCTCTTCACTATCAAGTTCATATCAATGGCGGAGTTGATGCCTGCGAGCAATGCCAGCAGACCTTCGTTCTCAAGCATGAGCGGCAGGAATTCGTTGCCGTCGACATTCATGAAAACACCCATTGCCGAACTCTTGTCAAGCGCATTCAGATAGGTGCCCTCGATGGGTCGAAATACCTTCGCCGACTCCTTCAGTGCAGCGTCAATCTTCTTGTTGAACGAGAACGTCTTGCCCTCCATCAACAGATGGTCTTTCTCCTTATGCATCGCGGCAGCAATGATTACCTGTGAGGGTTCTGCATCGTGCGGAGCACCGAGTAGGAACGGCGATACAAGTTGTTCTGGAAGAGCCTGTGCCTGAGCCACAAGCGCCATTGGAGCATCGATAGAATCGAGATTCTCAAATATCTGAGACGCTTTACCGCTGCGCTCTTCGTCCTGACCGAGATAGCGAATCAGACGCTGCTGCATCTGTCGCTGGTCGGCAACAACAACGGGACCCGCCAGAAGCAGAGCCTCATCGTTGAAAGCAACGGCCCAGGAGCCATTTAGCACCGAGACCTGAGCATCACTGAGCGCTTCAACGGGCTTGCAGCGACCTTTTGTAGCGAGATTTGAGAGTACTTCTTTTAAGTGATCTGAGTCACGCACTGAGGCACAGAGTCCAAGGGTGCCGTCGGCGGTTTCGAAGAGGTATATTTTCTGAGTGAGGTCGATTCCGCAGTCGTCAGTTCCGCTTGCCATCAGGAGTGTCTGCAATAGGGCGTTGCTCCCTACTCCACTCACCTTGCTCACGTCGACAGACATCAGGGCGGTGCTATTAGCAGGAAGTGCGCGCTGATAGCCTTCTTTCGCACAGGAGACAAGTCCGAGCACACAAACAAGCAACACAAGCAACGTGGAAAGTCGCTTGGCGAGATGAGCCATCGTCACTGCTACAAGGCCAGCAGTCTCAGTGCGTAACCTACTGGTACCTAGCGAGATAGGCTCAAAGCCATTGTCCATTGCAAGTTTTACCTCATCAACAGAGAAATCACCTTCTGGACCAACGAGCACGAGGGTTTCGTCGGAAGGATTTTGCTGTAACTGCTCAAACAGGTCAGCACGGCTAATCTCATCGTAACAATGGGCAATGAACTTACGCCCCTGACGAGGCTGCGAGACAAACTGCCTGAAGGGAACCATTTCGTTCACCTTCGGCAACCAAGCCTTACGGCTCTGCTTCATCGCCGAGACAACAATCTTTTCGATGCGGTCGACACGCAACTGACGACGCTCTGAAAACTGACAATCGAGAAAGGTAAGTTCATCGAAACCTACTTCGGTGGCCTTCTCGGCCATCCACTCCATACGGTCAATGTTCTTCGTTGGGGCAATGGCGAGGTGCATACGGCCATTCCACATGCGTTGCTGGGGCTCTGACTCCAGAATATCATAAAAGCAGTGCTTATTGTTGGCAATCGTCACCTGTGCCCTATGAAACACACCCTTCCCGTCCTGCAGGAAAATCTCGTCGCCTTCCTTCAGTCGCAATACACGCAGTGCATGAACCGCTTCTTCCTGAGGCAACTCAGATTGTTCCGCAGCATTGGGAACATAGAAAAACCGAACTTCTTTCATGAGAGTTTTCTTCTGCGTAACTCGTCGCGCAAATGCGACGCGAGTTCATACTTTTCTTCATCAATGGCCTTGTCGAGCGCATCCCTCAGCATATCTGTTGAAATAGAATTCACAGGAATCGCTACACCTCGAGCATCCTGACTGTACTCCACACTCTGCTTTTCCATCAACTCCTTATCTATATAAATAGGAAGACGGGCAATGTGGGAAAGCAACACTGCGTCGCTGATTCGGATGGCGACAGGATCGAGAGTCTTGAGATTTACCAAAAGCGCCCGATACTGTCCCTCAATAATACCAGTGATGAGAATCTCAAATTGCAGGTCGGTCTGCATCGCCAACACATCCCAAAGCACCTCAGGCAATAGCCTGCCGGTGATAGGAGCATGATTAAGGCGAAGACTGAACTCGCGAACCATCGCCTTATCGCAGGGAATAGACAACTGACGCTGCTCTTCTTCATCAGTCAGAATCAGCAGTCCCAGTTCGTCACTACCCACAATCTCGGTGATGCTCTTAAATTTCAGTTTGATGCGTTCCATCTGCAATAAATTGATTTGTTCAAAAGACTCACGGCCTGAGCCGCAAGTAAATATTCTTAAAACCTGAGGGCAACGATGTCCGCAAGCACTCATTTCCAATATCTCACGGCGAAAGATATACGCAAGATTCAGGACGAGCCTATGCCTTTTTCTGCTCTGGTTTGAATACGAGTGCAAAGGCTACACCAACAACCAGCGCGAAGGTGGCAAAGATGAACCAGCAAGTCTGCCAGTCGCCAACGAGATAGCCATTCTCCCAAGTGCAATAACTGTTCACAATCTCACCAGCGGCGAGTGTTCCGACCGTAGCACCAATACCGTTGGTCATCATCATAAACAGACCTTGCGCTGAAGCCTTCACTGAAGGTTCGCACTCCTGATCAACGAAGATACCACCCGAAACGTTGAAGAAGTCGAAGGCTACACCATAGACGATGCAACTCAGAATGAACAGCAGCACGCCCGGCATTGCGGGATTGCCCACACCGAAGAAACCGAAACGGAACACCCATGCAAACATCGACATGAGCATCACTACCTTGATACCGAATCGCTTCAGGAAGAACGGAATCAGCAGAATGCAAAGGGCTTCACTGACCTGAGAGATAGAAGTGAGCAGTGTGGCGTTATTGGCTGCGAACGATGTGGCAACGGCTGCATCGGTAGAACCCTTGAAACTCGTGATGAACGGACCTGCATAACCATTTGTCACCTGCAGACACATACCCAGCAGAGCAGAGAAAATGAAGAACAGCGCCATCTTCTTCTGCTTAAACAGTTTGAAGGCGTTCAGGCCAAACTGCTCGAGTAGTGTGGATTTTCCTTCTTTCTTCTCCGGACGGCACTCGGGCAACGTCAAACAGTAGGCAAAGAGCAAAATGCTCAGCAAGCCTGAAACGAAGAACTGCATATAGGTGTATTGGAACTTATGGGCGTTTTCAGCCAAAGTGAACGAGAATGCTCCATCTTCCCATACAGCGCAGTTGACAAACCACATCGTTGCGATGAAACCAACAGTTCCAAGCACGCGGATGGGCGGGAAGTCCTTCACTGTGTCCAGTCCACGTTCTTTCAGAATGCTGAAGGCAGTGGTGTTAGCAAGAGCAATAGTCGGCATAAAGAAGGCAACGCTCAGTGTGTAGAGTGCAATGAACAAAGCCTTGTTGGGCAACTCCTGTCCGAAACCTGCCCGTACGCCAAGCCACCAACAACCCAACATGAAGATACCTGCCATCAGATGGCACCAGCCCAGTAACCTCTGAGGCTGAACCCACTTATCGGCTACAATACCCATCAACGTAGGCATGAAGATTGAAACGATACCCTGAATAGCGTAGAACCACGAAATCTCACTACCTAATCCTGCTACTCCCAGATAGTTTCCCATACACGTCAGATAAGCCCCCCAAACAGCAAACTCCAGGAAGTTCATCGTTGCTAATCTCGTCTTAATTCCCATATTTCTTTCTTTTTATGTATGATTTCAACTTGCAAAGATACGAATAAGTGAGCGGACTACAAAAAGAAAGACAAAAATTTTTTATTTTTTAAATGAGGAGGAATGAGAACGTTATTAAAAGGGGAAAACAAGACGGTAACACCAAAACGGCGTTCTACAAATAGCAAGTTACAGATTACAAATTATAAATATGTGGCGCAAAAAATCAGGGTGCGCTGTAAACAAATTCACGAATTCGTTTAAATTCAAAATAGTGAAGTTAAAACAACTCCAATTCGTGGATTTTTGATGAAAGCAAAGTTTATTCCTCGATTATGAAAGTGCTGTCCTGCGGAATTCTCCAACGGTGATGCCGACAAAGCGGGAGAATTGCTGATAGAAGAAACTTCGGTCATTGAAACCGCACATTTTTCCAACTTGCGTAGTGGAGTATTCGGGATGCTTGACCATCAGATCCTTTGCCTCTTCTATGCGACGACGCAAACGCCAAGAGCGGAATTCCTCACCCATAACTTCGCGAAAATAGTGATGGAACTCTTCATCCGTCATTCCTGTCATTGATGCGATTTCTGAAACTGCGAGATCGTTGTTCAAATAGCCTTTGGTCTCAATCCACTTATCGAGCAAATCCTTTCCTATGGCCTTGCTTACCTTCTGGGGAACTACTGTCACTTGCTCTTCTTTCTGATAGATAGCAGGTAGAATGATTGGGGCACTAAGACCATAGTTGATGAAGCAAGTGGCGAACATCGCATAGAAGATAGCAAGAGCCATCGTAAGACACATGTCGACGATGCGTTCGTTGAAAATCATCAGCAACGAGAGGAAACCTACTGTAAGCGAAGCCCAGAAGATGAAACGAATCCAACCCATACTATGCTTAATCTCGTCTTCCTCATAATAAGCATCGATCTGATTGAGGAATACCTTCCGACCGTGCATATACCACCGAATGTAAACAGCGAGTTGAATGAGATAGAACACAACACAGAGGGCATGAACATAAATATACTGATGGCTGGGTAAAAGGATGAACGAACCTATTAGCAGGCATTCGATGCAGAGAATGACGACCAGTTGATAAAAGATTCGGCTACGTGTGACCATACTTGGCTGAACGAGAACAAGAAGTCCCATCGTGAAGAGCATAGCCTGAAGGAAGGCTACAGATAAGGCGATGCACGAACTCAAATAATTAATGCTGCCTCCACTGTCGTAACTAATCTGCAGAAGGTTGAGCCCTCCGAGAATAAGAACAGCAACTGTGAGGATGTATTTCGTGAGACGAAACTTATCTGCGCGCCCATCTGCAGGGGCTTTCACCTGTGCGAGAATGAATCCTGTGATCAGCATGCAACTCGACGCAGCCACCATGATGTATAAATAGAGCGAATCCAACGACATCACATTTTCAATATATAGAGTTTCTAAACATTATTGTTCTAATCAGTGTTTCAACGTAGCCAGAGTCTTAACCTTCCGTCAGAAATCACATCTGCTTGACAAGATGGACTTTGCCAAAACAGACAGTCGGAAATCAATCTGACGCCAGTAATTAGTCATTAACGGTCAACCTTGTAGCCAATGAGTGTCAACTGTTTGCCCACACAGAAAAATTTTTCATTGAAGCGATGCTGAACTCGGCCACAAATTTAAACAAAAATTTTAATATTATCAACTTTTTTGTTAACTTTGCGAACAAATAATTTCAAAAAAGGAGTGAAGTTATGATGATAGATCAAATTCTTGCTTTCAATAAGACGTTTGTAGCCCAAAAAGCCTACGAACCATTCATCGCGGACAAATATCCCGACAAGAAACTGGCCGTGCTCTCCTGCATGGACACACGACTAACCGAATTGCTACCTGCCGCACTTGGACTGAAGAACGGTGACGCAAAGATAATCAAGAATGCGGGTGGACTTGTAATCTCACCTTTCGACTCTGCGATGCGCAGTCTGATTGTTGCAATCTATGAGTTGGGTGTTGAGGAAATCATGGTGGTTGCCCACTCCCATTGCGGTGCGTGCCACATGAGTTTCGACCACTTCCACAAAGAGATGATTGAGCGCGGCGTAAAGGAAGAAACACTGGAAACTATTCGCAAATGCGGCGTCGACTTGAACCACTGGCTCGAGGGATTCAAGGATACTGAGGCTTCGGTCAGAAATACGGTTGAAACAATTAAGACGCACCCTCTCGTACCGAACGATGTGGTGGTCAGAGGTTTTATCATCGACTCTGTGACTGGCGAACTTGAGGAGCAAGACCTCAATAAGTAATTTTTCTGTGAAGAAGCCACATACTAATTCGTAGACCAACACGAAACGAAAACTTTAACTCAACGATAAAGGTAAAGAACGAAGTATTTAATCAACAAGTACCAAATCTTAACAACAAGTAGAAAAATTTAAACAAAAACGTAAGTGCAATGCCTAACGAGGCAAAACACGATGTAATCATTCAAACAGAGATATGGAAATTATCAGGGCAACAAAAACCGCAGAACAAGCCGGAGCGTACTATGTGCGCATTCAGGCAATGGCACGAAAACATCATATTCCTCTTACTGCGGAATTTGACGACCACGACGGCCCTGAGACGAAATACCTCGTCGCTATTGACAACTATCTACCCGTAGCCACCTGCCGTCTCTACCCCATCGACGATGAACACATGATGCTGAGTCGCATCGTCGTACTTGAGGAATATCGCCATCAAGGACTCGGCACGCTCATAGTCAGCGAAGCCGAGAAATGGGCAAAGGAACTGGGCTATCGCTTTGCGGTGCTAGAAAGCCGCGATAACAAAATCGCATTCTATGAGAAAATGAACTATGTGGGCGACTATCAACAACGCATAGAAGGCACGTTCATCTGCTACAGAATGGAAAAAGAACTTCGCTGACACATTATTTATAACTATAAACTAATACAACACATGGAAAGAAAAGTGAAGGCTCTGTTTATTAATGGAAGCCCAAGAAAGAACAAGAATACTGCCCAGTTGCTGCTAAAGGCAATGGAAGGTGCTGAGAGCGCTGGAGCGGAAGTTGAAATGGTGAATCTTTACGACCGCAACCTGAACTACAAAGGCTGCATGAGTTGCTTTGCATGCAAACTGAAAGGCGGTCGGAAGGGTGTCTGCTCGTTCAAGGATGACCTGCAGCCGATTCTGGAAAAAGCCGTACAGGCTGACGTGCTGATTTGTGGTTCTCCCAACTATTGCAGTTATCCAACTGCAATGCTTCGTGCATTTATGGAGCGTCTTGTGTTCCCGGCAGTCAACTACTCCGACTACAGCAAGCCTATCATATTGAAGAAACTGCATTCAGCGACCATCTACACGATGAACTGTCCGAACGAGGACGTCTACAGAAAAGCGAACTATCATATTCTGATGGACACTCAGGCTCGTCAACTCGGAATGTTCGGGCCAACGGAGATCCTCTGCTCCTACGACACCTATCAGTTCGTCGATTACAGCAAGTACGACGCCGCTTCCTTCAACGAAGCCCACAAGGCCGAGGTTCGAGACAAGCGATTCCCGAAAGATCTTCAGAAGGCTTTTGAATTAGGCAAACGTCTTGTTGAAGAATCAAAGGACGATGCTTAAGACTAAGAAGTGTATAAAGCACTGAGATAATAAAAATGAAGAAATTTGGTTTTACATTACTGTTGACATGTCTCTTTATGGGAGCAATGTCACAGACGGCATTGCGCTTTGACGCAAATGCGGCAGTTGAATCGTCGCTGACACTCTATGACGGAAAGGAGGTAAAGTTCAAGGCTTACGAGCAGTTGTATTATGTTACACAGGTAGAGGACTCTGCCTATCAATACCTGAACCTTTACGTGCCCGAGGGAGCCACACAGCAGACACCAATCTTCCTGCGTACATACGTGGGCGGCTATATGGCTTCTGCTGCAACAAAGCCTCAGGCAAACGACGCTACTGGAAGAGCGTTGAAGGAAGGTTACGTAGTCGTAATCCCTGGTTCGCGCGGACGCAACTCAACAATTGTTGCTGACAAGGCATACGCGAAGAAACACAAGGGCGTGAAGAAGGGACAAACCGTTTATACAGGTCGTGCACCGAAGGCTATACTCGACCTGAAGGCTGCAATCCGATATCTGCGCCATTTCGACGAGGTGATGCTTGGTAACGCAGAACGAATCATCACTAATGGAACGAGCGCTGGTGGTGCAATGTCGGCACTGATGGGAGCAACGGGCAACAATCCCGAGTATGTTGCAATGCTGAAAGCGATGGGGGCTGCCGATGAGCGCGACGATGTTTTCGCTTCAGTTTGCTTCTGTCCTATCATCGACCTCGAACATGCAGATATGTGCTACGAATGGCTCTTCCAACAAACTGATTCCCGACAAGGTCTCGACGAGACGCACAAAGGCTATACGAAGGAATTGGCAGAGGCTTTCCCAACCTATCTGGAGAGTTTGAACTTACTCAAGGCTGACGGCACTCCGCTCAATGCTGATAATTATCTCGACTTCATCAAGAGCGAACTCATCCGATCGGCTCAGATTGCGAAAAATGCAGGTGCAGATCTCGCCGATAGTCTTGGTTTCTCCTATAGTAGTTCGGCCAAGGGAATGTTTGCTGCGCCTATTAACGGAGGAATGCGCCCTCAAATGCAAGGTGGTAAGCCGCCAAGAGGAATGCGTCCCGAAATGCAAGGCGAAGAACTACCCAGAGGAATGGGACCCCGTGAAATGGAAGGAAATCAGAAGGGGGAATATATTACTGACCTCGACATGCAGAAATACCTGAATTATGTAGTTTCGACTCAGCCTCTGAAGGGTGTTCCTGCATTTGACAGCCAGATAGAAGGAATAAACAATGCCAGTGGTGAAAACGAGGAGTTTGGCGACGCGAATGGTAGCAGCGTAAACTTCACTGACTATACTGCTTCAAAAAACAATGTGGTGATTTCTGATGAGATTCGGCAGAATGTTCGTCTGATGAATCCAATGAGTTTCATCGATGATGCATCTACATGCGTTGCACCTCATTGGTACATTCGTCACGGAGCCCGCGACCGCGATACATCCTTCCCTGTTCCCATCAACTTTGCAACGAAATTGAAAAATGCTGGTAAGGATGTTAACTTCCTGCTGGCTTGGAATCGTCCTCATAGCGGCGACTATGCCCTCGACGAATTGTTTAAGTGGATTACTGAGATACTGAAATAAAGATCCCCAAACAACAAAAATAACTCCCCACCCTCTTTTAAGAGAACTGGGGAGTTATTTCCTTTTTATTTCTTCCTAGAGTTCTATGCTCTCAATACGAAGTTTCATGACGCCAGCAGGCACATGCACCTCAACCTCGTCGCCAACATTCTTACCTAAGAGCGCCTGAGCGATGGGTGACTTAATGGAAATCTTTCCTTCACGAATATTTGCTTCATGAGGGCTCACAATGGTGTTTGTCATCTTCTTGCCATTGGCCACATTGACCATTTCCACCTTACTGAGCAACTGAACGCTGTCGCTATTCAGACGCGACATGTCTATCACACGGGCATTCGCCAGCACTTTCTGCTTGAAACTAATACGGCTCAACAGTCTACCCTGCTCTCGCTTGGCTGCATGATACTCGAAATTCTCACTGAGGTCGCCTTTATCGCGTGCCTCTGCGATAGCCTCTCTAACCCGAGGTAATTCCACATTTTCCAATTGGCGGAGTTCTGCTACGAGTTTGTCGTAACCTTCTTGTGACATATATTCCATAACTTTTTCCTTTTTATCGTTTTTCTTTCTTCCCGCTGGTTATTCTTTTCTTTTTTATACTATAGGAAGATATTTTAGTTCAAGTTTCTATTAACGTCTTCTGACAAGTTCAATGGCTTCTTTTCCCGTCAAATATTCAATATCGAGTCGAATCACATGCATGTGAGTGAAACCTTTTTCTATTTCTTTTTGAAGACCCTCGTCATCATTGGGATTATAGCGGCGACCGAGAAGTCGGATTCCTTCCATCTTCTCTGCTTCATCTTCAACGATATAGATTCTTCCAAAAGCAATCACGCTACGAAAATAGGTTGTGAACTCTTCTGGCTTCACATCGTCTTGATCGATGACACAGAACGAAGCCTTATCGCATCGTCTAATCGCGTCAACCTTATGCCCAGACAGCGCACTGTGAAAATAGAGTTTCCCATCCGAATAAACATAACTAATGGGCACAGCATAGGGGTAGTCGTTATCGCCCATCAAAGCCAACGTGCCAGATGTTGATTTCATTAATAGGCTGATACTTTCCTCTTGGGAAAGTAACTGACGACTGCGTCTCATTTCTCTGAATGTTGCCATTATCCTACCATTTTTAATCCTACGATAGATGCTATCAGTGTGAAGATGAAGAACATGCGCCAAAATGTGCTGGGCTCATGGAAGAAAAAGATACCGATGAGCACTGACCCGACGGCTCCCACACCTGTCCAAACAGGATAGGCTGTACCGATGGGTATTGCCTCTGAGGCTTTCACAAGAAGTCCCATGCTGACAATCGTACAGGCAATGAAGCCCAGCAGCCAGTAGAACCAAGTCCAGCCCGTCGAGCCTTTCATCATTCCCATACAGAACGTGAATGCGGCTGCAAACAAGCCACCAACAATCAAACAAAGCCAACTCATAATCTATTCTTCCTCCGTTTTACATTCTTCAAATCCCATTTCTTTTGCACGTTCAGCATTCATACAGAAATAGGTTGCCTGTCCTTCAACACAGACTTCACCCTTCGAGTTTTTGATGGTTACGTCGATAAATGCTATATTACGTTTCATTTCAGCAATATGGCCACGAATGGTCAGACGAGGATCAAGTGTCGAGACAGCCTTCTTGTAGCGCACATCAAGGCGAGTAGTCATTCCACTTGTCTGCAATTTACGCGAAACCACCCAGCCTGCAATCTCATCGACAAGTGTCGAGAGTATTCCACCGTGCATTGTGTTAATCCAGCCCTGATAGTGCTGACGTGGTTTCCAGAAACTTACGATATCATCGCCTTCCTCAAAAAATTCCATATGTACACCGTACGGATTGGTCGGACAACACCCAAAACAGTCGTAACCTTCTCGGTTGGTCCACGGGTTCAGTATTTTTTTCAGCATCATAATTTATTTTATTAGATGTTAAACGTTTTCATTTATGAGTTTTTCAATCAGTGGAACATACCATTGACGAACCTCTTCAGCCGTTGGCGTATGGCCACCTGGGAAATGGTAAGAATGGGTATAGTACTGTAAGAACAACGGTTCAAAATGAGCCAGTGTGTCCTTTTCACCAAACAATCCCCAAACTCGGTCGCGAGACTCCTCTGTGCAATGTTCAAACTGGATTGGTTCCAGCGTGGCAAACTCATTGATTAGATTCTCGTCTATAACGAACTTCTGACACCCATTCTGGCGCGGCGACTTATACTGATGTTCGCCGAGGCGTTGCTTTAGGAAGTCCGTCATTTGGAAATGCGGGTTGCCCAACAAAGTAGGAATCCCAAATTCAGGCGCAACCCACTGAGCATAGAACGAACCACAACTATTGCCCACCACAACATTAGGGTTCTCATGCTTGCAGATATCTCTCACCAACAGTAGCACCTCGCTTGGACAAAGGGGCAGGTCGGGCGAAAGCACCTTGGCCTTTCCCTGCAACGCCTCCCGCAATGCTAACGCTGGAACGCACTGCCCACTGGCGAAGAATCCGTGAAGGAACAATATCTTTTTCTCTTCGTTCATTTAACTCTTAAAATTCTATTCAGTTGCATCAGCACGATGTAGTCTCTAGGACCTTTTGCTATAAATTGTGACTCTACCTTCGCTTCGATTGGTTTTATTCCTCAGTCTCTCTGAAATCCCAGAATCCTGTACCTGTCTCAGGGTCAAACTTCCGCCTAATCTCTCCGCCGACTGTTGGTCGCAGTTCAATCTCCGCAGTATAGAGCACAATTGTTGATTTCAGATGACCGCCAGCCATTCCGTGCTCCCCGTTCTTCTTGAATGAGAACAGAGCATGAGTATGATGAAACAACTCACCGTCGTCACCCGAAACAACATTACCATTAAGCGACACCAACTCAAGCATTCCCTCCAGACGCTCAGTTTCGAAACTGCCACTCTCGGGGATAAACACCTGCAACTCGGCGCTCTTGCAACCGCCAATGCCCGTAAACACAGCCGACGGAATCAACTCCCGACGGCACACCTCAAGAATCTTTTCGATTACTTCGTCATCACGATCCATTCTGAGATAGTAGGTCTCCCCTATCTTCTTGTATTCCATAATTCAGAAAGAATATTCTGCTAGTTCTATAGTTAGACGAAAAAGATAATGCAAAAGTAGTGATTTTTAATGAGAAGACCAAAGTTTTAAACACAAAAAACTGATTCTGGAAGGGATCCGATATTTGCCAAAATGGTAGATTCAGGAATAATCATTGCTAAATTCGGCAGATTCTGAACTTAGATATTTGAGGTATCAGATATTTTTCTTATCTTTGCAAACGATTAAAAATGAAGTCAGATGAACATTAATATCTTAAACATACCCCAGTGCTTCTCAACGCAAGAAAAAGTAGAGGCAACTGTCCACGCTCATGACTACTATCAACTCATGTGGTTTTGGCAGGGTGTAGGATGTCATCATATTGACTTCGCCGACGAAGTTCTTCAATCTGGTCGAATATTCGTGGTTTCTCCGGGTCAGTTACATCAGTTCAAACCCTGTGAGAAGACCGAGGGCATCATCATTCAGTTCGACGATAGTTTCTTCACTCAAGAGGGCAATAAACTGGAGAACATCATTAAGTACGATGTGTTCAACGTCTTTGACCGCCCACCCTACTACCTCATCAGTGATCAGACAGCAGACCGGCTTCGCGGCATTGCTGAGGAAATTAAGCGTGAGGCTCTCGATAACGACAAGTTTGCTCACGATCAGTATATTCACAATCTCGTGAAAATGTTTCTTATCATCCTTATCCGCGAAGGATTGCGTAATGACCACGAGCAGATTTATAATAATAGCGCAGCCTGTCTGAACTTCGTCAACTTCCGAAAGGAACTCGACCGAAACTACCGTCGATGCCACACAGTTCACGAATATGCGTCGATGTTGGGAATGTCGGTAAAAACACTTACCAACAGTACACTGAAATGTAGCGGACTGGCACCGTTGAAAATCATCAACAACCGCTTGATTGTAGAGGCTAAACGCATGCTCATGTCTACACCTAAACTCGTGAAGGAAATTGCATACGAACTCGGATTTGACGATGATTCCTACTTTGTGAAGTTCTTCCGTCGTCAAGTAGGCATGCTGCCGACTGAATTCAGAGAAAAAGAAAAAGTAAATAAAATCATTTATTATTAATTTAAAAATCAAAAACAATTATGGACAACAAGAACAAGTACGCTGGCACACAGACCGAGAAGAATCTCGAGGCCGCATTCGCAGGTGAGTCAATGGCTCGCAACAAGTATACTTATTTTGCATCAAAGGCTAAGAAAGAAGGATTCGAGCAGATCGCAGAACTCTTCCAGAAGACTGCCGACAACGAGAAGGAACACGCAAAACTTTGGTTCAAGGAACTCAATGGGATCGGCGACACAGCCGAAAACCTCGGTGCAGCAGCAGATGGTGAAAACTACGAGTGGACCGATATGTACGAAAGTTTTGCCAAGACAGCCGAGGAAGAAGGTTTCAAGGCTTTGGCAAAGAAATTCCGTATGGTAGCAGAAATTGAAAAGCGTCACGAAGAACGTTATCGTGCACTGCTCAAGAACGTTGAAACTCAGGAAGTATTCCAAAAGTCAAGTGTGAAGGTTTGGGTGTGCCGCAACTGCGGTCACATCGTAGTTGGCGAGAAGGCACCTGAAATCTGCCCTGTTTGCCTCCACCCGAAAGCATTCTTCGAACTTCACATGGACAACTTCTGATCCTTCTCTAGGAAAAAACGTTTCCATTATTTAGAGCATTATCCCCGGACCTCTTCTTTACTGGTTCGGGGTTTTTGTATCTATTATATTTCAGCCATTTCACACATATTTATTAATAACAAATTCTCCAGATGACTTCTCCCAAATCTCTACTACAATAGCGAAGATGATAGAAAGGCATGCATTACACTTACTACATCTAAGAAGCAAACTAGAAAAATAAAGCAATTTGTTTCAAATATTACGCAACATGTTGATTACACGTATATTACAATATTATACTTATACTAGAAAAAATAAAGAAATAATGAAAAAACAAAAGACTAATAGAAATATTCTACACGAACAAATAGTAGAACAATATGGTTTCTTTACTATCAGAAACTGAGTTTTGCAAGTCGGTCACGAAGTTGGGGAGCAAGTGACTTGCGAATGGAAAGATTAATGGTGCATGTGTTGTCGAAAGTTTGTGAAACGATGCGAGGCGACATCTCTTTTACCACTCGCATCACTGCACTCGTCATCACATAAGGATAAGTATAAGTGACAAGTTCCTCCACTTGTCTGGTTTCAATCTGACTGTGCTCAATAGCATCGGCTGCGGCTGTTCGATAGGCAACGATTAGACCACTGGTACCGAGGTTCACACCGCCATAATAACGAATGACTACGATGAGAATATCAGTAAGTTCATTGCTATTGATCTGACCAAGAATAGGCTTACCTGCTGTCGATGAAGGTTCACCATCATCGTTAGCACGAAACTGCTCGCGTTCGGGACCGAGCATATAGGCATAACAAACGTGGCGCGCGTCGAAATACTTCTTGCGATATTGGTCGATGATTTCCTTAATCTGATCCGTTGTTTCGACGTGGTGGGCGAAGGCGAAGAACTTACTCCGCTTTTCAGAGTAGAATCCTTCGCCTACGAGAGAGGTTATCGTCAGATACTGATCGGTCATGAGAGTTTATGGATTACAAGTCCTGAGCGCAACTTCGGCTCAAACCAAGTTGCCTTGGGGGGCATAATGTTACCCGTATCAGCAATGTCCATAATCTGTTGCATAGAAACGGGATAGAGAGCAAGTGCTGCACGCATCTCACCACTATCCACACGACGCTTCAATTCAGCAAGACCGCGAAGTCCACCAACGAAGTCGATTCGGTTAGACGAACGCAAGTCGCCAATCTTCAGAATTTCATCAAGGATGAGTCTTGAAGAAATATCAACGTCGAGCACACCAATAGGATCGTGGTCGTCGTAGGTACCAGGTTTTGCGTTGAGTGCAAACCAGTGGCCATCAAGATAGAGCGAGAACTCGTGGAGATGCTGTGGCTTGTAAATCTCAGTGCCTTTATCCTCAACAGTGAAGTTACGACGAAGTGCATCGAGGAACTGCTCGCTGGTAAGGCCATTCAGGTCTTTCACTACGCGGTTGTAGTCGAGGACAGTGAGTTGTGAAGCCTGGAAGGCAACAGCCATGAAATAGTTATATTCCTCATCACCACGATGATTCGGATTCTGACCTGCCTTCTCTGCACCAACAAGCGCTGCTGCTGCCGAGCGATGATGACCATCAGCAATATAGAGAGCAGGCATCTTGCGGAATTCCTCAGTTACAGTCTTAATGTCTGCCTCATCGGCAATCACCCAAAACTGATGGCGGAATCCATCGATAGGTGCAACAAAATCGTATTCAGGAGTGGTCCGAGCATAGCGCATAATGAGGTCGTTGAGCACTTCATTGTCGGGATAGGCAAAGAAAACGGGCTCAATGTTTGCATTGTTGACACGAACGTGCTTCATACGGTCTTCCTCTTTATCACGACGAGTCAATTCATGCTTCTTGATACGCTGCTGCATATAGTCCTCAACATAGGCTCCTATGACAAGTCCGTACTGGGTCTTGCCGTTCATTGTCTGAGCGTAGATGTAGTAGTTTTCCTTGTCGTCCTGAAGTAGCCAACCACGATTCTGAAACTTCTGAAAGTTCTCTGCAGCACGCTCATAGACGCGCGGATCATATTCGGAAGTTCCCACAGGAAAATCAATCTCGGGTTTAATGATATGGTAGAGACTCATCTCGTTGTCGCCTGCTTCGGCGCGAGCCTCTTCGCTGTCGAGCACGTCGTAAGGACGGCTTTCTACTTTTTCGACAAGTTCTTTTGGCGGACGAATGCCGCGGAATGGTTTGATGATCATAAGGATAAAAGGTTTATTTAAATAACTACATCGGACTTTCACGGAATGTTGACGGACGCATCTCCCACTAGGGAAGAATGCCCTATCCGCAAGGCGTTCCGCAAAAGTCCGATGCAATGATTACTTGTTCACCTGGAAGCGAGTGTCGCCATCCTTGAAGAATGCGTTAATCTGACGAGCGGCAGCAATACCAGCATTGATATTAGCCTCAGCAGTCTGAGCACCCATCTTCTTCGGTGTAGAGAAGTAGCGGCCTTCGAACTTCTGGAATTCATCGTGAGCATCGGGCATGATGTCGGTAACGAACTTCAGGTCCTCGCGCTCTGCCATGAGTTTAAGCAATTCGGGCTCGTTGATAACTTCCTTACGGGCAGTGTTAACGAGAATACCTCCCTTGCGCATCTTGCCGACAAGTGCATAGTTGATGCTCTGCTTCGTCTCAGGAGTAGCGGGAATATGGAGAGAAACCACATCGCACTGCTCAAAGAGCGCATCCTGATTCTCAACAGCGTGAACACCAGCCTGTTCGATAACCTCTGCAGGGCAGTAAGCATCGTAGGCAGATACTTCCATACCAAAGCCTTTGGCGATGCGGGCAACATTGCGACCAACATTACCGAAAGCAAGAATACCAAGTTTCTTGCCCTTGAGTTCAGAACCTGACTTGCCGTTATAGAAATTACGAACAGCAAAGACGAGCAATCCGAACACGAGTTCAGCCACAGCATTTGAGTTCTGTCCAGGAGTGTTCTCTGCAACAACACCGTGAGCAGTAGCAGCAGCAAGGTCGATATTATCAAAACCTGCACCAGCACGAACGACAATCTTCAACTGCTTTGCTGCGGCCAAAACCTCAGCATCTGCCTTGTCAGAACGAATGATCATAGCGTCAACGTCCTTCACGGCATCAAGCAACTGTGCCTTCTCTGTGTATTTCTCGAGCAGAACCAGTTCGTGACCTGCGCCTTCAACTTCTTTTCTTATTCCTTCGACAGCAGCGCTGGCAAAGGGTTTCTCTGTTGCAACTAGTACTTTCATATTATGAATTTACGAATTATAAGATTTACAATAAATTGTGCTTGCAACTATGGAGACTATCTGATTAGTGCTTAGCCTCAAATTCCTGCATGCAAGCCACAAGAGCCTTGCAGCCCTCAATGGTCTGAGCATTGTAGCAACTAGCACGGAATCCACCTACTGAGCGATGACCCTTCACGCCAACCATACCCTTAGAAGTAGCAAACTCCATGAACTCCTTCTCAAGTTCTGCATACTCATCGTTCATAACGAAGCAGATGTTCATCACCGAACGATCCTCCTCTGCTACTGTTCCGCGGAAGAGTTTGTTGCGATCAATCTCGCCATAGATAATCTCGGCACGTTCCTGAGCGAGTTTGTCCATAGCCTTCACACCGCCCTTAGCCTTCATCCAGCGCAGATTCTCCATAGCCGTATAGATAGGAACAACAGGAGGAGTATTGAACATAGAACCCTTCTCTACATGCGTGCGATAGTCGAGCATCGTGGGAATCTGACGCTCCACCTTTCCAAGTGCATCATTCTTCACGATGACAATCGTCACACCTGCCATTGAGAGATTCTTCTGAGCACCACCATAGATACAGGTGTACTTCGAAACGTCAACGGGACGAGAGAAAATGTCTGACGACATATCTGCAATAACGGGCACGGGAAGGTCGAAGTCCTTGCGGATTTCGGTTCCATAGATTGTGTTATTGGTTGTGAAGTGGAAATAGTCAGCGTCGGTAGGTACTGACCAACCCTTCGGGATAAACGTATAGTTTGCATCAGCAGAAGAAGCAACCTCAACAACCTCACCAAAGAGTTTTGCCTCCTTCATAGCCTTCTTTGCCCAAACGCCTGTGTTCAGATAGGCAGCCTTCTTGTTAAGGAAGTTGTATGGAACCATGCAGAACTCGAGCGATGCTCCACCACCGAGGAAGAGTACTGAATAGCCTTCAGGAACTTCGAGTAACTCCTTGACGAGTGCCTCAGCCTCATCAATGACAGGCTGAAAATCCTTCGAACGATGGCTAATTTCTGCCAAAGACAGGCCAATGCCATTGAAATCAAGAATTGCATCAGCGGTTTTCTCGATCACCGAACGATCGAGAATGCAGGGACCTGCATTGAAATTGTACTTTTTCATTGAGTTGTCTGTTTGTTTTAATAAAGTTCGACAATAATATTTGCCTACAAAGTTACAAATAAATCCCCAAAGAAAAAAATTAATTCCAGACAAAAAACTAAAATCTATAGATATTCAAATAATTCACATGTCCAGTCGGCTCCATTCTTCGGACAGAAGGTATGAAGGCCGAGTTGGCGGGCAGCCTCTGTATTGCGAGGTCCGTCATCAACAAACAGCGTTTCCTCGGGTAGAATCTGCTCCTGACTGATCACATGACGGAAGAAAGCAGGATCTGGTTTCATCGTCTTCACCTGATAACTTTTGTAGAGCGAATCGAAATAATAGGAAACGGGATGCCCCTCGCCATCGAACTCAGAACTCTCAGCCCATGACATCATGAAAGGATTAGTGTTGGAGAGCATGATGACACGATAACCTTCCTTTCGGAGTCGGAGCAGCAACTGAAGATTACGCTTGGGAACATCTCCACAATAACCCATCCACGCATAACGGCACTCTTCGAAAGAAACCTCACGACCAACAAGCGTAGAGAGTTCACGCTGAAACTCTTCTGCAGATAGAATACCTCCCTCAAGTTCGCCAAAGATTCCTCCCTGAGTATAAGGATCAAGTCGTTTTGCAGCATCGGCAAGACCCAATGCCTCAAAACGGCGAACTGCCTGCGGTTGATCGAGCGTAACAATAACTCCTCCAAAGTCAAAAATAATGTTCTTTATCATCGTATCAGTTTTTAATCAAATATTTTCGGATTATCAAAACCAAACGAGAAAATATAGCAGAATATTTATCCGTATTGAATATTTAATAAATAGAATGGCTCATGTCTGGATATTCAATCAAATAGGCGGAGTTTATTCTTCCGCGCTTCTTCGAGCGACTGCATCTCCTGATGCCTCTCAGCGTAGGACTTTCGGAGTTGCTCATAGGTTTCATTCAACTCCTGACGATAAGCCTCTCCCTCTTCCTTGTTAAGTAAACGAGCGGTAGCAACTACGTTCTGAGCCGCATCCTTCATCCAAACTACGGGACCACCATAGACGGGAGCAATCTTCAGTGCCACATGCATCTGACTTGTAGTTGCCCCACCAATGAGAATAGGAATCCGAAGGCCTGCACGTTCCATCTCCTTGGCAACTGTGACCATTTCCTCAAGCGAAGGAGTGATGAGACCACTCAATCCAATAGCATCTGCTTTCTCCTCAATAGCCACACGAACGATTTCCTCCGCCGGAACCATTACACCAAGATCAATAATCTCAAAGTTATTGCAAGCCATAACAACCGCAACGATATTCTTACCAATGTCGTGAACATCGCCCTTTACGGTAGCCATAACAATCTTTCCAGCCTTTGACGAAACACCAGCATTCTGCTGCTCAATGAATGGCTGAAGAATAGCGACTGCTTGCTTCATTGTCCGAGCCGTCTTGACCACTTGCGGAAGAAACATCTTTCCTTGTCCAAAGAGTTCACCGACTTCGTTCATACCTGCCATAAGCGGTCCTTCGATAATGTCAACCGCCCGTGGATATTTCTGCAGCGCTTCGTGAAGGTCTTCATCGAGATAGTCGCCAATTCCTTTTCGGAGTGCGTAGGCAAGTCGGCTCTCAAGTGATTCCTGGCGCCAAATCTCCTGCGGCTTTGCTGCAGAATTATTGATTCCGTTTTCACCAGCCAATTTTGCAGCATCCTGCTCCTCCTTCAGTCGTGTTGCCAGATGAATGAGTTCATCGGCGGCTCCTGCGTGTCGATTAAGAATGACATCCTCAATGACTTTCAATTGGTCTTCGGGAATATCCTCGTATGCAACCTTTGTTGCAGGATTGACAATAGCAAAATCCATACCAGCCTGAATGGCATGATAAAGGAAAATAGCGTGCATTGCCTCACGTATGTAGTTGTTCCCGCGGAAAGAGAACGAGAGATTGCTCACGCCTCCACTCACATGAGCCCCAGGGAGATTCTGACGAATCCAAGCAGTTGCGCGAATGAAGTCAAGCGCATAACTATCGTGTTCCTCCATACCTGTGGCTACTGCGAGAATATTGGGGTCGAAGATAATATCGCAGGGGTTCATACCCACTTTCTCCGTAAGCAACTTGTAGGCTCGTTCAGCAATCTCGATACGACGATCGTAACTTGTGGCTTGTCCCTTTTCATCGAAGCACATCACAACACAAGCCGCACCGAAGCGTTTCACATCTCGAGCATGAGAAAGGAACACCTCCTCGCCTTCTTTCAGAGATATACTGTTTACGATTGACTTACCCTGCAGACACTTTAGCGCTGCCGTAATGACTTCCCAATTGGAAGAGTCAATCATCACGGGAACACGTGCAATTTCGGGCTCTGCTCCAATGAGTTGCAAGAACGTTACCATTTCCTCACGTGCATTGAGCAAGCCATCGTCCATATTGATATCGAGCACCAAGGCTCCGTCCTCTACTTGCTTGCGGGCAATAGAGATGGCCTCAGCGTAGTTTTTCTCATTGATCAGTCGCAGGAACTTACGCGAACCTGCCACATTGCAACGTTCACCGACATTCGTGAATGCCTGCGGAATGTAGGCATCTAACCCAGAAAGGCGAATCGAACTACTTACTTCAACAACCTCATGAGGTTTTCTGCCTTTAGCCATTTGCGAATATTTGGCAATGAATTTATCGTCGGTTCCGCAACAACCGCCAAGAATATTGACCAACTGCTCATCAATGAACTCCTGAATCTGTGGAGCCATCGATTCGGCTGTTTCGTCGTATTGACCAAGTTCATTGGGCATTCCCGCATTTGGATAAGCACTAATATAATAAGGTGCCTTCTGCGCCAACTCTCGAAGGAAAGGTTTCATCTGGCGAGCACCAAACGAACAGTTCAGACCGACTGAGAAAATATCATAGGAAGAAATGCTGGCAAGGAAAGCCTCAAGAGTTTGTCCGCTAAGCGTACGACCAGCAAGATCTGCTACGGTCACACTAAGCATAATGGGAATCTGCCGACTACGAACTCTCATCACTTCCTGACAGGCATCAATTGCTGCTTTGGCATTCAGCGTATCGAAGATAGTTTCAATCAGGAATGTGTCGACACCACCTTCCATCAGCGCGTCGGCCTGCTCATAGTAAGCATCATAGAGTTGATCGTAGTAAACAGCGCGCGCAGCAGGATTCTCAACATCTGGACTCAGCGAGGCGGTCTTATTCGTTGGGCCCATAGAACCACAAACGAAACGAGGCTTTTCGTCTGTTGAGAATTCGTCAGCAGCCTGTCGAGCCAGTCGGGCTCCCTGAAGCGCTATTTCACGTGCTTTCTGCTCTAGATGATAATCGGCTTGGGAAATACGTTGGGAAGAAAAGGTGTTCGTCTCTATCAAATCGGCACCAGCACGAAGATAGCGACGATGAATATCAAGGATTACATCAGGACGAGTGAGATTCAGCAAGTCGTTGTTGCCTTTCATTTCACAACAGTCACAACAAACCACATGATCTCCCTCTGACGTATGCTCATGATTGTGTTCAGCCACAAAGAGTCCCCCGCGGAAGTCTTCTTCCGTGAGGTTGTACTCCTGAATCAATGTGCCTAAAGCACCGTCAAGAATTAAAATGCGTTCCCTGATACAATCTTTAATACCTTTCATCCTATCCTAATAATGTTTCAATGCTCGGTCAATTTCGCGTCGGTCTTCCTTTTCCTTCATCGTCTGCCGCTTGTCGTACATCTTCTTGCCTCGACAAAGGGCAATGTCGACCTTCGCCCTACCCTTCTCGTCGATAAATATCAAAGTTGGAACTATGGTGTAGCCCGGTAGTTTGTCTGCTTCCTGCAGTTTGGCTATCTCGCGTTTCGTGAGCAGAAGTTTGCGTTCGCGCTTGGCCTCGTGATTGGCATAGGAACCATAGAAATAAGGGGAAATGTTCATGCCTTTCACCCAGATTTCACCATTGACAATATAGCAGTAAGTATCAACAAGCGAGGCCTTGCCCGCGCGGATTGACTTGATTTCCGTGCCGGTAAGGACAATTCCTGCTGTGAGTTCCTCAACGAAGAAATATTCGAAGGAAGCCTTCTTGTTCTTGATTTGTACAGGACTCTTTTTCCTCAGTTCAAGTTGTTGCTTGTTCATGACAGTTTCTACTTAATAGATGATTATGAAGGAGAACTGGTGTCGACGTCTTCAGCCTCAAGAGTATCAAAGTCGATTAAGGCGAAGCGCTCCAAATGGTCGTCGATGTAGGTTGCGACCATTTCGGTCCAATCTTCCTCATTCTCCACAAACGTGTCATCAAGTTCGTCGAACTCAGGATGAGTCTCGAACAGAGCCATAAACTCATCATCGGTGCATTCGCGTTCGAGTTCTACACCATATTTATTATATAGTGAATGCGCTTTACGTATGAGTCGCTTCAAATCCTCCATTCCCCACTGCTGAACTGCTTTGGCAAAGGGATTTCTGAAGAAGAACGGGCCGTAGCCATTGTGGATGAGTTGCACAAAGCCTCCATCCATCACTTCGTCATGTAGGATGTGATAACCCAGCAAAGTAATCTGGTCACTGTTCAGTTCAGCCATCGTCTCGGCATTCAGTTCACCTCCGATGGCTTCATAGATAGCATCCACAAACGCACCAATGAATGCATCCATGCCTTCAGAGGCTGCTTTGCTCAATACAGAGTCCCTTATAACGATTTCTTTCATACTCATAAAAACGCTTGATGACCTTGCAAAGGTATCAAATAAAATCCAAATATCACTATAAAGATGAAGAAAAATGAAGAAAAATGATATTTTCCGAAAAATAATTGAAGAAAAATTTGGTAGTTATCAGAAAACGTTGTACCTTTGCACTCGCAATTCAGAAATCAACCTGAAGAGCAACCACGAGCACCCTTAGCTCAGTTGGTAGAGCAACTGACTCTTAATCAGTGGGTCTAGGGTTCGAGCCCCTAAGGGTGTACGAAGGAAGGCAACCAAAGCGGTTGCCTTTTTTCGTTGTATATATCAAAAGGCAAACAGTATTCCAAAACCTTTTATATCGCATTCCGAACCCATTTTATAGAAGAGCGTTTTGCACGATAGCATGAATAATAACGTAATTTCATCATAATAAAATAGGCTGAAATACATCTTCCTTTCGTTTATTTAAAGCCATTTTATATAAAGCATACCTTTATACCTTACAGAGCATACCTTTATACCTATATAAAGACCATCTTTATACCCCTATAAAGGTATCCTTTCTATAATCAAAAGGACACCTCTCTATGGTCGAAAGCATTGCTTTGTAAGGTCGAAAGGATTGCTTTGCATAAACGATATGATTGCTTTAGTTAGTCAAGTGAATAACTCCTTTAGTAGAAGGGTTTTAACTCGTCAGCAAATAAGTTCAACTTGGTCAACAAGACAGTGTTCCTGTTGTTCAATAAAAAAATGAGTTCGACGAAATTGAATTGGGTTATTCTAATCTCATCGAACTCATGTTTGTATCAAGTGTTTGCCTTTGCTTAGCGAAATTTTGTCGAAGATATACAACGAGAACGTTGCCTTAGGCTAATTACCTTAACACTTCGGGCAGTTCTATCAATTGTTTATTTCTCAGGCGAAGCATATTTCTCTCCTGTCTGCTTCACATAGTGGTGAGCATAAGGAGTCGGATAACCTGGGCGAGCAGGACGAGCACCAAGACCAGTCTTCGTGCGAGTAAACTTACCATCAGCCTCGGGCTTGATGATCATATCGTTGTACTTCACAATCAGATAAGTAGCCAACTGCTTCCAGCGAGCAAGCATCTGCTGGGCCTTATCGTTGCTATAGTTGTTCAGATACTTCACTGCCTCAGCCTCACTATTTGCATAGAGAGCAGCAGCCTTGCTTTCAACCTGAGCCTGCATGTCGAAATAGTTCTTTTCCAAAGAGTCGCGAACCTCCTTCAACGACGGGAAGAGTTGAGAATAACGCGGATAGACCATATTGGAAACCCAGTTGCAAACCCAGTAGGCATTCTTGTCGGAGAAGGTAACTGCATCGGCTCCAGGAGTGTTGTAGCACTCAGGCTGAACGGTATTGCCACAATAGATAGGCGTATAGGCCACCATGTTTCCATCATCATTGCCAAACCAAAGCACACCACCAATCTGACGTGGGAGCCAAGAACGCATCTGAGAAACATAAGTGAAACCAGTCTGCTGCGTACTTGTAGGACGCTCATTGAAATACTTCTTGCCATCAACCTCGAAAGAAAGCGGCGTCGGACGATAAGGCATCTGCCAGATTCCGCCACCAATCGTAGTTGAATCGAGAGCAAGAGCAGTTCCCTCGTAATGGTCGCGCATGCATTCCTCAATGTCCTGAACGCTCACCTTGCGATTAGGAATAATCCAAAGAGGCATATCCTCAGCATTAGGATCTTCGCCCAAAGCCCAAGGCAGATAGCGGTCGAAACCATTGTCGAAATGACGGAAGAACGACCAAACGCGAGCATCACAATAGCGGCGACCTCCGAAGTCGGGAGCAGCATAAGCCCATTTCCATGAGAATTCTGCATCGGGACCTTCGTACCAGCCCATCAGGCGAGCATAACGAATGACGTCTTTCGAATAATAAAGGTCGGCCTTCTGGTTCTTTGTTGTAGGATAAACACCTTTTGCGTTGATTTTCTTGCCTGTGAAGAACTTGCCGATACGACTCTGATTAGCGTGACCGCAGATAGCATCGTCGGGAATGCGCTGAGCAACCCATACAACACGATTAAGTTTCTGCTTCGCAATGAGCGCCTTATCACTACCAGTTCCCATCATCTCTACAATCCAAGCCTCATTGGGATCGCAGACCGTGAAGGTCTCACCCTCTGAATTATAGCCATACTTTTCGACGAGAGAAGTCATCACAGCAATAGCCTCACGGGCTGAACGCGAACGCTGAAGTGTGATATAGATGAGCGAACCATAATCGATGATTCCAGTCGTGTCGACCATTTCCTCACGACCTCCATAGGTTGTCTCACCAATGGTCACCTGCCATTCGTTGATGTTTCCAATCACGTTGTAAGTCTCTGCTGCCTCAGGTATCTGACCCTGATAGACACCCGTGTCCCAGTTTTTGACCTGTCGCATATCACCAGCCGCATGCTTCATGGCCGGATAATGGCAAAGCCCGATGAACATTCCGTAGTCATCGGCATTATAGGAACAAATCACTGAACCATCGGTAGAAGCCTTCTTACCGACAATGAAGTTCGTACATGCATCGGCGACTGTGTTGAAAGCGCCCAGCAACAGGAACGAAAGAATGAGTTTCTTCATAAGTTAATCTTTATTATTTAATATATTACTTGCGTTTTGAAAGTCCGTTTGTTGTGTCGGTAATCTTCGGCTGTGAAGACCAAAGTACGCGGTTTTCCCGTACGCTTCACCGATGAATTCTTCAGTCTGCACTCTACGGAAGACGATTTGGCTATGGGTTCAAACAACAGGAACTCATCGTCGAGATAGCCTTCATAGCGCAAAACTCCACTTTTCTCATCAGTCAGTGAGAGACGAATCGTCTCTCCGCGACGAGTGGAGACAAGTCCCTGATAATGAATCGTAGGCGGCTGATCGTCATAAGCAAGTTCATAGACTGCGCTCAGTTCGCGGGCCCGTCCCCAAACCCATCCGTCCTGATAGTCGCCTCCCATATATTTATCAATTCCCCAGTTAGCAACAATATAGAGTTTTGATGGGTCTTTCACCTCTTTCTTATTTACGCGAATGGCAATCGGCTGATAGTCGAAGAGTTGGAATGAATGGTCAGCAAACTGATAGGCATCTGAATAGGACGTAGGCTGATGTTTCACCTTGGGCTGATAGGCTGTCGTCTTTCCCACCATATATGGACGAACGATAAGTTGACATCCAGGTAACTGACAATTATTCAACTGATCAGGACGTATCTGATGAAGGGTCGTGAAGAGTGGTTTCTTCTTCAGTTCGTTTGGTTTTCCCTCAACGGTGAAGGAATAGCGACTCTGATTACCTTTGTAGTCGGTCAATAAAAACGTTAGATGATAGTCGCGCTCTTCGTCGAAGACCACATAGCCTCGATTATCATCTGCCGAAAGAATGGGCAACGTGACTCCTGGCTCGATGAAAGCCTTCATGTACCAGACATGAGAACGAAGATAATGGTCGTAGTCGCCCCAGGAATTTACCTGCATATTCTGATTGACGGGAATGCCGTTCACGTTTGATGCAAACACCTGACGCCCATCAACGAGAAACTCTATCTGGCGAATGCCATAATGGTTGTAAGTGGCTTCCATATAGTCGTTGGCCCAAATGCCAAAGCCCACTTTTCCCCAGGCGGAATAGTGTCGGGGAAGTTCGTGAGAAGAAAGCCCAATACTCTGCTGGATTGTTCCACCAGCAAATACGCCCTCTCCCTCTTGTGGATAAACCATTATCGCATGTCCCTGTGGTGGCTGTCCGTCAACGAGATGATGACCGATAAAGTCAAGTGGATCGAGCATATCCCAAGTCTTCGTGTCGTGAATCTCCAAATGTAGATGAGGTGCAGTTGAAGCACCTGTATTTCCGCTTACGGCGAGAAGTTGACCTTCGGCTACGGGCAAATCAGATGGTAGGAAATGGAATTCACCTTCGGCTGAATGCTGCTCATATTGCTTTTTGCGAACCTGTGCTGCTATCTGTGGAGTGAACTTCTTCAGATGGCAGTAGACGCTCGTATAACCTTCTGGGTGCTGCACAAAGACCGCATTGCCAAAACCAAACATCCCTATTGTAATCTTCGACACATAGCCGCCTCCGATAGAGAAAATTGGTTTGCCTTCTACCCCACCCGTCTTCAAGTCGACACCACCATGAAAGTGGTTCGGACGCGGTTCACCAAAGTTTCCGGCTAAGACGTTTTCGTAGTTGACTGGGGAAGAATAGCGAACTCGCTTCTCTGCATCATTATGTCCATCTACATTGAGAAATGTAAACAATACAAACACAATGAAATAGAGAAAACGCTTTATCATATTAAGTCTATTACCTTGTTGGTGCTTCAGGTACCCTGTTGACATTTCTCTTCAAAGCAGAATCCGCATTGATCCTTAACGGACGTCGCATACGCATAGAGTCGGAATCCGTTCTTATTGGTTCAGTATTGATTTTGGAAGAGAGTTCCTTTTGCTCCGTTTGATGCATACGAATCAACTTGATATCGCCAACGTGCAAAAGTTTAATAGTGGTTCTCGAATCTGGTTCTCCCAATATGCGACGATTCAGCACGAAATAGCCATAAATACTCTTGATTCCCACCTCTCCAACATCAGAGACATCAATCCTGTAGTCTGTTGACGAAGACATTCTAACCATTCGGCTGACCACACTATCGTTAGCAAGTTTAATAGCCAGCGAAGCAATCGCATCGCGTGTTCCATCTTGGAACATAAAGTTAGAATTGAACGAGAATACGAATCGGTCGCCTGGACGGAAAGTCGAGTCGGCTTCCATACTGAAGGAATAGGAATTGAAGGCTGGCTGTTGGGTCAGAACTATAGAACGGTCGGCCGACCAGATGTTTGCAGTGTCACCATTGACGGAAAGAGCCGTATATTGAGCATTTCCTCCCACAACAGCACCCATTGCTTTTGCATCAGCATCGAATCGCTCGGCAAGGTGGTCGTAAATGGTTTTCAGATGCCTCGTGTGGCGCATGTAATAGACCATTGCCGAATCATATTCGGCCTCAGTCACCCCATGTTTCTTCAGAATGGCTTTCCGATAGACGCTCATTCGCAAAGTGTCATTGAAGTCCTCATCAATATCTGACATTGCCTTTGCAACATGATAGTCATAGAGAATGGCTTCCATCTTGCGCGGGGAAAGAACCTTACCAGGAACACCCGGCTTACACCCTGCAAGCATCAACAGGAAGAATGATGCCAGAAGGCACCAAGGGACGAAAATATTTGGTCGGTTGTTCGTCATATACAAGTTGTTATTAAGCCATTAAACATGCTCTTAAAAAGCCATTGAGAAGTTTTGCATATTCATTGAGGCACTTCAGAAAACAAAAGAATTACCCTTATGTAGTCAGCAAAATTGTCATCAAGAAGTCAGAGATGATTCCGTAAGAAACAAATGTGGTTATCTATCGGAAACAACCAAGTCATTCTTAGGAAGCAGACGAAGTAGTCTCCTCGTCTTTTTTCTCTCCTTCTGACGGAACCTCATTCTTTTTCTCATCTGAAACCGACAATGTAGCCAGTTCCTTTCGGCAGAAGATGAGTAAGGCAACGACACTCACACTCACACAAGCGTCGGCAAAGTTGAAGACAGGACTAAAGAAGATGAACTCCTCCCCTCCCCAGATGGGCACCCAATCTGGCCAAGTGCTTACAATGAGCGGGAAATAGAACATATCGACGACCTTTCCTGTAAGAAAACCTGAGTAGCCGTGACCATAAGGCACCAGATAACTCACGTAGAAAGGCGATGAAGCCGTAAAGATCTCACCATAGAACATACAGTCGATGATGTTTCCCGCTGCACCTGCAAGAAGCATGGAGAGGAGCACGATATAGATAGTTCGTGCTCCTTGCCGAATCTGGTTCCGAATATAGATGCCAATAACGATGACTGCTATAATTCGGAAGACCGAAAGTGCATACTTATTGATGAAGGAGAGCCCGAAAGCCATACCGTTGTTCTCTATGAAGTGTATCTGGAACCAGTCGGTAATCCAGAGCGACTCATAGAGATGCATGTTCGTCTTGACGGCAATCTTTATTACCTGATCAATGACAAGCAATACAACAATTAGCAGAACGGCCAACCAGGCACTTTTCTTCTTGGTCATTCTTCCTACTTCTTGCCTCGGGCAATCTTCGAAGCAACGCTAAGCGTAGCATGAGGTACGGCGCGCAGACGTTCCTTCGGAATGAGTTCACCTGTGATGCGGTCAATACCGTATGTCTTATTCTGAATGCGCACAAGCGCTGCTTCAAGACCTGTGATAAACTTCTGCTGGCGATTAGCCATAGCAACCAGTTCTTCCTTCGACTGAGTGAGGCTTCCCTCCTCCAGTGCCTTATAGGTTGGCGACGTGTCATCGACGTCGTTGCCATCCTGATTCATGATCTGGCGCATCATAGCATCGTAATCGCGACGAGCCAAACGTAGTTTTTCATTGATGATGGACTTGAACTCTTCAAGTTCCTCATCTGAATAGCGTTTCTTTTGTGACATGATCTATAAGATTTTCGATTAATGTATTCGGTTTTTTATTGTTTTGTAATCTTGATATTCAGTTTGAAGTCGTCGAAGTCAATCTCAGCGCCATCGTTCGGGGCAACTTCAATCTTATCGGCGAGCACCTGGGAAGAGATGTAGTCAGCAAAGGCGCTGACGGCAGCATCGGCCTGCTCATTAGGAGCCACAACAACGTGAATGTGGTCGGTAATCTCGAATCCACTATCCTTACGAAGATTCTGAATGCGGTTGATAAGTTCACGGGCCATACCCTCCTGACGAAGTTCGTCGGTGAGTTCTACCTCGAGTGCAACTGTCAAGTTACCCTCGTTGGCAACCAGCCAACCAGGAATGTCTTCGCTGATGATTTCAACGTCTTCCTTCTCCACCGTAACTTCCTGACCTTCAGCCATCAAGGAGATAGTTCCTAAAGTTTCAAGTGAAGCAATCTGCTCCTGAGAAAGTTCAGCAACAGCAGCAGCAACAGACTTCATCAGTTTGCCAAACTTCTTACCCATTGTACGGAAGTTGCACTTCACCTTCTTCACCAGAATTCCCTGACCTTCGACGAAGGAAAGTTCCTTCACGTTCACCTCATTCATGATGAGTTGCTTCACGGCCTCAATGTGTTTCTGCTGAGTTTCGTCAACGGCAGGAATCATAATCTTCTGCAGCGGCTGGCGAACCTTGATGTTCACCTTACGGCGCAGAGCGAGAACCATTGAAGTGATGCGCTGAGCCATTTCCATGCGAGCCTCGAGATCGAGATCGATTGCGGCTTCGTTGGCTACTGGGAACTTGTCGAGATGAATGCTGTCGCACTTTCCACCCAGATCCTTATAGAGTTGGTCGGTATAGAACGGTGCAAACGGAGCAAGCAACTTGGCAACTGTCATCAGACAGGTGTAGAGTGTCTCGTAGGCCGAACGCTTGTCGGCGCTCATCTCCTTACCCCAGAAACGTTTGCGGTTGAGACGAACATACCAGTTGCTCAGGTCATCATTGACGAACTGATCTATCAGACGACCAGCACGAGTAGGATCGAAGTTCTCAAGTTCGTGATCAACAGCCTTAATCAGCGAATTGACGCGAGAGAGAATCCAGCGGTCAATCTCAGGTCTTTCACAACCACACTTCGACTCCGAATCTGAAGCGGGCTCCCATCCGTCCACATTTGCATAAAGGGCGAAGAATGAGTAGGTATTATATAAGGTGCCGAAGAGTTTGCGGCGAACCTCATCAATACCTTCGGGATCAAACTTCAGATTGTCCCAAGGCTCTGAATTGGTCATCATATAGAAGCGAACGGCATCAGAACCATATTTCTGAATCATATCGAATGGGTTGACCACATTGCCAACGTGCTTCGACATCTTATTTCCCTTTGCATCAAGAACAAGACCTGTGGAGATGACATTCTTGAATGCTACAGAGTCGAATACCATTGTGGCAATAGCATGAAGCGTGAAGAACCAACCACGAGTCTGGTCGACACCCTCATTGATGAAGTCGGCGGGGAATGCCAGATTCTTGTCGATAGCATCAGCATTCTCAAACGGATAGTGAACCTGAGCGTAAGGCATTGCACCAGAATCGAACCAAACGTCGATAAGGTCACTTTCACGGTGCATGGGCTTACCTTCGTCGCTTACAAGCACAATGTCGTCAACATAAGGACGATGGAGGTCGATGCGGTCGTAGTTCTCACGACTCATGTCACCAGGAACGAAGCCCTTCTCCTTCAGTGGATTAGCCTTCATCACACCTGCAGCAACAGACTTCTCGATTTCGTTGTAAAGTTCCTCTACTGAACCGATGCATTTCTCTGCATTGCCGTCCTCATCGCGCCAGATAGGAAGCGGTGTTCCCCAAAAGCGTGAACGAGAAAGGTTCCAGTCGTTCAGATTCTCAAGCCAATTACCAAAGCGACCTGTACCTGTTGATTCGGGGTGCCAGCCAATGGTCTTGTTGAGTTCCACCATACGCTCTTTCTTTGCAGTTGAGCGGATGAACCAAGAATCGAGAGGATAATAAAGCACGGGCTTGTCTGTACGCCAGCAATGAGGATAGTTGTGCACATGCTTCTCAATGCGGAAGGCTGTTCCCTCCTGCTTCATCTCCATACAGATGACGATGTTCAGGTCCTCTGCCTTCAGAGCAGCCTTCTCATCGTACTTTCCGTCTTGGTTGAACTCAGGAGCATAGGCGTTCTTCACAAAGTCACCTGCGTGATGCTGATACTTCTCAACATCAACACATGCCTTGGTGAAGTTCTCGTCGAGTTCCTTTACCAGATAATATTTACCTTCGAGGTCAACCATCGGACGGGTCTCGCCTTTCTTGTTGATCAGGAAGAGGCTCGGCACTTCTGCATCACGAGCAACCTTGGCATCATCAGCACCAAATGTAGGAGCGATATGTACGATACCTGTACCATCTTCAGTGGTCACATAGTCACCAGGGATTACGCGGAAAGCCTGTTCAGCCATTTCCACAAAAGTCTCCTTTCCATTCTCACCTTTAAACACTTTCTCAGGATGAGCCTCTGCATAGCAACTAACAAACTGAGGAGCGTTCTGGTCGAGTTTGGCCGATGGCTTTACCCAAGGCATGAGTTGACGGAAGTGGAGACCGACAAGGTCTGTACCCTTATAACGGCCAACAATACGGAAGGGAACTATCTTCTGGCCCTTCTCAAAAGCAGGAAGTTCTTCACCTTCGGCAACTTTACCCTCGGGATTCAGATATGCTTCAACGCGGGCTTCGGCCATTATAATGGTTACAGGGCTGGCGTCGTAGGCATTATAGGTCTCAACGGCTACATAGTCAATCTTCGGACCTACGCAAAGTGCAGTGTTTGAGGGAAGAGTCCAGGGTGTTGTCGTCCAAGCAACAAAGTAAGGCTTACCCCAGTGAGTCCATTCCTCACGAGGATCAAGAGCCTCGAAGAGTGCAGTAACAGTGGTATCCTTCACGTCGCGATAGCAACCCGGAAGGTTCAACTCGTGCGAAGAAAGACCTGTACCTGCAGCAGGCGAATACGGCTGAATGGTGTAGCCTTTATAGAGAAGTCCCTTCTGATAGAGTTGACTGAGCAACCACCAGAGCGTCTCGATGTATTTATTATCGTAAGTGATATAGGGATTGTCGAGATCAACGAAGTAGCCCATGCGCTCTGTGAGGTCGCGCCATTCCTGGGTGTACATCATCACGTTCTCACGACACTTGCGGTTGTATTCCTCTGTGGAAATATAGCGAGGCGACTCATGATTGTCGATGTCTGCCTTCGTAATACCAAGTTCTTTCTCAACACTAAGTTCAACAGGAAGTCCGTGGGTGTCCCAGCCTGCTTTTCTGTGCACCTGGAAGCCCTTCATTGTCTTATAGCGATTGAACGTGTCCTTCAAAGCGCGACCCAACACGTGGTGAATACCCGGGTGGCCATTGGCCGAGGGAGGACCTTCAAAGAATACAAACTGAGGACATCCCTCACGTTCAGTTACACTACGGTGGAAGACATCCTTCTGCTCCCACTCCTGAAGAACCTGATTGTTCACTTCTGTCAGGTTCATTGCCTTATGTTCGGCAAATCTCTTAGCCATTGTTTCTTTTATCGTTATTTTTGTTGTTATTTTTCGTTATTGTTTCAAAAAGACGTGCAAAGGTATGAAAAAAAAATGACACCACCAAATTTCGCACGCGTAATGACTTAAAAAGTGTGAAAGATAGAACAAAAAAACGAGCAGAATGAACTGCTCGTCTTCTTTTATCTCACTGTTGCATGAAAACAACCTTGTTTCACCTCGTATTTCACCCAGCACCGACCCTCCTTTCGCAGGTCGTCAAGGACTTCAGAAAGTATTTGCTTTAGTCGCACATCGGCCACTGTGTTTTGCTTCGAATAGGGCCGGTCTTCCTCAACTCGCAGATAGCGATTGTAGGCAATATCGAAAGTAGTACCATACATGTGACAACTGTTCTCGGAAACATTTCCATTATAGTGTTTCATGCGCGCAACTTCCTCCTTCGTTCGCAGCAAACTCGTTACGATTATCTTATGAGAAGGAAGGCCCTTAACTTGAAGACTATCAAGGAAGTTACGACCTATATCTTGAAGTAAAACTGCAGCCTTCGGAACCAGATAGGGAATGCTCCAATAAAGTGGCTCGATGAAGAAGTAAGGATTGCTTCCGACATAGACAAGTTCTGCCTTTCTCGATTCCGCCTCAGCACGATCCTGAACGGGAGTTACGCCCCACTTTTTTGCAGAAATGACCTGCACTTCCTGCAGATCAGGAAAAGCATCACTGTAACTCCTTACACTGACGATACGATGACGGGCAGGCGTTCCGTCGGCATTGAAGAATCGAGAGGCTTTCGTGGGACCATTTGCCACATTCCTCTCTGAAGCATTTTTCCCTTCTTCTGCCTTTGCTTCTTTCTGTTTTTCTGCTGCCTTTGCCTGTTTCTCAGCCTCTTCAGCCGCCTTCTCGCGGGCCTCCATCTCGGCTTCCTCCTTCATTCTCTTCTCATTCTCCAAAGAATCCTGAACCGCCTGAATAGAGTCCTGAACTGCCTGTAGAGAATCATTCAGAAACTGAATGGAATCGGTCGTTTTACGCTCCACAGCCGACATTCCGACACGCGGAACTGCAGCCCGGATTATACCCAGGAAGACAACTATCAGACAGAATCCCTGCAAATATCTATTTTCGCTTATCTTCATTTCAATTCATTTCAGTAAGGCCAACCACACTTTCGTTTTAAAAAACTTGTGCAAAGGTACAAAATAAAACTGACGAATCAACCAAAGAATTGACTGCTTTATGAACTTGAAAGCGCCGCTTTGCGTTTTTTAAGGAATCGCAGGGTGGAAATTAACAGATTTTTACATCACGAAGCATGCAACATTTTGCATATCTCACGATTTCTTCGTAACTTTGCAGACGTTTTCAAAATTATTATATAATAAGGTACTAAAAAAGAAAGAAATTTTGACAGAAAAGCATATCGTTCTTGAGGATATCGACCCCGTGATGCTCTATGGAGCAGGAAATGGGCATTTGCAGATCATCAAGTCACTATATCCAAAACTGCGTGTCGTGGCCCGTGGCAATGTGTTGCGCATACTGGGCGACCAAGAGCAGATGGACCGTTTCGAGCAGTGCATCGAACAGATGCGACAGCACGTATTGAAATACAACAATATCACTGAAGAAGACATCATTGACATCGTTAACGGACGAAAGACCAATGCCGACGGGGTGAAAGGCGTTATCGTCTATAGCATCACAGGCCGCCCCATCAAAGCCCGTTCCGAGAACCAGCAACGACTTGTCGAAGCCTATGAGAAAAGCGATATGGTGTTTGCCATTGGTCCCGCTGGAACAGGAAAAACCTATACTGCTATCGCTCTGGCCGTGAAGGCTCTGAAGGAAAAGACAGCACGCAAGATCATTCTCTGTCGACCGGCAGTGGAAGCAGGAGAGAAACTCGGATTCCTTCCTGGCGACATGAAAGACAAAATTGATCCGTATCTGCAGCCGCTCTACGACTCGTTGGAGGATATGCTGCCACAGGTTAAACTACAGGAGATGATGGAGCGTAAAGTCATTCAGATTGCCCCACTCGCCTTCATGCGAGGCAGAACGCTTAGTGATGCTGTGGTGATTCTCGACGAGGCCCAGAACACGACACCTGCCCAGATTCGCATGTTCCTCACCCGAATGGGATGGAACACGAAGATGATGATTACCGGCGACCTCACGCAGGTAGACCTTCCAAAGGGTCAGCGCAGCGGACTTCGCGAAGCCTTCGACTTGCTTCACGATATTGAGGGCATCAGTTTTATTGAGATGAACCAAAAGGACATTGTCCGCCACAAACTCGTCACGCGTATTGTCAACGCCTACGAGAAATACGACAAAGACAGAAAAGAAATACAACAATACGAAAAAAATGAAAGCATTAACAACAACTGATTTCCACTTTGCTGGACAAAAGAGTGTGTACCACGGAAAGGTGCGCGACGTTTACAACATCAACGACGACCTGATGGTTATGGTGGCCACCGATCGCATCTCTGCATTCGACGTGATTCTGCCTAAGGGAATTCCTTTCAAGGGACAGGTTCTGAACCAGATTGCAGCCAAGTTCCTCGACGCTACTGCCGACATCTGCCCTAACTGGAAACTGGCTACGCCCGACCCGATGGTGACTGTAGGCCTGAAGTGTGAGGGATTCCGTGTTGAGATGATTATTCGTGGTATTCTCACTGGTTCTGCTTGGCGCGACTATAAGAAAGGCGTACGCGAGATCTGCGGTGTTCGTCTGCCCGATGGAATGCGCGAGAATGAACGTTTCCCCGAACCCATCATCACTCCTACCACAAAGGCCGATGAAGGTCACGACCTGAATATCTCTCGTGAGGAAATCATCGCTCAGGGCATTGTCTCGGCTGAAGATTACGCCGTGATGGAAGACTACACTCGCAAACTCTTTGCCCGTGGTCAAGAGATTGCTGCCCGTCAGGGACTCATCCTCGTCGACACGAAGTATGAGTTTGGTAAGCGCGACGGTAAGGTCTATCTCATCGACGAAATCCACACTCCCGACTCGAGCCGCTATTTCTACGCTGACGGCTATGAGGAGAAGTTTGCTAAGGGCGAGCCTCAGCGCCAACTTTCTAAGGAGTTTGTACGCCAGTGGCTCATCGAGCACAACTTCATGAATGAGCCCGGACAAGTGATGCCTGAAATTACTGACGAATACGCAGAAAGCGTCAGCGACCGATACATCGAACTCTACGAGCACATAACAGGCGAGACTTTCAATCACGCAGAAGCCACTGAGGACATTGCCCAGCGCATTGAGAAGAATGTGGCTGACTGGCTTGCAAAAAGAGGATAAGACTCAAAAGTCTTCTGATAGAGCAGGAGGCCTCACGATAGCTAAGAAATCTGGATTACCTAGTTAGTCTAGAAGATCTAGAAAACCTAGGGACCCTAGGTATACTAGTCGCCCTTACTCCCAAAGAAAACAAAAACGATAATGTACAATCAGGAGAAAATAAAGCCCTACAGCGGCCAAGGTGAAAAGGCACAGCAGGTGGAAGAGATGTTCGACAATATCGCTCCCACCTACGACCGTCTGAATCATCGGCTCTCGTGGAACATCGACCGCGGTTGGCGCAAGAAAGCCATCAAGGCACTTGCCCCATTCAATCCGCAGACGATGCTCGACATTGCTACTGGCACAGGCGACTTTGCCATCTTAGCGGCACAGATGCTAAAACCTCAGCAGTTGATTGGGGCTGACATCTCCGAAGGAATGATGGCCGTAGGACGACAGAAAGTAGAGAAACTCGGACTCTCCGATGTCATCAGTTTCCAAAAGGAAGACTGCTTGGCACTCTCCTACCCAGAAGAGACATTCGACGCTGTGACCGCAGCCTTCGGCATTCGCAACTTCCAGAATCTTGACCAAGGATTAAAAGAGATGTGCCGAGTTCTGAAAAAAGGTGGTCATCTCAGCATCGTTGAACTCACGACTCCTGTCTCCTTCCCTATGAAGCAACTCTTCCACATATATTCTCACACGGTGCTACCGCTTTACGGAAGGCTCATCTCGCGCGACAAGAGCGCATATAGTTATCTCACGGCCACCATCGAAGCGTTCCCACAGGGCGAGCGAATGGTGGAAATTCTCCATCGGGCAGGATTTGCGGAGGCATCTTTCCGTCGCCTCACCTTTGGCATCTGCACGATGTATTTTGCAACTAAATAATAAACAAAAACAAAAATGGACAAATACGGACTTATCGGCTATCCCCTTGGCCACTCGTTCTCCATTGGCTATTTCAATGAAAAGTTTGAGAACGAGGGAATCAATGCCCGTTACATCAATTTCGAAATTCCATCGATTGAGGACCTGCGAGAGGTCCTTGATTCCAACCCCGAACTGAAAGGGCTCAACGTGACTATTCCCTATAAGCAGAAAGTCATACCCTATCTCGATGACATTTCGCATGAAGCGCGCGCCATTGGAGCCGTCAATGTGATTCGCGTCACCCGAAAGGGAAAGAATGTCCATCTGAAAGGCTTCAATTCCGATGTCATTGGCTTCACGAAAAGCATTGAGCCTATGTTGGAGAAATGCCACAAGAAGGCGCTGATTCTCGGTACGGGCGGAGCATCTAAGGCCATCGACTACGGACTTCGCTCATTAGGACTCGAAACCGTATTTGTCAGTCGCTTTGAGCGCCCGGGGACCATTCAGTACGACAAACTCACATCCGACGACATTCGTGAGTACAACGTCATTGTCAACTGCACGCCCCTCGGCATGTATCCGAAGGTGGAAACCTGTCCCGATCTTCCCTATGAGGCAATGGACAGTCACACCTTACTCTACGATCTTATCTACAATCCCGACGAGACTCTCTTCATGAAACGAGGCAAGGAATATGGTGCTACGGTGAAGAATGGTCTTGAGATGCTGCTCCTGCAGGCTTTTTCCTCATGGGAGTTCTGGCATTCTGAGGATTAGTCATTACATTTCGCTTCGATTGTTGCGAGCGTCTTTGATCACGCAAGCAAAGTCCCCCACAACCCAAACCAAACGACATGACCAACAACCAACAGGAACCCAACAGCCCTCGACAAGGCGTCTCGGTGACGAAACTTCTCTTTGGCACCATCATCGCTGCACTTGTCTTGTGGACTCTCCCGTTCATCTTGGGCAATCACACCCACGAGAAGCCCAATCCTGAGGCTATCTTCCGCGTGTTTGTCATCATCAGCGGAATCATAGTGGCTTTGGGATTGTTGGCCGACCTACTCCTGAATCCCAACGATGAGCAAATCATTGGCGAGAAGCGCTCGGGTGTTTCGAGTATCGCCAAGAAATACAATCAGCAGATAAAGTTGCTCGAACAGGAATACGAGAAAGAGAAACAAGAGGCAACGCTTGCCGGAACAGTTCGTAACCAGTCATTACTCAGAAGTTATTCCTCCCGCTACGATGCGGTTCGCGTGGAATACCTGAAGGAATACAAAGAATACATCAACTTTTGGCAGCACCAGCACCCACGCTACCATCAGTTTGGAAAGATCTGGGGCTGGATTCTCACCATCGTGATGTGCGGAGCCGTTTTCAGTTGCACCTATTCGATGGACGTTGCTGTCGAGAATTGTCCTGCAACAGAACATCAGGCGCCCACCTACTGGAACGCTGAGAGCATTACTCTCCCTCATCTCACCGACGGCTCCCAATACGTGTCGAATCCCGACAGCGTGCTCAGTCCTTCAGCCGTCAGCCGCATCAATGAGAAGATGCTACAACTCGACAATGAACTCGGAATTGAGTCGGCAGTGATTGTGGTGAACCATATTGAGAACGACGACCCCTTCAGACTGGCACAAGACGTGGGCAATCGCTATGGAGTTGGTCGCAACGACCGAGGAGTCGTCATTGTAGTCGGCTACCGAGATCATTCCATCAACATCTCACCCGGACGTTCGCTTGAAGCCGACCTGACCGACGCTGAATGCTACAAGTTACAACAACTCTACGTCATTCCCGGTATGAAGGCCGAGCAACCCGACAGCGCTATGATCTATCTGGCTGATGGTCTCTACGCCCTGATGAAGGGCAAGCCCCTGCCCGATATGGACATCTCACGACCTGTCGAAGACGAGTCGATGGCCTTAGGTCTCTACTTCTGGTTCTTCGTCGGCTTCCTCATTCTCACGATGTATCTCGAGCGTAAGTTCGAATGGTTTGGTGCTTATGGCACGATGGCCCTGATGGCCAATCCGTTCATCGTGGCTCCCGTCCTCATCAGTACTGGTGGTGGCGGTGGCGGTTTCGGAGGCAACTCCCGCGGTGGATTCGGAGGTGGCGGCTTCGGAGGCGGAGGAGGCTTCGGTGGCGGCTATGGAGGCGGCAGTTTCGGTGGTGGTGGTGCAACTTCTCGCTGGTAAGTCTCTAAGCAAACTGTAAAATCCGACAGCAATTCCAGCAAACATACAACTGAGAATTAACTGACAATCCGAAGCATCAAATATTAAACACTCAGAAGTCAAATAACTGAAATTCACAAATCAAAACAACTGATATTAAGAAGTCAAATAACTGACACTCAGAAGCCAAACAACTGACATTCTATCTATTCAGAATAGTATAAATCATCAAAAATAAAACCATTATGAAAAAGAGTCTGATTATCGTAATTATCGCGGCCATCGTCATCATCGGCGCCTGGGCTGCAAGTGCTTACAACTCAATGGTCGGCGTTCAGGAGAAAGCAACTACTGAACTTGCCAACGTACAGTCTGCCTATCAGCGTCGTGCTGATCTCATCCCCAATCTCGTGGAAACCGTCAAGGGCTACGCCAAACACGAGCAGGAGACACTCGAGAACGTCATTAACGCCCGCTCAAAGGCTACTCAGGTCACTCTCGACGCAGAGAATCTCACCCCCGAGAAACTGAAGGAATTCCAAGAGGCTCAGGGCGAACTAGGCTCTGCTCTCGGTAAACTCATCGCTATTCAGGAGAACTATCCCGACCTGAAGGCCAACGAGAACTTCCAGCAGTTGCAGGTTCAACTCGAAGGCACAGAGAACCGCATCAACGAGGCTCGCAACAAGTTCAACACCGCCGTGCAGGACTACAACCTCGTTATCCGTTCGTTCCCGAAGAACATCCTCGCCGGTCTCTTCAACTTCGACAAGATGAACAAGTTCGAGGCTGATGCTGCCGCACAGAAAGCACCTGAAGTAAAGTTCTAAGAAATGATTGACAATCGCTATATGCAACGTGGCGTCTCTGCAGCAAAGGAAGACGTCCACGCTGCTATTAAGAACATCGACAAGGGACTCTATCCGCAGGCGTTCTGCAAGATTATTCCCGACATTCTCGGAGGTGACACCAACTATTGCAACATCATGCATGCCGACGGTGCTGGCACAAAGTCGAGCCTCGCCTACATGTATTGGCGCGAGACGGGCGATCTCTCCGTGTGGAAAGGTATTGCTCAAGACGCTATCGTGATGAACACCGACGACCTACTCTGCGTGGGTGCAACCGACAACATCCTCGTGAGTTCAACCATCGGACGCAACAAGATGCTCGTGCCCGGTGAAGTGATCTCGGCCATCATCAATGGTACTGACGAACTCCTTGCCGAGTTGCGCAAAATGGGAATAGGCATCTGGCCAACAGGCGGTGAGACTGCCGACGTGGGCGACCTTGTACGCACCATCATCGTCGACTCAACAGTCACTTGCCGCATGCGCCGGTCTGACGTCATCGACAATGCTAACATTCGTCCTGGCGACGTGATCGTGGGTCTTTCCTCAACGGGACAAGCCACCTACGAGCGTCGCTACAACGGCGGAATGGGTTCCAACGGACTCACCTCTGCCCGTCACGACGTCTTCGCAAAATATCTGGCTGCGAAATATCCCGAGAGTTTCGACCACGCTGTTCCCGACGAACTCGTCTACAGCGGCAAATATGAGTTGCTCGACTCTATCCCGACAACCAACCCGACTGAGACACAGCAGGTAGAAGGTCTGACTATGGGGCAACTTGTGCTCTCTCCCACCCGCACCTATGCACCAGTCATCAAGCGTCTGCTGGACGAACTCCGTCCTGAGGTTCACGGTATGGTTCACTGCACAGGCGGTGCCCAGACAAAGGTGCTCCATTTCGTCGGCGACAACTGCCGCGTGGTGAAGGACAACATGTTCCCAGTTCCGCCGCTCTTCCGAGCCATTCAGGACTGCTCAGGCACCGATTGGCGCGAGATGTATCAGGTGTTCAACATGGGCCATCGCATGGAGATTTACGTTCGTCCAGAGGTTGCCGAAAAGGTCATCGCCATCAGCAAGTCGTTCAACATCGACGCTCAGGTGGTTGGCCACATCGAGGAAGGACCAAAGAGCCTGACCATCCGAAGCGAATTTGGCGAGTTCAACTACGAATAAATGCAGTGATGGAATTAGACCTATATCGCAAGAGGACTTACGGACAAACTTCACGACGCAGCACGCTGACCAAGAGTCTGTGCAAAATGCTGGTGCTCGTGATGCTGATTCCGCTCTGCCAGAGTTGTAAACTCATCGCCGAAGGAATGGAAGAGGACGCAATCCGTCAGGCTGTCTCCCCCTCGGGAAAGGCAATGACCGAAGCGGCTCACAAAACGTCGAAGAAGCAACAGAAGCAGATTCAGGAGCAACGACAGAAACTGATGGCCGAAGGCAAGTGTCCCGACTGCATGGGCATGGGAAAGACGCCCAACGGCCACAACAACTGTGCAACCTGCAACGGAACTGGCAAGTATGTCCCGAACAACTGATCGTCACATTCGTCCGTGAATATTATTAACACCCCAAAATAACATCAATATGAACAAGAACACTCCGATTATCATTATTGTCTTGGCAGCCCTTCTGCTCATCGCCAACATCATCATCGTCCGCAACGGACTTCAGATGGGTGTTACGAAATGGGGAAGCGTGCTGAGTTGCGTGGGAATGGTGTTTGTCATCGTCATCATGTACATCATCCACAAGAGACAGAAAGGAAAATAACCCAATAGATATGATTGAAAACAACCGTATACTACAAAAACTCGACGGGCTTGAGGCTCGATTCGAGGAAGTTTCGACGCTCATCACCGACCCTGACGTCATCACCGACCAGCAGCGTTTCGTGAAACTCACTAAGGAATACAAGGACCTCAGCGACATTATGGACGTTCGTCGTCGCTACATCGCCTGTCTGAACTCCATCGCTGAGGCGAAGGACATCCTGACTAACGAGACCGATCCCGAAATGAAGGAAATGGCGCGCGAGGAACTCACCATCAACGAGGAACTGCAGCCGAAACTCGAGGAGGAAATCAAGATTGCCCTCGTGCCGAAGGATCCTGAAGACGCCAAGAACGTACAGATGGAAATCCGTGCAGGAACGGGTGGCGACGAAGCCTGCCTCTTTGCTGGCGACCTCTTCAAGATGTACAAGAACTACTGCGAGTCGAAGGGCTGGCAACTCTCTGTCACCGACTTCAACGAAGGTGCTGTGGGCGGTTTCAAGGAAATCGACTTTGCCGTTTCTGGCGACGATGTCTATGGCACGCTGAAATACGAGTCGGGTGTCCATCGCGTGCAGCGAGTTCCTGTTACCGAGTCGAATGGCCGCATGCAGACCTCTGCCGCTACGGTGGCTGTGTTGCCCGAAGCCGACAAGTTCGAGGTTCACATCAACGAAGGCGAGATCAAGTGGGACACTTTCCGCTCTTCGGGTGCTGGTGGTCAGAACGTGAACAAGGTGGAATCGGGTGTGCGTCTGCGCTATATGTGGAAGAATCCCAACACTGGCGAGTCTGAGGAAATCCTCATCGAATGTACCGAAACCCGCGACCAGCCGAAGAACAAGGAGCGTGCACTCTCGCGCCTCTATACGTTCATCTACGACAAGGAGCACCAGAAGTATGTCGACGACATTGCCTCGCGCCGCAAGAGTCTCGTTTCCACTGGTGACCGCTCTGCCAAGATTCGCACCTACAACTTCCCTCAGGGTCGTGTAACCGACCATCGTATTGGTTTCACCACTCACGACCTACAAGGCTTCCTCGGCGGCAACATCCAGCCGATGATTGATGCCCTCACAGTGGCTGAGAACGCTGAGCGCATGAAGGAAACTGAACTGTAGACATTTGGGTTTCCGCTAGCGGAAACGGCAAATCTCTTGCTCCTTGCCCCTTGCTCCTTGCCCCTATTTTTATTTATCAACTTCGAAAAAATGAACAGACAACAACTTATCCAGCAAATCTTCGCCAAGAAGTCATTCTTGTGCGTAGGTCTCGACACCGACGCCAAGAAAATACCTGCCCATCTGCTTGATCTCCACGACCCAATCTTCGAGTTCAATCGTGAGATCATCGATGCGACAGCCCCCTATTGTGTGGCCTACAAGCCCAACCTCGCCTTCTACGAAGCCCACGGCATTCATGGTATGAAGGCATTCAAGAAGACCGTTGAGTACATTCAGGAGCATCATCCTCACCACATGATCATCGCTGATGCAAAGCGTGGCGACATTGGTAATACATCTAAGATGTACGCGCGTACCTTTTTCGACGAATACAACGTCGATGCGCTTACCGTTGCCCCCTACATGGGCGAAGATTCGGTTACGCCGTTCCTCGAGTACGAAGGCCGCTGGGTTGTTCTCCTTGCTCTGACCAGCAACAAGGGTTCCCTCGACTTCCAGTTGATGAAGGACGAATCGGGCGAACGCCTCTTTGAACGCGTCATGCGCACATCGATGCAGTGGGGCAACGAAGAGAACATGATGTTCGTCGTGGGTGCTACTCGTGGCCAGATGTTTGAGGACGTTCGCCGCGTTGCTCCCAACCACTTCCTGCTCGTGCCTGGTGTGGGTGCTCAAGGAGGAAGCCTCGAGGAAGTCTGCCAATATGGTATGAATGCCGAATGCGGTCTTCTCGTCAACTCCTCACGCGGCATTATCTATGCCTCTTCCGACGAACACTTTGCAGAGATTGCAGCCAACAAGGCTCGCGAAATCCAGCAGCAGATGGCCGTCGAACTCGAGCGCATCCGATAATGGCTCTCTTTCAAGTTGAAGGTGTTGCAGGAGTGTAGGAGTATAGAAGTTCTGACGTTAGTCTATGCTTTATGACAGCAGTGAATTGTTACAAGAAAAACGATCGTCTGGACTCCTGAATTTCTGAACTCCTGAATTCCCGAACTCCTGAACTCCTGAACTCCTGAACTCCTGAACTCCTAAATTCCAATATTTACCTAATCCCGAAACAAACTCAAACTAACATAAAAACCATGAGACAACTATTTCTACTTCTCGCCCTCGCTATGGTTATCTCCGTAGAGGCACAACAGTCAACAGGCAATACGCCCCCGCTGGTTTACAGCGTTGAAAACACTGCACCCGACACTCCAAAACTCCTGATGAAGCCAGCCAACGAGTTGCCTGTCATCCGCGAATTGCCCGACGCTCTCGAAGGAGTCAGCAGTTTTAGCGACTGGGCACGTCGCCGCAACGAACTTGGCCAACTCATCCAGCACTATGAACTCGGTGAGAAACCCGTGATGGCTCCTGGTGCAGTTACTGCCCGCATGGAGGCCGATACGCTCATCGTCACGGTCAATGTCGAGGGTCGCACACTTACGCTCTGTACCACGATTCATTATCCGAAGGTGGGACGTCCGCCCTATGCACTGATGATTGGCACCAGCGGCATCTCGTTGCCCCGAAAACTCTTCGACGGAAAGCCTATCGCCATCATGACGTACTACGAGAGTCAGGTGAACGACTACTCCCACATCTGGCATCATCATCACGACCGCGGCCAGCACCCCTTCGACCGACTCTATCCCCATCTGAAGGACAACGGTGCCTACATCGAATGGGCTTGGGGACTCAGCCGACTCCTCGATGGTCTGCAGTTGCTCGGTCCTGAAAAGACCCGCATCGATATGGCTCACATCGGAGTCACTGGTTGTTCCTATGCCGGCAAGATGGCGCTCTACTGCGGTGCCTTCGACGAGCGCGTTGCACTCACCATTTCACAGGAACCTGGTGGCGGCGGTGCTGCTGCCTGGCGCGCGAGCCACCTCCTAACCGAAGTTGAGGACCTTGACCATACTGACTACCACTGGTTCCTCGAATCCATGCGCGAGAACTTCAGAGGCGACAGCGTTTATCAACTGCCCTTCGACCAGCACGAGTTATGTGCTATGGTCTGCCCACGTGCGCTGCTCCTGCTTGGCAACCCCGACTACAAATGGCTTGCCGACGAAGCCATGAAGCCCTCTGCTGAAGCAGCCCGTCGCGTCTGGGAACGATTTGGAATCGCCGACCGCTTCGATTATAGCATCATCGGTGGACACCCCCACTGCGTGCTACCCGAAAGCCAATACCCCCTCGTTGAGTCGTTCATCGACCGATTCCTCCTGTCGAAGACGGAGTAGTTGCCCCAATCGGCTTACTCATCGATCGATTCCTCTTGTCAGAGTCGAGATAACCCCAATCAACGACTTGTCTTCAGACGCATTCTGTCAGAGTCGAAGCAGCACCCCTACTCAATCGCTGCTCTTTCAGACGCCTCCAGCCAGATTCAATGCAGCACCCCTGCAAGTAAAAATGTTTCTGGTTGCGCGTTTTTCACATCTATGTTTTCACCGTCTTACCCCAGTGTTTGACGGTGATTTACACCTTACTTTACTACCTACAAAGATACAAAAAATTTTTCAATCCTGCAATAGTTGAGCGGCATTTTTTCTGCAAAAATTAGTAAAAAAATGCCTTTAAAATGCTATTGTTTCTGACCCTGAGAATTAGACCTTCTGTGTCAGGACAAATCTGCGCTCACATCGTTTTGTAAGCATAAAAAAGAGGGCATCTTTAACTAAATTTATCCCCAATTATTTGCAAAAATCGAGGGTTTCTGCTATTTTTGTGAACAAATTAAACCAATGAAAACGGATTAAACAAAAAAGATTATAAAAGAAATACCATATGAAACGGCTAATAATTCTATTAATGGGGCTATGCATGGGGTTGAATTTGACGGCCAATACTGGGAATTTCACCTCTGCCAATCAGACAAAGACAACCGACCTTCAAGGCATCAATCTCAGCAAAGCAACCATCGTCTACCAAAACGGTGATGCTCCCCTGGTGAAGCAAATGGCTCAGGTGCTGGCTGACGACATTGAGCGCGTTTCAGGCATAAGGCCACAGGTGAGCACTCGCAGAGGAAAGGGGCAAAACATCGTTATCGGAACGGTGAAATTCACAAAACTCCACCGCAAACTTCAGGGCACTTGGGAACGATACGCCATCGACACGAAAGGCAGTCGGTCGAAAGAACCAAACCTCTATATCACGGGATCCGACGCGAGAGGACTGGCCTACGGTGTGCTGCACGTAAGCGAAGCCATTGGCGTTAGCCCTTGGTATTGGTTTGCCGACGTTCCAATCGATAAGTCCAACAAGGCAGTTTTCAACTACGCAGAAAACTACGTCAGCAAGTCGCCAAGCGTGAAGTATCGTGGGATTTTCATCAACGACGAGGACTGGGGCATGAAGACCTGGGCGGCTCAGACCTACGAGAAGGAACTGGGCGACATTGGACCCAAGACCTACGACCGAGTGTGTGAACTGATCCTGCGCCTGAAGGGCAACATGCTTGCACCTGCAATGCACACTTGCACGGGCGCTTTCTATAGTCATCCAGAGAGTCAGAAAATGGCCGACAAATGGGGCATCATGATTACCACCAGCCACTGCGAGCCGCTGCTCTTCAACAACGCTGCTCCCTCGGAATGGGACAAACAGCGCGACGGTGAGTGGAACTACGAAACCAACAGCGCTACCATCCTGAAGAAACTCGACGACCGCATCCGCGAGACTGCCACCTTCGACAACATCTACACGATGGGCATGCGAGGACTGCACGACGAGGCCATGAAGGGGAGCACCGACCCTACCGATCGTGCCCGCACGCTGGAGAAAGTCTTTGTCGAGCAGCGCAACATTCTTGAGAAATACAAGCACGACAAGGCTTCCAGAATACCGCAGATTTTCGTACCCTATAAGGAGACGCTCGACATCTACGATGCGGGTCTGCGAGTGCCGGAAGACATCACGCTGGTGTGGCCCGACGACAACTACGGCTACATGAAACGGGTGAGCAACGAGGCTGAACAGCAACGCAGTGGCGGCAGCGGCGTCTATTATCACCTGAGTTATTGCGGTGTGCCTCACGACAACCTGTGGATCTCGACCACTGCCCCCATGCTGATGTACGAAGAACTGCTGAAGGCCTACACTGCTGGTGCCGACCGCTATTGGCTGCTCAATGTGGGCGACATCAAGCCAATGGAAGTGGAGATGCAGATGTTCATGGATATGGCCTACGACTTCTCTTCGTTCAAATACGACAATGCCAACACCCGTCAGGCTGAGTGGCTCGCGAAGGTGTTCGGAGATAAGCACCAGAAGGCTTTCCAGTTCATCCTCGACCACTATTACCGTCTGGCGTGGGACCGCAAACCTGAGTTCATGGGCTACGAAATGGAATGGGATTCGCCGGAGTATTCGCGGCTCTACGACACCGACTTCTCGTTTGAGACTGGCACTGCGCAGAAGCGTCTGGTGGACTATCAGAACATCTGTTTTGCCTATGATGCCATCGAGAACGAGATAGACCCCTCGCTGCGCCCTGCCCTTTTCGAGATGTTAGGCTATTCGGTGCATTCGGCCTATCAGATGAACCGTAAGTTCCTCTATGCACAAGCCAATCATGAGACAGGCAACGAGGCCTATGCAGAGCAGTCAAGAGATGCTTTCAATGAACTGGAAAGGCTCATCGACCGTTACAATACGCAACTCGACGGGAAATGGAACCAGATGATTTCGGAGGTGACACCAGGCTATACGGCGCTCTATCACCAGATGCCTCAGTTCACCGACAAACCCACTGATGAATTCAGACTGCCCGACAACCAACGCCATCAGGAGTTCCGACATAAGATTCAACTCTCATCGCTCAACGTGACTGCGCCATTCCGACTGTTGGACGGTATAGGTACCGACTGGAAAGCCCTTCAATTAGGCCAGCCACTCGACCAGAAAGCCGCAGGCAGCATCGATATCGCCATTCCCGGAGAGACCCTGCCCAGCAATGCAGACTCTATCAATCTATGTATTTCGGTGGTTCCTATGTGGCCTGTCGCTACCGACCAAAGCAACCGCTTTTCGGTCAGCGTTGACAAGGGAAAGGCCGTTGTCTGCGAGAACGTATTCAAGGAATGGGGGCGCGAGTGGAAAATACAAGTGCTCGAAAACCGAAAAGAGTTCATCCTGAAGTTACCCATCGACAAGACTATCAGCCAGCACATCATCTCGATTTCGATTGTCGACCCAGGTCAGATTATCCAAAGTATCACCTATCAATAATCTTCGTACTGCAGGAACACTGGCAACTTGTACAGGAAATTGACTGTCAACCTTTTCAGAAAAAAGGCATAAAACTTTCAACCGAAAAGGTTCTTCTGCAATTTAGTTGAAAAGTACGTTTGAGTATAGTTGTATCAAGCAATAAATAGCTTAATTTTTTGGGTTGCGTTTTAGGTGCTTTATAATTATGTTTAATTAACTGATAATCAATAATTTACATCATAA
>JAILFH010000001.1 GCA_024697645.1 Prevotella sp.
GGCAGCACGGGCGAGGTGAGTTCCACCACCGAGAAATAGGCCGTGCGGATGGCGTCGCGCACCGTGGGCAGACTGAGCGTGAAGTGCTCATCGGCCAGCAGGCAGATGCCGCTGTAGTCACTGGAGGACGAGAGGACGGTAACCTCGAAGCCGGGCGAATAGGTATAAAGGTCGCCCTCGTGCAGCGTCAGTTCGCGGTTATTATATAATAGGGTAACCCAGCCGCGAGTGACAATCGTAAAAGTGTAGCACGACAGGAAACCGTGCGTCTCGTTAGCGCCGAAGGTCCATTCCACGTTGGTTTCCAGGCAGATGACGTTCCCGTCCCACTCCCCTTCGGGTACAGGCAGGTTTCTTAGTTGCCAAAATTCCTTTAGTGTATACATAAATGGTGCAAAAATACTACTTTTTATGGGAATGATTCATCAGAATTTGCTTTTTATCTTTAATAGAAAAAAATAGAGAATACTATGAAAAATAATGTGTATCTTTGCCGTCAAAATTTAAATCAAGAACAGATATGAAATCATTTGCAGACTATAAGAAAGATGCGCCGAACTGGATTACGATGGCCAACGGCGAATTCTATCCCGACATATTGCAGGACGCTTGCGAACTCTACAAGCCCGTGCTCGTAACGTTCGGTCAGCTTTTAAAATCGTCCGAGTCATCGGTTAGGCTGTTACAGCAGATTACTGACGTGAAACAGGGTTGGATGCGCGTCCAGCTCTATCGCGTTTTCCGCAAATATGTGTCGCCACAAACGCCTGTTGAGATGCTTAAGAAGAAATCGATGATTCCGATGGTCTGCGAAAAGTATGGCAAGAATTTCAGAACCATCGACCGCGTTCAGGCCGCTTTCGACAGCCGTCCTTTGCCCGACGAGGCTCTTTGCGCCGTACTTTGGGAGTACAAAGACCGTGGACAGAAGGGCTACGACTTGACTGAGCGGTTCTTCAATATGTTCCAGACTTCAATGCCCAATCTTGTTATCGAAGGCCCGGTTCGAGCTGGTGCAGATATTCAGATGCAGACCGTTTTCGAGGACTACCCAAATCCGACGCGCCCCGTTGATTTTGTCATTAAGGACCATAAAGGCCGTGTTCTTGCCATTGGACTTGCCCGATACGACGGAGACCGTGGCGGTGCACAGGAGGACGACCGTACAGGTGGCTACTCGAATTGCGCAAAAGAGATATTGGGATATACCAAGCAGCATAAACTCTCCACGAAGGTTATATTTGTAAACGATGGTCCCGGACTTTTGCTTGGCTCAATGTGGAATGACTATTCCAACTTGGAGAAAATCGACCCAGCCAAGGTGATGGTGCTTACCCTTCGCATGTTCAACGAGCGTCTTACCGCCAAGTGGCTCACAAAGAAGTAAAAAACTATGGCAGTAGGAGTTTTACCCATTAATCGGGAAGGAAAGCCATTGTCTCTCGTCCCTAAAATAAATATTCAGTTCCGACAGACTAAGATGCACAACGGCAACGACATCAAACGTCTCTATCATGGCGACAACATCGACGTGCTCACGGCTCTGCTGGACGACGAGAAGGTCTGCGGCAAGGTGACACTCATTTACATAGATCCGCCTTACAACACGGGCGGCGCATTTGAGACTCGCGACTTCAAACATGCCTACGACGACCGCTTCACGCTGGAGAGCTACCTCTCTTTCATTCGCAAACGGCTCGAACTGATGCATCGTCTGCTCTCGCGTGAAGGCTCCATCTACGTTCACCTCGACAGCAACATGGTTTTCCATGTCAAGGTGATGATGGACGAGATTTTCGGCATCCAGAACTTCAAGGGTATGATAACGCGCAAGAAGTGCAAGTCGAAGAATTTCACCCGCAAGACCTACGGCAACATTTCCGACTACATCCTTTTCTATAGCAAGGCCGACGAGACTGTTTGGAACCGCCCATACGAGGAATGGAGCGACGAGAAGATGCTGAAAGAATACCCGTTCATAGAGGAAGGAACAGGCCGCCGCTACAAGCGAGTACCCATACACGCCCCCGGCACGAGGAACGGTGCGACAGGCACAACCTGGCGCGGGATGATGCCGCCGAAGGGCAAGCACTGGCAGTTCACGCCCGACAAGCTTGACGAAATGGACGCTCGCGGCGAGATTTACTGGTCGTCAAACGGAAATCCGCGCCGCAAGGTTTACCTCGACCAAAGCAACGGCGTGCCCGTTCAGGACATTTGGCTCGACTATCTTGACGTCAACAATCAGAACACGCTTATCACAGGCTATCCGACGGAGAAAAACATCGACATGCTCAAGCGCATTATAGAAACATCCTCACGCCCCGGCGACCTTGTACTCGACTGCTTTGCTGGGTCAGGCACAACGCTCGTGGCAGCCGAACAACTCGGTCGGCAGTGGATAGGCGTTGACATTGGCGACGAAGCCATCGCCACCATCATCAAGCGTTTCAAGCACGGAAGCAAACCTATGGGTGACTATGTCAAGAAGAAACCCAGACATCAGTTGGCAATGGAATTGTTCAACGATGAAGATTTTTGTGGGGATAAAAGCAAAATAGAGGAAAATAATGACATCACATATGACATTTTTATAGAAAAATAGTTCATCATAGAATATTAAACTTGGTATATAATCGGCAATTACATAAAAATGAATGCCGATTTTGTTGTGTTTGATTATTAAAACACTTCAAGATATGTTTCAAAAAACAGATTATTCAGGGGAAAAATTGAATTAGCGATATGGCCTATCTCTATAATTTAGTAAGGTTGTGTGGCTAACCATCTGAGTGAATGGGGATTTATTTGTTTCGTTTCAGTCGGTTTTTGTTTCGTTTGGGCTTGCAATGGTATGAATGATGAGGTGTAATTTTGCAGCGTGATAACATATAACATTATAATTCACTTAAAAAAATCATATTATGGACAAACAGAAATCAATCGAAGCATTGCAGTTCTTCGTAACAGGCCTCTCAGAAGGCGCATTCGTACACAAGGTACAGGGACAGATCTTTAAGGCTCAGGGCTTTACGAAGCTGGGCGAGAAGT